>JAITBG010000097.1 GCA_031283725.1 Treponema sp. | reverse complement strand
CCCCCCCCCCCCCCCCCCCCCCCCCCCCCCCCCCCCCCCCCCCCCCCCAAAACCGCGGCGGGATACCGGGCCGCGGTTCCCGGTGTTTTCATACCAAGCTCCTTAAATTTCCGCCCCGGCGGGGCTTTTGCTGTGCAGGCTCCGGCGGAGAAATCAGTATACACCGGCCCTTGGCGGGCGCGCAACATGTTGCGCTGCCGCGGGCTTCTGTTTGCGTTTGCTGTTTTACGGCCTAATTTCCAGCACCTTAATCTTGGCGCCGTCCTGTACTTCAAAGAGGTAGACCGGCTTGTTCCGGGGATAGGCCCGGGAATTACTCCAGGTGAACTGGATGCCCTCAAATTGCTGTATCTCGTTGCAGTAGTCCCTGATAAGTATCCGTTCCGCGGCCAGTTTTTTCGGGTCCCCGGTAACGCCGGTTTCCTCAATGGCCCTCTTTATCATATAGACCGCGTCGTAGTAGTTGGTAGAAAGGCTGAAGGGGTCCATGCCGTTGTACTCTTTTTTGAAGGCTTCCCTAAACGTGTCCCACCGGGGGCTGCTCAGGTTTGGGTCCGTGTGATTGTAGATCATGATTCCGTTAACGGCATCCCCGCCGATGGTATACAGGGAGGCGTCGTCACCGGAGGAAAAAACCAGGAGGGAATCCATTTTGTTCCAGCCGCGGGTCTTTAATTCGGTGATGATGCCGGGGATCTTCTGGGCGTTACAGGCAAAGATGATCGAATCGGGTTTCTGGGAGAGGGCGTTAACCGCCAGAGGGCCAAAGCTTACCGCGTCGGTGGGAACATCAACTTGGTTAAGCACTGCTGCCCCGGCGTCACGTATGCCTTTTTCGTGGGCTTTTGCCATTCCCATCCACACACTGTAGTTCTCCACAAACTGAACTACCCGCTTGCCCCCGGTATGGTTAAGCCAACCGGTAATGATGGGAGGGAGCGGCTCCTCTGTGGGGGGGTACCAACTGATAGCCCAGGGATAAAAATCCGCGACGTATTCGTAGGAAGTGGTTGCCGTAAAGGAATAGATCCCCCCTTCGGCAGCCAGGGGGACCGCGGCAAGGATTACCGGCTCCGGCACGGGGCCCATCACAACCAGGGCGGTGTCAAGGAGCTTAGACATTTCGGTGATTCCCTTAGCGGGCTCCATGCCCGTGTCGATCCGCACAATTCGTACCGGTTTCCCCGCAATGCCCCCGGCGGCGTTGATCTCGGCGGCGGCCCATTCGGCTCCCCATTGGAGGTAGTCCCCTACGCTGGCAATGGGGCCGGTAAGCACATTGAGGAAGGGGATTTCCCATGTATCAACCGTAACTCCAGGTTTCCCCTCGCCCTTGCAGCCCGCATGGACGCCGAAGATACCGAGGATGAGCGCCGCATAAAAAGCGGTATGCTTTTTTCTCATTTTTTTGCCCCAAAAAATTTTTTTATCTTGAAGGAGATCCGCCGTAAGACCGGGCGGGTTATGATTCCCTCGGGTTTAACCATTATAATAACAATAAGCATGAAGGCATAGAAGACATTTTTCCAGGATTGTAGGCTTTCGGGCAGGATCAGGGGAAGGCCCCAGAGGACCGGAGCCGCAAGCAGGGCGCCCCATTGGGTGGTATAGCCCCCCACAAAAAGGATGGTCATGAAGAGCCCCAGATTATGGAAGGTGATAAAACCCGGAGAAATGGAACGGGTCACGTAGAGGTAGAATACCCCCGCAAGCCCCCCCAGGGCGCTGGACAGGGTCTGGAGCGCCATTCCTGTTTTTTTAACATCAATGCCCAGGGAAACCGCCAAATCCCGGTCCACAAAGATCACCGACGCGGATCGGCCCAGGGAAGACTTGTCAAACCGGTGGATGAAAAAACCCGTTAGTATTACTGCGAAATAAATGACAAGCACCAAAAAAACCCGGTTCCCTTGGGTGGAATTAATGATTCGGGGCACGTTGAACATCCCCATGGTTCTGCCCAGGACCCCGGTATTTTCTGCGATGGTCTTGAAAAGATACATAAAGGTGAAGCCCACGATTACTACGGCAAAACAGGGGGCGTCCCCTATGGTCAGGGAAACCAGAAAACCGATTAAGCCGCCCAGGAGCGTAGCGGCGAGGAGCACCGCGGGAAAGGGCCAGTGCAGGCCGAGGGCTGCGGAAACCTCCCCCTGGGAACCGGACGCCGCCGCCCCGGAAAGTACGGCGCCAAAATAAGCGGAAATCACCATGTTGGCTACCGCTAAAAAATGAAGCTGTCCCATGCGGTAGGGTAGGTATATAGCCCAGCTTGCCAGGAGAAAAATTGCGGTAAAACACAGATAGTAAAACAAAGGACCCGGCAAATTTACTCCCTACAGGGGCGATTTCAAAATTTGCCATTTTGAAATCGTACCCTTAGATTACAATTTAGCGCCGAAGATACCCCGGGGCTTTATCAGAACTACCGCCAGCATGATAACAAATACCGCGGCGTTGGACCAGGACCCGGAGAAAAAACCCTGGATAACCGCTTCCGCTATGCCCAGGAGCAGGGCAACGATCAGCCCTCCCGCAAGGTTTCCCAGGCCGGCGATGATAGACACCCCCAGGACTTTGTGGCTCAGAAGATCTCCCAAGTCAGGAGACGCGGAACCTAAGAGCAGGGCCATCAGGGCGGCGCTGACACCTCCCAGTATCCCCGTAAGCATATAACTTTGGAGAGCGGTTTTAAAAACCGGAATCCCCGCCAGTTTTGCACCGTCGGGATTTTCCGCAACAGCCCTGAATGCCCGGCCCGGTTTTGTCGAATACAGTATCCAAAATAAAACCGCCGCCGCCGCAATCCCCGCCGCAAGGGTAAGCACTTGTCCGTAACTGACACTGATAAGGCCGCGCTGCCATATCGGTTCCTGTGCGCGGGCTATCCGCAGAAAAGAGACGGGGAAGCCCTTATTAATACTGTGGGAGCAAAATTCGGTGATCAACATCCCTATGCCCATGGAGACAATCATGGTGGCGTTAATATCCACCGGCCCACGTTTGCCCATGACATGCTGGAAAACGGAGGCGGAGATCATATTGACGATAATGGCGGACACAAGCGCGGCAGCCGCCCCTGCAATAATACTGCCCGTGATCTGCATGGTAAGCCAGGCCATGTACATTGAAAAAACGATGACCACCGGAAAGGCAAAGTGAATGATCATAGCCACCAGGAGGAGCAGGTTAAAGCTTGTTACCAGGAGTACATAAATACTGCCCAGAGAGAGGCCGTTGATAATTTGTGCGATCAATACTTCCACATTACACTCCCAAGTAGGCTGCGCGGATTCCCGGGTCATTTAACAGATCCTCTGCCCGGCCCTCCCGAATCACCCTGCCGGCTTCCAGCACATACGCCCGGTGGGCGCACTTGAGGGCGCGGCAGACATTCTGCTCCGCCAGAAGGATTGAGTACCCTTCCTTATTTAGTTTAACCAGTATATCAAAGATAGTGTTGACAACCATAGGCGCAAGCCCTATGGATGGCTCGTCCACCATGATCATCCGGGGGATGGACATAAGAGCGCGGGCAATGACAAGCATTTGCCGTTCGCCGCCCGAAAGGGTTCCCGCAACCTGTTTTTTCCTCGCTTTTAGTATAGGGAAGACATGAAAAACAAAATCCAGCTTTTTATCCACCCTCTTTAGCTCATGATGGGCCCCCAGGAGGAGGTTGTCTATCACGGACATGGAGGCAAAAGCTCCCCGGCCTTCAGGCACCAGGGTTATGCCGTCACGTACGTTCTTATCCACCGGCGTCCTGGTAATATTCCTGCCCTCGAAATTCACGGAACCCGAATCGGGAACATTGACCCCAAGGATAGTTTCCATAACAGTGGTCTTACCGGCGCCGTTAGCCCCCACCAGAACTACTATTTCACCCCTGCGGACCTCAAGGTTAATCCCCCGGAGTACCGTAATATGGTCATAGGAAACGGAAAGATCCCGTACCGATAGTATAACTTCATTCCTCTGTTCCAAGGTAGGCCTCCATCACCAGGGGGTCTCTCTTAATGGCCTCCGGCGTTCCTTCGGCAATCTTTTGACCAAAGTTCAGTACCGTAACCCACTCCGCAGTATCCATGAGCATTTTAATATCGTGGCTCACCACCGCCGCCGTTATGCCCATGGTTTTAATCGTTCTGATCAGCTTCACCACCAGAGCGATCTCTTGGGCGGTCATCCCCGAGACAGGTTCATCCAGCAGGAGTATTTTCGGCTTACCGATAATAGCCCGGAGTATCTGCACAAACTGCCGCTCTGCCCAGGCCAAATCCCCCGCCCAGCGATCCGCACTATTCCTCATGCCCACGGACTCCATCAATTCCATCGCTTCTTTTTCCAGGGGCTTCTCCTTTTTTGAGGAGTTGCCGCTCATAATATTTTCCAATACCGTCAGGGAAGGGGCCACTTTTCCCGCCTGAAAGGTCCGGCGTATCCCCAGATTGGCAATCCTGTCGGCCCGCATCCCGGATATTTCGGTATCGCCGAAATAGATGGTTCCGGAACTCAGGGGGATGATACCGCTTATACAATTAAACAGAGTGGTTTTCCCCGAACCGTTGGGGCCGATGATCCCATGGATACGGCCCTCCTCAATGGTAAAACTGACATTCTTCAGAGCCTGAAGTCTTCCGAAAGATTTATGTACTCCCTCAATTTTCAGGGTTTTTCCACGTTCCATGATTCTAAATTATACCAGAATATGCCTTGCGGTGACAGAGGCATCGGAATCAGGAGTGAAGAGTGGTGGGTCCACTTAATTCTTCCCTTTTTATACTTGCCTCGTGGAATCATTGAAACATTATGGGGTTTTCAAAATTCGCAAGGCCGGATATGCGTATTTAAGAAAATGCGGATCGGAACTGATCACTTCAGCCCCATATACAATTACTGTAGCCCTAATAATCGCATCCGGCAGTTTCAGCTTTGTTGCCTTGCTTATGGCAATGGCTTCGTTTTCAAACATTCACGTACTTCAAACAGAGCCGGAATAGCTATTCCCCGTTGCTCAATGTAGACACCGAATTGGGCTGGTGTTGCCAAGCCCTGCGAAAAGGAAGCCGTATCCTAGCAATTTATATTGCCGTATCCTATACTAATCCATCACTGCGGAGTTATATGATCGATTTGCATACCCATTCCAGGGCTTCTGACGGCGCTTTGACCCCTTCGGAATTGATAAAAGCCGCCAAAGAACGGGGACTTTCCGCCATAGCTTTGACGGATCATGACACTATAGACGGTCTTGAGGAAGCCCGGGCGGAGGCGGAGCAACAGCATATCCGGTTTATTCCAGGGATCGAAATTGAGATCACCTATGAACCGGTTACGATCAATGGCGAGTTCCACCTTCTTGGGTTGGGAATCCGTGAGCCCGGTCCGGGTTTCCGGGAAGCCCTGGCGGATTTGAGCCGCCGGCGGGAAAGCCGGAATCTGCAGATACTTGAACGCATGAGGGAAATGGGGATAGAGGCCGGGTACGAAGAAATCCGGGCGCTATCCGGCGGCGGTTCCGTAGGACGGCCCCACTTTGCTTCCTTTCTGGTTAAGCGGGGGATCGTAAAAGACCGGGGACAGGCTTTTGCCCGGTACCTGGGCAAAGGCAGGCCGCTGTATATAGCCAAGGAAGGGCTGGAGTTTACCCAAGCCCTGCGGATTATTCGGGAAGCCGGGGGTATTTCGGTGCTGGCCCATCCGGGATCACTCTACATTGCTTGGGGCAAGCTCCCGGGGGTTATTACGGACCTTGTTGCCCAAGGGCTTGCGGGTATAGAAGCCTGGCATCCCACCGCCAAGGTTCGGTTCTGTAAACGGCTGGAGGATCTTGGGAGGTCCCTGGGGCTTTATATCACCGCCGGCAGCGATTTCCACGGGGAATCCCGGCCGGATCGGAAGCTGGGAGTAAGCGCCGGAAATCGGAAAATTGACGATTCTTTTCTTGATTCGATTCCCCCCACCGCGCCCTGGTAGCGGAAATAGCCGGCGATCTTGCGGACGACGGCGTAGTTTTTTTGTTCGACAGAGCAATTGTCGTTTTTGTGGGTAGGGCGGCCCCGGGAGAAGACAACACCATGGCGTTGACACCAGAGGCCGACCGGCCGGTTGATGAATTCGCTGCCGGTGTCGGAATGGATGCCCTTCAGCCCCAAGGGAAGGGCGGTACAAGCCTGGTCCAGGGCCTGGAGGGCCCAGGTTGGAGCCTTGTTCAAAAGAGCGAAATGGATGGCCCAGCCAGTTTTGACATCGGTCATAGTGAGGGTGTAACATCGGAAACGAAGTTTCCGCACTCCCCCGCAGGATTGCCGCCGTCATGCTGGACGAGGCCGATTTGGAAGAAACCGGAAGGCATGGCGGCGTAGTGGAGCCAGGTGAGGATAGGGATGGCGCGGCGGAGGCGGACGGGCTTGGTACCCGAGGTTCCGCGGAGTTTCATGCGCTGTTTGGGCTTATGCAGGAGGCGCCGATGGTGCGGGGGCTGGTTTTTTTGAGCTTGTCGGCGGCGGTGTCGGGCATGGAGTATTTTTCGCCCAGCCTGATGAGGTCCAGGTTCTGCCTGAGGAAAGGGGCGAAGAGCTTCCCGCAGGGCCGGTTAAAGTTTTTCCACAACACTTCGAGCATAGCGGCGGCCGGGGCGCCATAGGAGGGCTGGCAGACCCGTTTTTTCCGGCTTTTTTCGACGATGACGACCGTGGCGGCCTGGCCGTCCGGAAGGCGAAGCGGTGTTTTTCCGATGCGGTTCAGTTTAAAGATCGCATATTTTCGGCTTTTACTGCCTGAGAGGGCGAGATACTCGTCCAGGATACGTGACTTTTCGCCTTTTCCGGCTTTCCGGCAGCGGGGAGCGAACTCCGCCGCAATCTTTTTTTCTCTGCCATGGTAAACCCCATTTGTTCCTCCGGACTCAGTCCGGATAAAGTGTGTCTCCATGGTTGTTAGGTTTTTACATGGCGCAATTCGCGTAATTGACCTGTCCGCCTTCCCTTTTGTATAATAGAGTTGTTTAAAAACTTCAATTTTTAAATAAATTCCGATAAAAAACAGCAAAATGTGGAACATTTTGCGAGACTTGTGAGAGAACCATAGGGTTCTTGAACAAGTCCAATATCGCATACTACCGCCATAAGAGGAGAGCCGCATGTCCGAAGAATTGACCGAGTATAAGGGTCCCGCCACTATGGAAAAAATCACGTCCCTGGCTAAGAGACGGGGGTTTGTGTTTCAGTCATCGGAGATTTACGGGGGCCAGAACGGCGCCTGGGATTACGGGCCCCTAGGGGTAGAGCTGAAAAATCGCATCGCCCGGAATTGGTGGAAAGAGATGACCCAGCTTCACGATAATATCGTGGGCTTGGACGCGGCTATCCTGATGCACCCCCGGACCTGGGAGGCCTCAGGACACGTGGAAAACTTTACGGACCCTCTGGTGGACTGTAAGAAGTGTAAAACCCGGTTCAGGGCGGATCAAATTCCCCCGGAAAACCTGGCGGAAAAGAAGTGCCCCGACTGCGGCGGGGAGCTGACGGATACCCGGAAATTCAACCTGATGTTCAAAACCCATATCGGCCCGGTGGAATCGGCGGCGGGGGAGGCGGACAACAACCTGATCTACCTGCGGCCCGAGACAGCCCAGGGGATTTACGTGAACTACAAAAACATCATCCAGTCCAACCGGATGAAGATACCCTTTGGGATCGCCCAGATTGGCAAGGCTTTCCGAAACGAGATTGTGACGAAAAATTTTATTTTTCGTACCTGCGAATTCGAGCAGATGGAAATGCAGTACTTCGTAAAGCCCGGCACGGATGTGGACACCTTCAACGAATGGAAAAAACAACGCTGGGCCTACTATGAAAAGCTGGGGGTTAAGCTGGATCACCTCCGCTGGCACCGGCACGGGCCGGACGAGCTGGCCCACTACGCCAAGGACGCCTACGATATTGAGTACCTCTTCCCCATGGGCTGGAAGGAGCTTGAGGGTGTCCACAACAGATCCAACTACGATCTCAGCCGGCACACCGAGTTCAGCGGCAAGGATCTCCAGTACATCGACCAGGACAATAACAACGAGCGGTACACGCCCTTTATCATCGAAACATCC
>JAITBG010000060.1 GCA_031283725.1 Treponema sp. | reverse complement strand
CAACGGATTTAGTGGAGCAGAAAGTGCAGATGGACCGGGCGGTTGACAGCCTGCTTCATTCCGCCCCGGCGCGGAACTGGAAGCCATGGTTAGAATTTAACGTGGCGCATCCGCTCGGCTATGGTTCGTTTTTTACCTGGCGCAACACGTAGGGCGATTTCAGTAAATTTCAGAAATTCGCAGTTTAAAATAACCACGAACCTGCACTTTAACAGCTTCGTCCGTTCGTGGGTTTGTAGTCCTTTTTCCTGCCGTTTCCCCCTATTTTGGAGCTTACCCCAACAGGCAGACGCAAGGATAAGCGGAAATATAACAGAAGAGGAGAAAAAGATGGGAAAACAAGACAAAAGAACGGCTGGTATACCCGAAAAAGTTCAAGGCCGAGGCGGTAGCGCCGGCACAGCGGTATCACTTTCGGTACGGAAGTCCCCAGGTGAGGTCCTCCCTGTGGAAGGACGATGTTTTCCAGGTCATTAGTTTTCAACTAATGGGTTTCTTTCAGCCGCTCCAACCGCCGGCAAGCCTCTTTCACATCGCCCCGGTGCCCGAAGGCGGAGAAACGGATGAAGGACTGCCCCGCCGGCCCAAAGCCCACGCCGGGGGTGGTGACCACTTGGCATTTTTCCAGAATCTCCGCGAAAACTTCCCAACTGTCCCGGCCGGGGAACCGCGCCCAGATGTAGGGGGAATTCCCCCCCCCCACACAATCGATATCTAGGTGTGTCAGGGCGGCGCGGATGAGCTTGGCGTTTCCAAGGTAGTAGTTCGTAAGGGAGCGCATCTCCCTGAGCCCATCCTGCTCAAGCGCCGCCAGCCCCCCCGCCTGAGCGATGTTGGAGGCCCCGTTAAAGACCGTGGTACAGATGCGGTTCCAATCGGCGTTGATACTTTCGCCGCTGTGGTACCGGAGTTCCAGGGGAACCACGGTCCAGCCGAGCCGTACTCCGGTGAAACCCGCGGGCTTGGAGAAGGAGCTGACTTCAATGGCGCATTGCCGGGCTTCCGCTATCTCGTAAATGCTCTTGGGCAGCGCAGGGTCCCTGATGAACTCCGCATAGGCCGCATCGTAGATAATGATAGAATCCTTTTGCAGCGCAGCTTCTACCAGGGAAGAAAGTTGTTTCCGGGTTGCCACCGCGCCGGTGGGATTGTTGGGAGAGCAAAAGTAAACGATTCCGTTCCTGGGGAGCCGCGTCAGGTCGGGAAAGTAGTCGTTCTCCGCGGTACAGGGAAGGTAGGTGATGCCCTTATAGCCCGAACCTTCCCAGCCCCCGGCAGCGCCGATAAGCACCGAGCCGTCAACGTAGACCGGGTAGGATGGGTCTTGAACCGCCACGTCAACCCCCGGGCCAAAGAGCAGTTGGAGCCGCCCTATATCGCATTTGGCCCCATCGGAGATGGACACTTCTTCGGCTTTTACTTTCCCCTGATACAGTATTGCGGCGATTTCTTCCCGCAGCTTCATAAGCCCCATATCTTCCCCGTAGCCCGAATACCCCGCTTCAGTGCCTAACATCAGGGCTTCCTTCACCATGCCTGCGCCAATATGAGTGGTCAGCGGTTCGGTGGTATTCCCTATTCCCAGGCTTATGATTCGGCCTTTCGCTGTCGCGGTTTCCGGATGTGACGCCGCATATTCCTGCCGCCGCCTGGCAATCTCAGGGAACAGATACCCCGCCGTAATGTTCGTAATACTAGGGTTTCGTTTTACCATATATAAAACTCCTTATTATTCTTGAATTCTTCCAGCGCAGCCCGGTCCAGGGTGGCGAACAGATCTTCCATCGTTTCCCGCCGCCGGATCGGTATTACGGCGCCGTCAGGCCGGAGCAGCAGTTCTCCGCAACGGAGTTTGCCGTTGTAGTTAAAGCCCATGGCCCGGCCGTGAGCCCCGGCATCGTGGATCACCACAAAGTCTCCCTGTTCCCCGGTTTCGATCTTCGGAAGCTGCCGCTGAATCGCAAACTTATCGTTGTTCTCACAAAGACTTCCCACCACGTCGTACGTTTTCGTCAGGGGCGCAGTTTCCTTGCCGGGGATGGTGATGTGATGGTAAGCCCCATAGAGGGCGGGCCGCATAAGATCGGCCATGCAAGAATCCAAACCGATGTAGCTGCGGTAGATTTCCTTTTTATGGATAGCCCTGCTTACAAGCCAGCCGCAGGGGCCGGTAATTGCCCGGGCCCATTCGGTGCGTATCCCCAGGGGGTCCAGCCCCGCGGGAATAATAAGTTCTTCGTATGCCTTTTTGAGGCCCCGGGTAAGGTATGTATAGTCCATCGGTTCCTGTTCCGGTTTATAGGGAATCCCCGCGCCGCCCCCAAGGTTCACAAATTCCAGGCGTATACCGGTCCTGGCCATAAGTTCCGCCGTCAGGCCGAAGAGCATACGGCCGGTCTCGATGTGATAGTCTGCACTGAGTTCATTGGATGCCACCATGGTGTGCAGGGCGAAACGTTTTGCCCCCTTGTCCCGGAGCAGGGGAAACGCCGCCAGAATCTGCTCCCGGGTAAAGCCGTATTTGGCCTCCTCAGGCTTCCCGATGATGGCATTACCCCCCTTGAGGGGCCCCGGATTGTACCGGCAGGAGATGAGTTCCGGGATACCCGCGGTCTTTTCCAAGTATTCGATATGGGTGAAGTCATCCAGGTTGATCACCGCCCCCAGGTCCCGGGCCAGCCGGTATTCCCGCGCCGGGGTCTCGTTGGAAGAGAACATCAGGTCTTCTCCTTTCATCCCCGCCATATCCGCCAGGAGCAATTCCGGAAGGCTCGAACAGTCCGCCCCAAAGCCTTCGTCCGCCAGGATTTTCAGGATAAAAGGATTGGGCAGGGCTTTTACCGCATAGTGCTCCTTATAGGAGGAAAATACCGAAAAAGCCTCTTTGACCGCACGGGAATGCTCCCGGATAGCCTTTTCATCGTAGAGGTAGAATGGGGTAGGGTAGCGTTTTGCCAGCTCGTCAAGCTGGGGTTTGGTCAGGGGGAAGTGCTTTTTACTCATAGGTCCTACCCTAAATACCCTTTAGCCTTCAGTAATTCTGCGTTGAGTATCCCCCCCCCGGCGGCGCCCCGGACCGTGTTGTGGGATACCGCGACAAAGCGGATATCGAACACATTGCAGGGCCGGATACGTCCCACAGATACCGCCATGCCCTTGTCTACTTCCCGGTCTTTCCGGGGCTGGGGCCGGTCCTGCTCCTCCCGGATGATAATGGGCCGCAGGGGCGCCATGGGCAGGTCCAGTTCCTGGGGTAGAGCTTTGAAGCTGGTCCAGATCCGCTTAATCTCGTCGATAGAGGGTTTTTCCCCGCCGAATTCCAGGCTGATGCAGGCGGTGTGGCCGTCGACTACCGGCACCCGGTTGCAGTGGGCGCTGATCCTTGGACTCGCAGCGTTAGTAATACGGTTCCCCTGAACCGTTCCAAGTATCTTCATAGGTTCCAGTTCGGTTTTTTCTTCCTCACCCTCTATATAGGGGACGATGTTGTCCACAATATCCAGGCTCGGTACGCCGGGATAGCCCGCGCCGGAAACCGCTTGGAGGGTGTTTACGATGATACGCTCCACCCTGTAGCCTGCCCTGAGCAAAGCCCAAAGGGGGGTCATGTAACTCTGTATGGAACAGTTGGGCTTAACGGCGATAAAGCCCTTGTCCCAGTTCCGGTTTTTTTTCTGCGCAGGGATGATATCCGCATGATCCGGGTTCACTTCGGCGATGAGCATGGGTACGTCGCTTGTCCAGCGGTTAGCCGAGGCGTTGGACACCACAGGAATCCCCGCCGCAGCGTAACTTTCTTCCAGGGCTTTAATTTCGTCCTTCCCCATGTCCAGGGCGGAAAATACAAAGGCGCAGTCCCCCCGTTTTGCCGCGGCAATCGCCTTGGACACATCGTTGGCATCCTCTACAATCAGTGATGCTGCGGCGGGGGAGTCTGATCCCCCCAAATCGCCCCGGGTGGCGTTCCAGCGTCCCCCAACGGCTGCACGGTACACCTTCCCCGCGCTCCGGGGAGATGCCGCCACATACCGCACCTCAAACCACGGGTGATTAGCCAACAGCGCAATGTACTGCTGTCCAACCATACCGGTGGCGCCTAATATACCTACAGGGATCTTATCCATAATTACTCCTCTAAAAAGCCGGCTTGCCGGCACGTTAATCGGAAGTGTTACGAAGTAACGCACTACTCCTTAATTCAGTAACGAAAGCTCCTACTTCAGCTTAAACCCCAACTGTTCCAGTACCGCCCTAAGGGGGGGCTCGTTTTTCGCATCCAGGGGGCCCAGGGGAAGCCGGGTCGGGCCGGCGGATAGTCCGGCCCAGTTCATCGCGGCTTTTATGGGAATTGGGTTGGTTTCGATGAAGGCGGTTTTAGCCAGGGGCAGCAGTTCGTAGTGCAGCCTTCTGCCTTCCTCGAAGTTACCCTCAAGACAGGACTTAGCCAGGGCGGCGATTTTTTTGGGTATCAGGTTGGAGATAACCGATATGATCCCGTCCCCTCCCAGGGCGATCAGAGGCAGGGTAAAACCGTCATCCCCGGAGAGCACCGCAAAAGGTTTTCCCGCCCCTTTCCCCGGCAGGGCTACTTCCCGGATAACGTCCCCAATTTGGCTGATATCTCCGGAGGCTTCCTTTACCCCGATAATGCCGGGAATTTCCGCAAGCTTTTTCATCAGCGGTACGGGGATGTTCCTTCCGGTCCGGGAGGCAATGTTGTAGATCACTATGGGGATACCCACCGCGGCGGCGGCTTCAAAGTGTTTTATAAGCCCCGAATCGTTGGGTTTATTGTAGTAAGGGGTCACCACCAGGGCGGCGTCGGCCCCCAGGTCTTTCGCCCGTTTAGTATATATCACCATGTGTTTAGTGTCATTGGACCCGGTCCCGATAATTAACGGGACGCGGCCCTTAACTTCGTCTACGGCGATTTTTATCAGCTTTTCCTCTTCATCCTCCTCCAGCGTCGGGGTTTCTCCGGTAGTTCCCAGGGGCACCAGACCGTCGATCCCCTCGTCAATCTGGAATTTGATGAGCTTTCTGAATCCCTCGTAGTCCACATCCCCATGTTCCGTTATGGGGGTAATCAGGGCGGTAAAAGCCCCGCGAAGCTTTGCGCAAAGCGCTTGTTGGGATTGATTCATGGTACGCTCCATCTTTGTAGATTGTACGATAGTTGATCGTGAGGGTAATTATCCACAAAAAAGGGCGGTCAAACAAGACTTCTCTACATGGTTTGGAGA
>JAITBG010000009.1 GCA_031283725.1 Treponema sp. | reverse complement strand
CTTGGAATAAGGCGATGCGAATCCCGATAACGCCAATAGGGGTTGCAGGGCAAAAAGATTTACTTTCCGAATAAGCAGGGAAACCGGTGAAAAACAAGATTTCTTTGCAAATTCCGTAGATTTATCATGAACCTACAAACCAGTCCTGGCGGAGAAAGGCCCCCGGCCTTCCCCCTTCGGGAACAAACAGCGCTATTCCTACCGCCTTATCAAACCGGGCAAAAATAGTACTACCTGGGGGAAAAAACTTAAAAGCATCACAAATCCAATGAGCGCAATTATCAGAGGCATCACTTCTTTGACCAATTCTTCAAACTTCAATTTACCCAGATCGGTGGCGATGAAAAGGCAGAGACCCACAGGGGGAGTTACATGGCCAATAGCAAGACTAATCACCATAATGATGCCGAAAAATACCGGATTTACCCCTAGGGATACGACTATGGGATAAAAAATGGGGGCAAGCAGTACCATGGCGGCGGAATTGTTGAGAAAACACCCGGCCACCAGCATGATGCCGATGACCATAATCATAATAACCGGCGTACTGTTGGTAAGGCCCAGGATAAAAGCGGCAAGCTGCTGGGGTATTTGCTGGCTCACGAGGACATAACTCAGTACATCCGCAGTGATCATCAGGTACATGATGAGGGCCGTGGATTTTGCCGCATCCAGTATTACCTTTGACAAGTCCCGCCATTTTATCTCTTTGTAGATAAATATACCCACCATGAGGCCGTATGCCACGGATACCGCGGCGGCTTCCGTGGGCGTAAAAATTCCCGCATAGATGCCGCCCAGGATAATCACCGGCATAAGAATTGCCCAAACAGCATCCTTGAAGGCAAGCAGCTTTTCCCTGCCGCTGATTTTTTCCTGTCCCTTATAACCCCGTTTTTTCGACATAAAATATTCGATAAAACAGAGGACAAGGCAGATTAACATCCCAGGGATAATGCCCGCGATAAACAGGTCCCCTATGGAGGTGTTGGTGGAAACGCCGTAGAGTACCATAGTGAGGGAGGGAGGAATGATGAGGCCGATGATGCCGGAAGCCGCCACTACCGCGCCGGTAAAGTTTTTGTCATACCCCCTTTCGATCATCGGCTTTATCATGACACCGCCGATTGCGGCGGTGGTCGCCGGGGCGGATCCTGATACGGCGCCGAAAAAAGTACAGGCCACAGTTGATACTATGGCAAGGCCGCCATTCACCCGCCCAAAAAAGACCGAGGCAAGATTTACCAGCCGTTTCGATACTCCCCCGGAAGCCATGATGTTCCCCGCCAGAATAAAAAAGGGAATACACATAAGGGAAAAGGAATTCGAGGTATTGAACATCTTTTGGACAAGATTCTGCACGGGAAAGACCCCGGTAAAGCCCACCGCAAACATGCAGGCAAGTCCCAGCGCCACCGCAATGGGAACGCCGATAAAAAGAAGGATCGCAAATAATATCAGCAGGGCCAGCCCCATTACGCTCCCTCCTTTTGCGGCAGTTTGAGGATCATTGATATAAGGACCTCAATAACGGCAACAGCGGAAAAGATCGCCGAAATAGGCAAAAGCATATATACGTATCCCATTTTTAGCCACACCATGGACGGAGAAAAACTGTTGAGTTTAAGCATCATGGAGGACATGGGAAAACCGTAATGTATAACAACACCTAAAAAAAACAGCACCAGGAGGGCCGCGAAAACATCAACTGCGGTTTTGGCGGTTTTATTTTTTATCAGATCCTTAAGCAAAGTCATACTGATATGCTTATTATCCCGGTACAGCAACACCGCCCCAAAAAGGGTAATTGCCGAAAAAAGGTAACGGGCAAGTTCTTCGGACCATGAAAGGGGCTGGCGTAATATATAGCGATAAAAGACCTGCATAATGATAAACAGGGACATCAGGGACATCAGGGCGATCATCAACCAGTTGAGAGCTTTAGCGATGCCGTTGTTAAAGCTCTTCAGTATCTTGTACATTGAGTATTTTTCTCCTTATGGACAGGAGGAGAAGCCCTCCGGCTATTCGGAAGGCTTTCCCCTAAAGAACTATTTCTACTTGCGGGTAATCGCAAGAATTTTATCGAGCATTTCTCCATACTGCGGGCGGTATTTTGCGTATACCGGTTCCACCAATTTGATAAAGGGCGCGCGATCCGGGCGGGTAAAAACCACGCCGTAGGCCTCGCATTGTCTAATCTCTTCCTCTTCCATTTTGAGCTGATACTCAAAGGAAAATTTACTCATCTTCCGGGCCTCCTCAATGAAAATGACCCGATCGGATTCGGGGATGGTATCCCACAGGACCTTGGCCATGATGAGGGGATTGGGGACGTGCATATACCACAACAATACGCCGTTTTTGGTGAGTTCATAATACTTTTGGGTCACCATATGCGTAGTTGTACCTTCACACCCGTCAATGGTCTTGAGCTGCCATGCGGAATAAACATCGTTAAAGGCCATAGGAACGGCGATAGCTCCGAAGGCGTTGATGGTATCGATCATCTCCGTGGAGTTGATCACCCTGAGTTTTAGACCCTTGAGATCCTCGGGACTGTTGACAGGACGGGGAGGGAATAAATGGCGCATACCGTTTTCCCACCAAGCCAATACGATGAGGTTCTTTTCCGCGAGACTCTCGTTAAACTCATCCCCGACAGCCCCGTTATATACCTCATAGGCCTGCATGGAATTCTCATACAGGAAAGGCAGGTTCAACACCCCGACCTTGGAACTGTAAGTAGACAAAAGCGAACCGGTGGCCAGTACCATGTCGGACGTGCCGAGCTGGCAACCTTCAATCAGCTGGTTCGGTGTGCCGTACAAATCGGAAGGGTATATTTCAAAAGTATACCTGCCGCCGGTAGCTTCCGTTATCGCTTTGCTCCAGTTCTCCAGATACATCTGATAGGGATGATCCTTTGTTCCGGTATGGCCCACATTGATGACCCGGGGCTTTGACGTTTCTCCGGTCTTTTCTTGCTGGCAGCCCGTAATCAGCTCTACGGTGATAAAGACGGCGCAGAGCAACACTTTTTTTGCGCTTCCGCCTCTTGTCCAATTTTTTTTCATGCTTTTTAAATCTCCTCAAAAATAATAGCCCATCACATACATGACGGATTCAAGTGGAAAATTCAATATCAGTGGATTCAGCAAGACCGTACCAACTTCGACGGTTTAAGAGATCTTTCTCAAGAAATCAGCACTTTTTTACCTAATCCTCATTACAGTATTTAGTATAACGGCTAAAAGGAATAGATTCAAGTCCAGATGTAAATTTTTTTGAGGCATTACCGGGTTAATACAGGACAACAAGGCCACATCCAGCATCCAGTGCAGGTTGTTTTCAATCCCCCATGGGTGCGTACCGATCAGGCAAAGGAGGCCACGTCCATGAAGGTCGTAAAATAATACCGAATTTCCGTGTAACCACCTCCTTTCACCGTCCGGATGGACCGGATACAGCCCATCGCCGTCAGGCCCGCAATCCTATTACGTTTCTGGAAAAATTTGAGGAGATGGAATATGCGTAGTACAGCGGTAATCAGGGAAAAAAGGCATACAACTGTACTCCCCCTTTGTGTTGTTCAAGAAATATGGGCTGATAGCCGGAACCGGGGAATTCGTCCTCTAGACGGGGCTTCAATAAATCGCTATACTAGTACCAATATTACGTGTGCTTAAGCGAGGATTCTATGATACGAGGCGGAGATATAGTCAAGGGGAGCTGCCTGCTCCAAAAAGGCCAGCCTTTTCTTGTGGTGGAACGGGAATTTCATACTCCCGGGAAGGGAACCGCCATTGCCCGGGTAAAAATGAAGAGTATCAAGGACGGTTCCGTGTTGACCATGACTATCCCCACCCAGCAGGAAGTTGAAGATGCCACGGTGGATATCCATACCTGCCAGTTTCAGTATGCGGATCAGGACACTTTCCACTTTATGGACAACGACAACTACGACCAGTTTGAAGTGCCTATCAGCAGTATGGAGGATAAGAAGTTCTACCTCAAGGAAGGGGATGTCTACGAACTTACGGTTTGGGAAGGCAATGTTATCGATATCAAAATCCCCTATAAGGTGGTCTTTACGGTTACGGAATCGGAAAATTATGTCAAAGGCGACACTGTTTCCGGCGCCACCAAGCCGGTGGTTACCGAGACCGGTTTAACCGTCCGAGTGCCCCTGTTTATCAAACAGGGTGAAAAGATCCTAGTCAATACCGAAACCAATGAATATGTGGAGCGGGTGAATAGTTAACGCGATTGTTGAGGCCTACGGAACCCGGGATGTTCATTTTCGGTTCCGGGGGATAGATTTTATCTTTGCCCTGTCCCAGGGGCTTTGTAGTTCCGCCGATATTGATACCGGTTCCCGGCTTTTACTCAAAGCGCTGTCACAAAAATGGGACGGAGATATCCGCCAAAGGCGGCTTCTGCCCGTAACCGTGCTCGACGCGGGTTGTGGGACCGGGGTCCTGGGGATTTGCGCCGCCCGCGCTCTGGCGGGAATACCGGAACTGCAAGTCCGCGCCCAGGATCGGGACGAACTGGCCCGGTGCTTTACGGAATACAACGCCCGCAGAAATGGTGTTCCCGCTTCTGTGTTAAGAGCCCATACGGAACCGCTCCTGGCCGCCGTCCCGGCATGGGATTTGATCCTTTCAAATATTCCTGCCAAGACCGGGGAGCCGGTCCTGCTGGATTTTATCGCCCGCTCTGCGGGACTACTCAGTGAACAGGGCTCCGTTATGGTGGTGGTGGTAAATACCCTGTCCGGTTTGATCAGGTCCCGGATTAAAGAACTGGCACTTCCCCTGCTCCGCGATGAAAAAGGAACAGAACATACGGTTCTGGTATACGGTGCCGGAATAAAACCAAAACTAGCGCCAAATTCAGACCCCAAAGACAGGGAGGATGATTTTTTCCGGCAATGGCCGGCCTACTTCAGATGCGCCGGGGAACACGAAATAAAAGATATCCGCTACCACATTGTAACAGCGCAACGAAATTAGGAAACATTAGCACTAGAATTAGGAAATCCAAGCGCCGAAATTCGCACTAAGAATAGGAATTCTTGATAGCTTTCGCCTCTTCCTTACCCTTCCCTTATCTGTCTAAATCCCCGCTTTTCACACCCTTTTAAGGATTATGAAAGGGGCTGTAAAGGAATACCATTACAGCCCCCAAGACGCCACCACGGGCCACCACAGGGCTTAGACGGGCTTCTTTGCCTGGTCCGGAGCCTTTATGGGGTAGTTAGCCGTCAAGACTTCTACTTTATTCCGTTGGCTTTTACACCCATGAGTCATGGAACTGGTCATTTTTAATTCCAGGCTAGACCAGTTGTTTTCCCGGCTGAATTCCGTAATCCGGGCGTCGGTCATATCCCGCATAGCCCAGGGCATTTCAAGTCCGCTACGGATTGAATCAAGGAAGGCTCGGACGCCCCCGGACAAGGCGGCGTATTTTCCGGTTGTTTCGTCCTTTTGGGACACCGTTTGTTTTACGGAATCGGAAATAACCGTCCGAATTTTTAAGTCCTGGTCCCCCTCGATATAGGCCATAATTTCAGCCTGTTCCTCGCCTTGGCTAATCATTCCGGGAGTAAAAGACTTCGGGCCTTCCAGGGAAAGGGCGATACACTGGGCAATCGTGGTTTTTCCCGATTGGTTCATGCCCTGAATGATCTGCAAACCGGGACCGTGAAAATCAATATCGGCCTGTTTTACCTTGCGGATATTCCGAATTTCCAATCTTTTAAGAAGCATGGGTTTCCTCCATTATTTTATTTCGCCTTTTACCAAGGCGGCACACGCCTTAAC
>JAITBG010000006.1 GCA_031283725.1 Treponema sp. | reverse complement strand
TGGTCCCCTGTCGCCGTTATTGAGCAACATATACCTGACGAAGTTTGACCGTATGCTTGAAGAACGGGGACATAAGTTTGTTCGGACTAAAGTCCGCGGTATGCGGATGATTGTAACATCTACGTCAGGAGCAGCCGCGCCGCCGGGCGGGTGATGGAGAGTTATGTGCAATGCCCCCTAACATGGTCGTAAATATATTGGTATAAAAAAATATATGGAAACAGCACCTAAAAATAGAATAAAAAATTATCGAAATAAAATAATTGTAGCAAAAATCTTTTGCCCTAAATTAGTCTACGCAGGCGGCGTCCATGCCGCCTGAATTTTATCCCCTTCGACTCAAAAAAATCTCTCAAAACTACCTTGCAAAGGGGCGGAGAGCGGCTACGCCGCCCACCGCCCAAATCATCCGAAAAAATTATACTGTTTCTTCCTTCTCAAAATTGTTTATACACTCTTTAACCCATGTCAAGAATGGATTTAACCATTTTTTATTTTTTGTAAGGTAACAGATATAATAATCAATCGACAATTCAGTTTCGGCAAGCGGAATAAGCACTCTGCCGGGACCGTCATCACGGTAATGACAAACCAGACGGGTATTCATTGTTATGCCGTTGGTATTGTGGAGTATTTGATTAAAAACCGCCGGATCGTCATAGAGCGTCAATTGGATATTTGGTTTTAATTTCTCAAAAAAGAGTTTCGTCTTTTCAAGAAAACTGCCGCCGGGATTAGACTGACTAATTTCCAATGTTTTTATATTTCTCAAAGAAATAATTTTCTCTTTCGCCAACGGATAAGATGCAGGAACGGAGAGCAAATGTTTATCGGTTATAAAATGAATACAGGTAACATCATTATGTTCAATGGCTTTTGAAGTAAAAATAATATCATTAATACCGTTAAGAAGCAAATCAAATTCCTTCCCGTTTTCTTCAAAACGGCTGTAATGCACTTCAATATCGGGAAATTCAGCGGAAAATTTGGGAATACAATAGCGCAACGGCCCCGGATCGCAAAAGGCAATGAAAATGGTATTTTCTTTTCGTTTGTATTGGTTCATATCCCGTTTCATTTTTTCAACTTGTTCCAGAATGATATTGACATGGGAGAGGGCAATTTTCCCGGTCTCATTCAAAAATATTCTGCGCTTCCTTCGCTCAAAAAGCCGCACTCCCAGCTCGTCTTCCAGTTTTTGCAGGGCGGCGCTTAATGAGGGCTGGGAAACATAGATTTTTTCCGCCGCCCGTGACAGGGACTGGCATTCGGCAATCGCCTTGAATTGGGCAAGTTGAGTTAGCTCCATCGATCTTCACTCCGCGAAAAGCATAATTCAATCTATAGTTTTTGTCTATATGTTTATAGAAAAAAAGTATTAGACAGGTTCTCGCCGCGCCTGTATTATGAATATATAATACACTTGAAGGAGAACAAGGCATGGGAAGCATTTTTTTGAAGGGCAATAAAGCCGCCGCCCATTTTACCGGAACGGCGTATGTTAGTATGCTCGTTAAGGACACGGACAGCGTGTATAACTGCCAAGTCTACGATGTGGTATTCGAGGCTGAAGCGCGGAACGACTGGCACAAACACTCAGGCGGACAGATTTTGCTTGTTACCGCAGGCAAAGGTTATTATCAGGAGCGGGGAAAACCGGCGCGGGTTTTGTACTACGGCGATGTGGTGGAAATCCCGCCGGACGTGGAACACTGGCACGGAGCCGCACCTGACAGCGATTTTACCCATATCGGCATTAGCCCCAACACCCAGAAAGGCGGCGCGGTGTGGCTTGCGCCTGTTACCGATGAAGAATACACGGAGGCAACTAAATGAAACAACTATTTTGTATATTGTTTGTTCTTGTGGCGGCATTTTCGTCTTGTCAAATACGGAAACCAAATGAAATGGCAGTCGCCCCGGCTACGATAATTACTGAAAGATCCATGCAAACTACGGAAGGAGATAACGAAATGCAAAACGAAAATACAAAGGAAACCCGTGTAACTCTGACGATTGGGGATACGGTTATTCCGGCAACTTTGAATAACACCGTAACCGCACGGGCGTTTATTGAACGTCTGCCCTTTACGGTAAGTGCGTCAAAGGCGGAATACGATTTTTGCGGAACAGCCAAAGAACTGGCTTGTGATGATTCTGAAAGACAGGCGGGTTGGAAAAACGGTGATATTGGTTACAGCAACGGCTGGTTTGCTCTTTTCCATAGCGGAGAAGAACAGTCTGGAAGCTATACAACCGAAATGATTATTGGTCATATTGACGACGAATATCTGGGAACGGTTCGCGGTTTGAGCGGGCGTATTGAAATTACCGTGGCTCAGGCCGATGAGTAAACGCTTTATTGCGAATATCAACAATTTAATGGCGGTGTATCTTCGCAAGAACGGATTATCAAGGTAACAAGGAGAACCACAATGAAAAAACACTTTCTTTTAGCACTCATGTTTTGTTTTGCGGTTCTTGTTTCGCTTTGTTTTCTCTTGCCCTTGTACGGTCAAGACGAGAATACGATAAAGCTCAAAATAAGCGCCAATAACCGCCGCATCACCGTTGATTTATACGACAGCCCGGTAACAAGAGACCTTGTTTCCCTGCTGCCCCTAACGATGGATATGCGCGATTATATGCAAAGCCTTAAATACGGGTATTTGCCGCGTACTCTTTCAGAGGAAGGCGGCAGGCGGCAAACTACATTTGAAGCCGGAGACGTGACGTATTATCCTTCAAACAAGGAATTCATCTTGTTCTATAAAAACAGCGTAAGGTTGAGGAGTGATCATATCATTATAGGTAAGATCACATCCGATCTTGAGACGGTTCGCGGTTTGAGCGGGCGTATTGAAATTACCGTGGCTCAGGCCGATGAGTAAACGTTTTATTGCGAATATCAACAATTTAATGGCGGTGTCTAATGACATATGAAGAAGCGATTGCACAGTTTGATATTTCCCTAAAGTAAACCGACGCGCGGGAGTGAATCACTGACGGCTTGCTTTCAGTCTCCGGCGCTTGGACTTGAATCGCTGGCGATTGACCCTCAATCTCCGGCGCGTGGACTTCAATCGCTGGCGATTAGCCTTGAATCTCCGGTGCTTGACCCTCAATCTCCGGCGCGTGGACTTCAACCGCTGGCGATTAGCCTTGAATCTCCGGCGCTTGGGTTTCAATCGCTGGCGATTAGCCTTAAATCGCTAGAGCGTGGAGTTCAATCTCCGGCGACTGAAACAAGAATTAGGGAAAACGGGGTAAAATTGCCCTATTTTAATACATTTTAGGAGGATTTTATGAGTACAGACTGGTATCCCAATTCAAGGGACGAACAACTTCACATGGTAAAAACATGGAACACGGTCTTTGCGGTCAGTGGGCCGACATGGGGCATCCCCCAGAACCACATCACCCAACTGGTAAACGATGAAACGGCGGCGCAAACCATTCTGGACAAGGTGAAAAGTGGGGAACGGACGGCGGCGAGTGTGGTTGAATGTAATGAGACTTTTAAGGAGATGGAGACCGAAGCCCGCTTTATCAAGAAACATTTCCTGCTTTTGCCGCCTTTGACGCTGGCAGACCTTCCAACCCTGTTGTTGCCCTTGCCTGATGACACCCACACCCCGGTTCCCCCGCCTACCGGACAGCCTACCCTGACCATCACCTATCCCGGCGGCCCCCATGTGCTAATGGTTCACCTTGCGCCGCTCCCCGGCACCGAACCGCCGGACAGCCGGGGCGACTACGGTTACGCCCTATACCGGGGTATTATGCCACAGGGCGGGGCGACACTGGAGCAGGCCGCAAGCGTCAAACATTATTTGATGAAGGAGCCGCTTTCCGGGGATGAACTGTTGCATTACCGCTTTACCCGCCGGAAAAAAGAACTGGTAGATTTTGACGCTTCCGAATCCGGCATGACGGCCTATTTTTGCGCCCGTTACGAAAACCAGAAAGGGCAGCATGGTACATGGGGATCGGTTGTATCGGCAATTATTCCGTAATGGAGGGTTTATCGGCTATGACGGCGGGGACAGGGCTGCGCCCAGACCCCGCCGCATTTTTTGTAGTGATAGATTTACCGGAAAGCATTTATCCCAAACCGCCCCGCCGTCCATGGCGGGGCGGTGGTTGGCTGATGGGGCAAAAGATTTTTGAAAATTATTGTATAACAATTGGATAAAATATTTACTGGAAAAATATTTTTAAAAAACTATTAGTAAAAATATATGGGATGATAATAGAATAAGAAATAATGGAATACGGGGGCACTGCACATAACAGGACTGTTTACGCTTCGCCGCAGTAGCGGCTCGGGGTTTCGTTCGCCTAGGTCATTGCGCTACGCTCCATTCCCACGGCTCACTACACCCACAGTTTGCCAGCCCTAAAAAT
>JAITBG010000211.1 GCA_031283725.1 Treponema sp. | reverse complement strand
GGTTTGTCTTTCTTCCAGGGGGAATGTGCCTTGTGGCGGTCATAGTTCTCTTTTTCTTTACAACCTGGACCATACTATATGATATATCAATACCGATACATTGTGTGCTTTGTGTATATATTCGCTCATTATTTCATCATATCATCTTTCACTTCCTTTTTAACCCCCGCAGAGCCGCGGGGAATTAAACCCACGGAGATTAAAAAAGTCTATTGGAAGAATGTAGGGAAGAAGCAAAAGAGATAATAATTGATGGCAAATACAAGAAATGGTATTACGGGATACCGGTAATAATAATTTGGATATTAATTGGAGTAATAATATTAAAAAATATATTGGAGGGAATATTGAAATAGGGTAGAATAACAGCAACTATACTTCCCAAAGTTAGTACGCCTATATAAAGTGGGAAAAGTGATATTAAAGTCGAAAAAACGGATATATTGATTAAGAAAGTACTGACAAAGGATGAAAGAAACGAACCGAAACCGATTGCCGCCGCAAAGGCGCTGTTCGTTCACCGTACACCCTCATCTACCGCCTGGAAAAGCTGTCGGGCATACTGGACGCCGGCCTAAAGCCTGGACCCGGAGCGGAGTTTCTTTTACCCGCTCTCCTGCATTATTGGTGAGGTATGGGCAATAGCAAAGGATTTACCACTAATCACGAACCCCCCCGACAGACACACGGACAGGAGCGAACCTGCGCTTGCCCGCTTCTCCCGTTTGTTTGTGGTCTATTTTTTTCATGTGTACTAAAATGGAGGGGTGAAAACGCTTTGCGAATCTACCCTGCGTATTCTGGCCGCCGTCAGGGCGGTGCCAAAAGGCCGGGTTTCCAGTTACCGGGATATTGCTTTTGCGGCGGGGCTGCCCAACGGCGCCCGGCAGGTGGCCCGGATACTCCACTCCATGGCTGAACAGGAAAGACTTCCCTGGCACCGGATCATCAAAGCCGATGGGCGTATTGCCCTGGAAGCGGGAAACGGCCGGGAACTTCAGATCAGCCTCCTCCGCCGTGAGGGGGTAAAAGTGAGCAAGGCCGGTGTGGTGGATGCGGCCTTTATGTTCGGCGGGGCCTAAAGCCCCATACAGAAGTAGAAGGGAAGGTACGGGTCATCGGTTTTGAGGGGGGGCCGCGTGTTTCTATACGTTTATCCTGAGGAAGACCTTGACGCACTGCCCATAAAACCAGACAATAGTAATAGTAGAACATTTATTTAAGTAACTAAGGAGAAAGCATTATGAGTATTATTGAATATGTACAGGCCCGTGAAATTCTCGACTCCCGCGGGAATCCCACGGTTGAGGTTGAGGTGCAGTTGGAAGACGGTTCCTTAGGGCGGGCCGCGGTTCCCTCCGGGGCGTCCACCGGCGACTACGAGGCGGTGGAGCTTCGGGACGGCGATAAAAGCCGGTACTTGGGCAAGGGCGTCCAGAAGGCGGTGGCGAATGTCAACGATATTATTGCCCCGGAGATTCAGGGCTACGATGCCCTGGAGCAGGTTGATATTGACCAGACCATGATTGAGCTTGACGGAACCGAAAACAAGAGCAAGCTTGGGGCCAATGCCATTTTGGGGGTGTCCATGGCCACCGCCCGTGCGGCGGCGGAATATCTGGGGCTTCCCCTTTACAAATACCTTGGGACCTTCCATGCCAACCTCCTCCCGGTGCCCATGGCGAACATCATCAACGGCGGCAAACATTCGGACAATAAGATTGACTTCCAGGAATTTATGGTCATGCCAGTGGGCGCCGAATCCCTGGTAGAAGCGGTTCGCTGGACCGCCGAGGTTTTTCATAACCTGAAAGGCCTCCTCCATGCCGCAGGGAAGAACACCGCCGTGGGCGACGAAGGCGGCTTTGCCCCGGATATCGGCAACGAGGAAGCGCTGGAATTTATCATGAAGGCCATTGAGAAGGCCGGTTACAAACCCGGTGAACAGATCGGCATTGCTCTGGATTGCGCCAGCTCCGAGCTTTTTGGCGAAGGCGACAAGAAGGGCTATAAGTTCTGGAAATCCAACCCCGGCAAGCTCTTTACGGCGGATGAAATGATCGGCATCTATACCGATTGGGTGAAAAAGTACCCCATCATTTCTATTGAAGATCCCTTGGATCAGGATGATTGGGACGGTTACGTAAAACTCACTAAGGCCCTGGGCGACAAAGTACAGGTAGTAGGAGATGACTTCTTTGTTACCAACACGAAGCGCCTTGAAAAAGGCATTGCCCTGGGGGCCTGTAACTCCATCCTGATCAAGGTTAACCAGATCGGTACGGTTACCGAAACCTACGAAGCGGTCGAAATGGCCAAACGCGCCGGCTATACCGCCGTTGTTTCCCACCGCTCCGGCGAAACCGAGGATACCTTTATCGCCGACCTGGTGGTGGGCTTGGAAACCGGCCAGATTAAAACCGGCTCCATGAGCCGCACCGACCGGGTCGCCAAGTACAACCAGCTTATCCGTATTGAGGAACAGCTTGAGGGCGTTAGCAAATATGCCGGAAGGAACGCTTTCTATAACCTAAAGAAGTAAGCCCTTCCGTTACATGACTTTTCTGTAAAAAAAGCCGCCCGGTAGGGGCGGCTTTTTTAAACGCCGAACAAAGCCGCCGCATGTTCCATGTTTTTTATCACCGGCACCGAGAAAGGGCACCGTTCTTCGCAGCTCCCGCAGGCAACGCAATCGGAGCCGTGGGAATTCAGCGCTTTGTAATGCTGTACAACCCCGGGGGGAATAGCCTTTTCGTCCAGCGCCGCAATGTCCAGGTACTTATTCACATCAGCAATATTGATCTCCCGGGGACAGGGAAGACAATGGTTACAGTACACGCAGTTACCCTTAAAATTTCCTTGGTACTGTTCAATAATACCACTATAATCCCGTGCTTTTTCGTCCAGATCCAGATACTCCAGCGCTTCGTAAACCTGTTCCCCGGAAGCGCAGCCCACAAGAGTACTTACCACCGCCGGCCGCGTCAATGCGTAGTGGATACACTGTCCGACGGTCAGCGGCTCTGAAAAAGGAGTATGTTCCCTGGAAAGAAGCTTCCCCGCTCCCAGAGTTTTCATCACCGTTATGCCAACCCCGCGCTGTTCGCAGAGCCGGTACAGGGCGGCCCGGTCACTGTCCAGGTTTTTTTCGTAGTTAAAGTTATCATCTATGTGGTCCAGTACATCGACGCCTCTGGGCGCCATATCAAAGGCAGGGTTGATGCTGAACATCAGGAGATTCAGCGCCCCGGTTTCAACCATCCGGCGGGCTATAATCGGGTTATGTGAACTGGCGCCGATAGCCCGGATGGTCCCCTGTTTTTTCAGTTCCTGGGCGTACTTCAGAATTTCTCCCTCAAAAACCTTTGTAAAAGCCTTTTCCGAATCGATAAAGAATAGCATCCCGAAATCAATATAGTCGGTACGGAGGCAGCGGAGCAGGTTTTCAAAGTATTTCTTACATATCCCCAGGTCCCGGCTCACATCGTACTGTTCATTGATGTCCGTAGACCCGATGTGTCCCTGGATATGCATTTTGTCCCGCTTCCCGGCCAAAGCCTTGCCGATATTGGTCCGCACTGTTTCACCGGGCATAAAGAGGTCCATCATATTGATGCCCTGATCCAACGCGATCCCGATAACCTCGTCTACCGTTGATAAGGGCTTGTTATCCAGATGCTCAGTCCCCAGCCCGATAACACCGGCGGATATTCCGGTACTGCCGACGGGACGGTATTGCATCGGACTAAAAGTCCGCAGTTTGGATGATGGTGTCATAGTTTAAGTATATCCCATAGGCGGTTTCCGGACAAGCGCACACAGGTTTATGGGCGGGTACGGGGCCTATAGGTCTTTCTCGCCCGCTTTTTCGGGCCGGGCCCGGTTTCCCGCCCTGATGGGCCGCAGTTCTTCCTCGCTCACCAGGGCGGGGTCGTCTATGCCCGCGGG
>JAITBG010000149.1 GCA_031283725.1 Treponema sp. | reverse complement strand
TTACCGTATTTCTCGTCATCGAATTTGTGCCGAAAACGGATTCCCAGGTTCAGCGTCTTTTGAAAACCCGAGTCGATATCTTCCAGGACTATACGGAGGAATGTTTTGAAAGGGCTCTGGGCGTCCATTTTGAACTGCTCTGCAAAAAACAGATAGGAAACACCGAACGGACGCTGTACCTGTTCCGTAAAAATCAGGAATAAGAAAAACGGCATGAACCATCCGTCTTTATGCTTCCAAATCGTAACGTTCCACCGGTTAATGATGTGAGGCAATTTCAAAATTTGACATTTTGAAATCGCCTCACTATTGTGAATATACCGCAAAGCGGCTAAAAAGTAAAGCTATCCCCTGGGCATTCAGGGCGCCGGTTTTGATAACTAAATCCGGACCCTCCTGACTCGGCGGATTCACCAGAAGGGGACGCAGTGTCTCGAGGAATTCCTGATCTGCGTTGATATCGGGGTTCTCCGCTAAACCCCGGACAATGGCCAAAAGCGCCGCTAAGGCCCTGGCCTGGTTGGCATTCCCTGTCTCCACCCGGAAACGCATTTCGTACAGCGATTCCGGCAGGTCGTCCACGCTTCCGCCTTCCGGTAAACCGGCATCGTCATCATCCGGTTCCTGCCCTGTGGACTCATATATCCCGAAAAGGATCCGTTCCGTGGGGATATGGACAGGCAACCCAATGGTGGAAAGGAAATTATTAATCGGAGTTCCGGCGTTTTCCATCCACCCCAATAACAGGGCATCCCAGCGAAGTTCATCCAATTTTTCTGGCAGCGAAATTGGCGTCCCGTCGGTGAAGGGGTCCCCGTCGGAAACAAAAGCCTGAGTGTTTTGTATGGACACCGAAAGGCCCGCACGTTCGGAATGCCAGTATTTCCCGCCGGTCTCTGAAAGCGTCTGTTTCCATTGAGGGCTAAAAACCAAGCCCGCACCGCCGGGGATATTCCCCTTTTGCCGCCAGGCATGGAGAAGTATTTTTCGCTTAGCGTCCTGGGGATATACGGCCCCGGAAACGAAATCAACCCTTCGTAAAATACGCATGGTCTGCCGCATATCAACATCTTTCATAGTAATATGAACCAGAATGGGCCGGGCCCGGTTAACATCCGCATAAAAATACGCCAATCCTCCCGGGGCCAAGTAAGCAAATTCCCCCAGCGAAGGATCCCGGACTTGGGTTTTTGGTCCCGAAGCGCAGGAAGAAAAAAACAGGGCGATTAAAATTCCGGGCAACAACGGGCTTCTAAAAAAAAAGCGGGATACCATGGCTATACCTTCCTTAAACTAACCAGCCACTGCTCGTCCCCGGCATCAATGGATATCTGGCCTTGGGCCTCACCCCACTCCACCGATGCTGCCAAGGTTTCAGCGGCTACATAACCGGCGAATGCTTCCCACGCGGCTTTAAGCCTGGGAGAACCAAAAAGCACAAGATTAATGCGATCCGTTACTTCGAGTCCCGTATCTTTTCTGAGGTTCTGTACCCCGCGGACCAGATCCCGTACGTCACCTTCCCGGGAGAGTTCCTCGGTGACATCCGTATCCAGGCCTACCGTAAGGGTCCCCTCGTTCAGGACCCGGAGCTTGGCCCGTTCAATGCGCCGTATATCGAGTTTCTCCGCGGTGATGTCAATGGATCGTCCCGCCGCTTCGATAGACAGGGTTGACCCTTCCAGGAGGCCCTGTATCTCCGTTTGGCTCAGGGCTTCGATACGGACGGCGGCGGCCTTCATATCCTTCCCCAGTTCCTTGCCGAGGATGCGGAAATTGGCCTTGGCCTGATACTCCACCAGGTCTTCCTCGTTATCCCGGAATACTACGGACTTTACGTTTAGTTCCTCCCGGATGATATCCTCCATTTCCAGGAGCACCTTCTTTTCGTCCAGGTTCCGGGTAACCAGTTCCACGGTCTTCAGGGGCTGGCGTACCTTGAGATTGTACTGGGACCGGAGTGAACGGCCCATGGAAACCGCATGCTGAACAACCGCCATTTTAAACTCAAGCTCCCGGTCCCGCCGCGCTTCACGGGGCAGGGGGAAATCATTCAGGTGCACCGATTCTTTTTCAGCGGGAAGACGAAGGTTACGCCAAATAGCCTCGGTGGTAAAGGGCATAAACGGCGCCGCCACGGTGATCAATGTTTTCAGGACGTCGTAGAGGGTGCCGTAGGCTTCGATCTTGTCGGTGTCGTTCTCACTGCGCCAAAAGCGCCGACGGGAACGGCGTATGTACCAATTGTTGAGGAGGTCGATGAATTCCAGGATGGTATCCACCGCCCGGGAAAGATCGTAAGCGTCCAGAGCGGCCCCCACCTTTTCAGCCAGGGACTCCGTAGCCGAAAGGATCCACTTGTCCAGAGGATTGGCGGGATTATCTAAAAGGAAACCCCGCCTTGCGGGAGAGGCGGCGTGTCCCGGCGCCACGGAAGGATCAAACTTGTCAATGTTGGCGTAGGTCACATAAAAACTGTAGGCGTTCCATAGGGGGATAAGGATGCTCTTCATCACATCCCGGACCCCCTCGTCGCTGTAGCGCAGGTCATCCGCCTTGACCACCGCGGAGTGGATCAGAAAGAGCCGCAGGGCGTCGGCGCCGAATGAATTTACCACCTCCATAGGATCGGTGTAGTTTTTGAGGCTCTTGCTCATCTTCTTGCCGTCCGCGGCCAATACCAGCCCGGAGACCACACAATTCTTGAAAGCGGGTTTCTTGAAAAGCGCCGCCGCCAGGATGGTGAGGGTATAAAACCAGCCCCGGGTCTGGTCCAGCCCTTCGTTGATGAAGTCCGCGGGGAAATGGCTGTCGAAAAATTCCTTGTTCTCGTAGGGATAGTGATTCTGTCCGTAGGGCATGGCTCCGGATTCAAACCAGCAGTCCAGTACTTCCGGAATACGGCTCATGGTTCCGCCACAGGTACAGGGAATAGTAATCTTGTCAACAAAGTGTTTATGTAAATCGGCGGGATCCTCCCCGGAAAGCTCTTTGAGCTCCACCCGGCTCCCCACACAAATGGTCTTGCCGCAGCCGGGACACTTCCAGATGGGCAGAGGATTCCCCCAGTAGCGGTTCCGGCTGATTGCCCAGTCCCGGGCGCCCTCGAGCCACTTCCCAAAACGGCCCGCCTTGATATGCTCCGGCACCCAGTAAATCTGATTGTTGGCATCCAGCATATCCTGCTTTATCTTTTCCACATTGACAAACCAGGAACCTACCGCCCGGTAGATCAGCGGATGACCGCAGCGCCAACAGTGGGGGTAGGCATGGAGTATTTGATCCCGCTTAACAAGTTTCCCCTCCGCCTTAAGCTTTTCCATAATGGGCTTGTCGGCGTCCTTCACAAACATGCCCTGAAAATCGCCCACCTCCGCTGTAAACCTGCACTCCGCATCGATGGGGCAGATCACCGGAACCCCGGTACCCTTGAGCACCCGGGCGTCGTCTTCGCCAAAGCCCGGGGCGGTATGTACTATGCCGGTCCCGTCTTCGGTGGACACAAAGTCCCCGGGATAGGTCCGGAAGGCGTTTTGCTCCGCCAGTTCTTTAAAATAGGGAAACAGGGGTTCGTACTGTATGCCGGTGAGGTCCGCGCCTTTCATCTTCCGGAGGATTCTGTATTCGTCAGGACCCCTGTAATACGCCGGGAGCCGGGCCTCCGCGAGAATGTAGCAATCGGGGACCGGGAACTGTTCCCTGTTCCCTGCTCCCTGTTCTTCCACAAGCACATAGTCAATGTCCGGGCCAAGGGTCAGGGCCAGGTTTGAAGGCAGGGTCCAGGGGGTGGTGGTCCAGGCCAGGAAATAGGTATTTGCCGGGAAAGCCGGGGGCGTTGCGGGGGAGGAACCCCCGCCGGGGGGGGTAACGGAAGACCCGTGAAGCGGGGCTGTAGTGAGGGGGGGGGCTCCCCCCTCTTTGATCTTGAACCGTACGGTGACGGCCGGATCGTGGACATCCTTATAGCCGCCCAGGTTGAGTTCGTGGTTGGAGAGCACCGTGGCGCAGCGGGGGCAGTAAGGCAGGATGTAATGGCCTTCGTAGAGGAGGCCCTTTTCCCAGAGGGATTTCATGACCCACCAGATGGTCTCCATATAGTCCGGGTCCATGGTCTTGTAATCGTGGTCAAAATCAACCCAGCGGCCCAGGCG
>JAITBG010000139.1 GCA_031283725.1 Treponema sp. | reverse complement strand
TCGCCCCCGCTGCTGCTTATTTCGGCTCCGCTTCCATCAATCGTAAAATTCCCATCAGATATGATTGATAAACTTTTTGCGCTATTATCAAATACAATTTGAAAGCCAGCGCTGAATTTAAACGTCCCCTTTGCCGTTAACCACTCGGATCCGAGTCCGGGCCCTACTTTCAACTCGGGTAAATTCAATTCCGTTCCGCTTGGCACAGCGCTCGCTAAGGTTAAGGTACCGGAAGCAAGTATTGTTACGCTACCTAAATTACCGGATGCAATAAGGGAAGGCAATAAAACTGTTGCAGAAGATGTAAATGTAGCGGTATCATTGCTGCGTGTCATGGTTCCTAAATCATAACCGGGAAATGTAGAAGTTGAAGGAACTGAAGGAGCTAAATCCCAATTACCCGGAGTATCCCAACGATCATCCCCAAAGTTTCCGGTCCAGGTAAACGTTGCCCCCCACCCCAAGCCTGCGCAAAAAACGAGAACCACCGCCAGTACCCGGAACTTATTCATCCACAATCCGCCCTAAACACAACTTTTTATAATACCGGTACATAAGCGTCATCCATATCCGTAAGTATAGCATGGGCCGCCGGTTTTTCCAAGTTACCGCGCCGGCGCGCCGGTAATTTTACCTTTACCGCCGATGCTTTCCCAAAACTAACCGGGTTTTGGCAAAAGCTCCTTTACGCTGTATTAACCGCGGTCCACGGTTAACGCCACATTTACGGGTGTAAACGCCGTATTCACATGAGTAAACGCCGCATTCACAGGTGTAAATGCCGCATTCACGGGTGTGAATGCCATATTCACGGGTGTGAACGCCATATTCACCTATGTAAACGCCATATTCACCTATGTAAACGCCGCATTCACGGGTGTGAACGCCATATTCACGGGTGTGAATGCCGTATTCTTAGGTAAGAACGCCGCAGTCTTAGGTAAGAATGCCGTAAACTCCGGGGAGAATGACTTGGATTCCCCACGCTTTCTCACATTCTTTTGTGTTTTCCGGTTGACCGCGTAAGGGCTTCTTTAATATGACCTTGATACCCTTTCCCATTTGACGGCATAGGCGGAAAGTGTAGGGACGCCCCCGGCCGAACATATCTGGAATTCCCCGCTGGAGGAGGCCCGCAGAGGCTCCGCAAGCGGATTCTACATGCGTGTGAGCGCCGGGGACGCCCCTCCCCTTTCCGTTTATACCGGTAAACTTAAAAAATACGACAGGGGCTTTTCCAAACTGCCGGAAAGTCTGAATTCTTCAAATGTTCTTGACGCTGTGCATGCTCAAAAATCCGCGCCGCCCTACCCGATAAGCCGCTGGCCTAAATCCGCCACTTCGGGCATCTGGGCGTACAGGGGTTTGCGGCCCCGGGCTTGAACTTTATCGGCTTCTACCAGCAGCATGAAGAGCTCGTTCAGGAGATCCGCCAGGACCTGGAGGTTGGAGGCGAAGTTGTTTACCGCCATGTCGCGGAGGACCTTGTCGGAACCGGTCATGGTGCCGATACTCTGGCGGTTCCGGATGCCGGGGATCAGGTTGGTCCGGGCCTGGAAAACCAGGTCCGCGGAGGCCGCAATCTGGCGGTAGAGTTCGTCCAGTTCGTAGCCCTGGTAGCGGAACTGATCCCCCCGCTCCATGAGGATCTCAATTAAATTCCAGGCTTGGTTGTCTATTTGAAGCTGAAGCAGCGCGGGCCGTATAAAACGGTTCGCGATATTCGAACGGTAATGCTCACCGATGCGTTCAATAAGTCTGATTATCCGTGCGTCTTGAATTTGCATTATATATCACTATACTTTCAAAGATGATTATTGACAAGCGTTACCGGATATGTATGATCCTGTTTTCCACGCTGTTCCTGGGGTCCTGCGCTTCCCAAAGCTCCAATGCCGCTGTTTTATGGACCGATCGGCCCGAATTTGCCCTGTACGCCGAGTATTTTAACGCCAGCCAGGGGGATTATAAAATCGAACCCCGCTATTTTGAGTCTCCGGCCCAAAAGCTCACCGATAACGGCGGGGATTTTCCGGATATTGTGGTGGGAAGCTGGCTCAAAAGCACTTCCACCAGGACCCTTTTCCGGCCCATGGATAACCTTTTTAGGAAGGGCCGGGTATCCAAAGAGTCCTTTTACCGGGCCTTGCTTGATCTGGGGAATATCGACGGCAAACAGTACCTGTTCCCGGTGGCGTTCAATATCCCCGCGTTGATCTTTGCCCGGGAAAATGAGGAACTCCTGTCAAGCCCCTTTATCCTCAGCCTGGAGGAAATAAAAAATCTGGGAAAATCCTTTAACACCGTACAAAACGGCGTCTATTCCCGGATGGGGTTTTCCCCCGCCTGGGACGACGACTTCCTCTTTCTAAGCGCGGTTCTCTTCGGCGCTTCCTTCCGGGAGGCGTCTCCCCTGGACTGGGATAACGACGCCTTGGAAAAAGCCCTGGCCTATATCGAATCTTGGATAAACGACGCCAATACAAATATTCAGGCGGAGGATGATTTTTCTTTCAAATATTTCTACGATCCCCCGTCTAAGCTGGTCATATCCGGGCGAATACTTTTCTTCTACATGCTCAGTTCCAACCTGTTTAGCCTGCCCCAAGAACGGTGGACTAACCTGGATTTCCGCTGGATCGCGGGGAACGACACCATACCCATTTCGGAGGATATGGTGTACTACGGCATTCACCGGAAAAGCCGGGCAAGAAAGGCCGCGGAAGCCTTTACCCTGTGGTTTTTCCGGGAGGAGACCCAGCGGCTGATTCTGGAAGCGGGAAGAAACAACCGGCTTAACGAGACCCGGTTCGGTATAGCCCATGGCTTTTCCGCCCTAAGGACCGTGACGGAACAGGTTTTCCCCCAGTTTTATCCCGCCCTCCTGGGCCGTATGCCTCCGGGGAGTTTCCTTTCCCCGCCGAATATCCTGCCCCGAAATTGGACCTCCCTGAAAGAACAGGTCATACTCCCCTACCTGCATGACCGTATCCGCTCCGCCAAGCACGGCGATATCCGCTCCCTGGACCGGCGCCTTATTGACTGGAGCCGCCTGAACCGCGGGCTTTGACAAAAAACTAATCTTTAATTTTCTCATTCCGATATACAAAGAGTGGGGGTACTATATGAGTTTCAACGTTTTACCCAACACCGCAATTCCCAGTATTGGCTACGCAATCAGCGTATCCCGAAAGGGGAAAATGTCCCTGCCGGTGGCTCCTTCAAGCTATATCTATTCCCACTTTAAACACGTTTCCGGAACCCCCGCGCCGGACGGAACCCGGGGTGTGGCCATCAGTAGGCTGAAAATCCTGGATGTGCTCATTGAACAGTTGGCCCAGATCAAGAAACGGCCTGAACCGGACCTGGATACCGACGCTTCGGACGAGCGGATCGACGCCCTGATCGACCAGTACCGGGGGCAGATACGCCAAGCCCAGGCCGTTGCCGCGGCCATGCCCTACAGCCTTGCCCCCTCAAGCCCCGCCGGAGCCGTGGTCAATCTGGTAGCCTGAAATACCCGGACTTTTGAAAATTCAGCCCTTCAGCGCCTTCTTTTTGTCTTTCATGGAGAAGAAGATAATGAGCCCCAAAAACAGCAGTATGATGATCCCGAATCCCATGATGTACCATGTATTGGAGTTGGCTGCCTGAACCGGTTCCGCCAGGGGGAAGCCGGAGAATACCGGTTCCTCCTCCACTACCCCGGGCCCTGAGACTATCATGATTAGACAGACAATAATCGCAAGGCTGATGACGGCCAGGGCAATAACGGCGGCCCGTTTTACCGGCTTTTCGGTTTCTTTAGAGAGGGCAAACCGTATGATTACCCCCAGCAATGCCAGGGATACAAAAATACCTACGATAATCATAAAAAAACTATATAGTAAAGTCCCCTACTTTTACAAGTTCCGGTAATGGTGTATTATTAAAAAAGACGATTCGAATTTAATCAATAGAGGAGTATTCATGAAAATTCAGGAATTAAAACACCAGGGGCTCAAAAAATGGATCGAAGAGGCCGCGGTCCTCATGACCCCCGATTCGGTAGAAGTTTGCGAAGGTACTCAGACTGAGTACAACCACATGATCATGGTGACCGTTGCCGCGGGGCTCGCCACCCCCCTCAATGCGGGCAAGCTGCCCGGTTGCGTGCTTTTTCGATCCGATCCCTCAGACGTGGCCAGGGTTGAAGACCGCACCTTTATCGCCAGTGAAAAAGAAAGCGACGCCGGCCCCACCAACCACTGGATGGCCCCGGCGGAACTCAAAAAGACCATGACCGGCCTCTACAAAGGCTGTATGAAGGGCCGTACCATGTACGTCATCCCCTTCTCCATGGGCCCCATTGGATCCGGTATCGCCAAGATCGGCGTTGAAATCACCGACTCAGCCTATGTGGTGGCTAATATGCACATCATGACTCGGGTGGGTACCAAAGTCCTGGACGCGCTGGGCAAAGACGGTTTCTTTGTACCCTGTTACCATTCCGTCGGTAAACCCCTGGCGGAAGGCCAGAAGGATAACGGCGTGTGGCCCTGCGCTCCCATGGCGGACAAGTACATCTCCCATTTCCCCGAGACACGGGAAATCTGGTCCTACGGTTCAGGGTACGGCGGAAACGCTCTGCTGGGCAAAAAGTGCCTGGCACTGCGCATCGCGTCGGTGCTGGCCCGGGACGAAGGCTGGCTGGCAGAGCATATGCTCATCCTCAAACTGACGAATCCCCAGGGTGAAGTAAAGTACGTTACCGGCGCTTTTCCCTCCGCCTGCGGCAAGACCAACCTGGCCATGCTCATCCCCACCCTCCCCGGCTGGAAAGTCGAAACGGTTGGCGACGACATTGCCTGGATGAAGTTCGGCGCCGACGGCCGTCTCTACGCCATCAATCCCGAAGCGGGTTTCTTCGGCGTAGCCCCGGGTACCAACTACGATTCCAACAAAAACGCCATGGAATCCTGTAAGAAGAATTCGATTTTCACCAACTGCGCCCTTACCGAAGACGGCGAGGTTTGGTGGGAGCAAATCGGTCAGGGCGCCGCCGGCCAGGAAGTGATCGACTGGAAAGGCGTATTACGCCCCTCCCCCGTGAGCGATAAGGGGGTCAAAGGGCAGGAAGCGGCTCACCCCAACGCCCGGTTTACCGCCCCCGCGCGGCAATGCCCCTGTATCGCCCAGGAATGGGAGGACCCCAAGGGTGTACCGATTTCGGCGTTCCTCTTCGGCGGCCGCCGTCCCTCGACCATCCCCCTGGTAAATCAGGCCAAGAGTTGGACCCACGGTGTGTTCATGGGCTCCATCACCGGTTCCGAAGTTACCGCCGCGGTCATCTCCGATCAGGTGGGCCAGGTCCGGCGCGACCCCTTCGCCATGCTGCCTTTCTGCGGATACCACATGGGCGACTACTTTAAGCATTGGCTCAACCTGGGCAAAAAAGCGGAGACCGCAGGCCAGGCCGATAAACTTCCCAAGATCTTCTTTGTCAACTGGTTCCGCAAGGACGCGGACGGTAAGTTCATGTGGCCCGGCTACGGCGAAAACAGCCGTGTTCTCGCCTGGGTGTTCGACCGCTGCGACAACAAGGACAACTATGTGGAAACCCCCATCGGCAATCTCCCCAAACCGGGAACCATTGAGGCGCCTAAAGGGGTAAGCGATGCGGCTATGAAGGAGCTCTGCTCCGTGGACATTGAGGGCTGGAAGAAGGAAATCGCCGATGTCCGCAAGAAACACTATCCCAAGTTCGGCGATAAGATGCCTAAAGAGCTCTACAACGAACTGGACGCGATTGAGAAACGCTTAGGCATAGGAGAATGATATACTAACCGCTTAGTCGAAAGGAGCGTGAGGAGCGGGGACTGAAGCCCCCTCCCCGCTCTTTCCTGTACGGAACGATGGCTGAAAAGGGCGGGTATGGCCGGCTTGGCCGTTGCGGCGGCGGGCCTCCCTCCTCCGGAGAGCGCAGGAACTGCGCCAAATGGAACTACCGGACCGGGAACGGAAAAGCGGTCAAGGCGGTTTCATTGAACCACCGGCGAATCGCCGCTCTGGTCAAAGCGCATGTTGAATTGGGGCAGGTATTCTATGCCGGTGCCGACCCGGACATCCCCGGTAAGGCGGTACGGGACGGTCCGCAGGGCGATGACCTGGTCCAAGACTTCCCGTTTCATATTAATAAAATTCATCAACAGGAACAGATCCTTTTCCGCGGAACTCATGGGAAGTATCCGCATCACCTCCGTTTCCCTGCCCTCCGCCCAATAGCGGCCCGCGCCATAGAGCTCGTAGTTAAAAGCCGAAAGTTCCAGGGGGTACCTATTGGGGTTATCGATCCGCAGCCTTACCCGGAAACGGGTATTGATAAGCTCCGCCTGTACCACCGCCAGGGAGGAAACGGTAAACTCCGGCTGCCTGATCCGGGGAAAAGTCAGCCGGGCTTTCACCGTTTTCCGGAAGCTTTCACCGCCGTGGAATTGCAAAGCCAGGTTCAGATTCAGTTTCGCCTCATATTCTGTAAGATCCATTTGGTCCGCCAACGCAAGGGCCTCTCCGTCGAGTTCGATCCGTCCGGGGATGGTTCCCGTAGAAAGGGCTGCCAGGGTTACGCCGTCCATGTTCAGTTCCGCCCCCCTTTCCACAGGCTGATCGTTCAGGGTGAATTCCCATCCTTCAAGGCTGATATCCATGGCGGTGGGGCGGGGGTTTTCCGCGTCCACCTTTAATACCAGGGTGATGCTATCGGGTCCCGCCGCTTCGATACGGTCAAAACCCAAGGACAGGGCAGGCAGCCCGGGAGGCGCAGGTTCCGGCGGCGGCGCCCCGGCGGCACAGGCGGCAAGGCCCGGCAAGATTGACAGCAGGACAGCGCCCGGTAAGAGAAAAAGAGACATCTTCATACCTCAATATCGGTATCCCCCTATGGACCCCTTAGTTTGGTTTTCGGGAACGCACGGGAACGGGGTAAGGGTTCCTGTCAGAAAACCCTCCGCCGGCACGTTCCCGAGCCGGTTAGGGTCCATAGGGGGGCTTTTGTTTGTGGGGCTTGGCGGCAGGCCGGGTAGGCTTGTGGAAAAACCGGAGGTTTTGGAGCGCGGCGAAGGCTTTCCCCATTTTTCAGTCCGGCTTATTAAATTCGGTGTCAGTCATCCTTACGTGCCGTCCCGAAAAACGCCATCCCGAAAAACTTGACGTATGAAAAAACCCGTTTTATACTTATCACTCACATTACGGAGAGCGTCGGCATGGAAAAATGGCCTATATACCGGGATGTTTCTTTCGAAGCCCTCTTCCCCTTCCGGGTGCTGGAAATTGCGGGTGTTGGCTGCGCCTCGGCGTCCCACTGGCATGGCTGCATGGAAATTGTATTTATCGAAAAAGGGGCCCTCTCCGTCTTCATTGACGGTGAGAGTCATGAAGCCCGGAAGGACGATATTGTTGCCCTAACCCCCGGGCTTATTCACGGTTTCCACGATCCTTCCGGGGACGCCTTTATCCGTGTTTTTCTTTTTGGCTTCGAAAT
>JAITBG010000136.1 GCA_031283725.1 Treponema sp. | reverse complement strand
GTGGCGTACGGCGGCGGCAAATTTATTGCGGTTGGACATAACGGGAAGATGTCGGAATCCGATGACGCCAAAACCTGGACGGCAATTTCTCCGGGAAACGGAAGGGATCAGAATAAGTACACCGATCAGGAACAGATAAACTGTATTATGTTTGGCGGCAACAGGTTTATTACCGGCGGCAATGCATATTCAGGCAATACAAGTAAAATAGTTTACAGTGAATAAGGGGAGACTTATGAAAAACATGCGGTTTTGTGTATTAGCGGCAATTTTAGTAACGGTATGCGGGGCTTTGGCGGCGTTGGACCTGGGGCAGGGTTTCAGCCTTGGCGGCGGAGTTAAAATGGGACTGCTCATAAAAAATTCCGATTATGCCGGCAGCCTGAACGGTATCAACCCTGATCATGAATACCCTTTTACCCTTTATTTCGCCTCCCAGGAAAATGAAACCTACAAAGGCGAAGGCTGGCTCGATTTTGCCTATGACAGGGAAAATTGGGGAATCCGCCTGGGGGCATGGTCCCACGGTGATCTTACAGCCTATAATGACGCGTTTCATCTGGGGGATCATTACCTATGGGGCAGCTTTTTCGACAACAGATTTCGGTTTTACGGAGGCCAGGGGGGCGGTACTCCCATAAGCAGCGGCGGATGGCTTAACGCGGACTGGCTTGGATATACGGGGCTCCGCCTCTTCTGGGTGGACCCCCTGGGATTCAGCCTGGGGATCAACTTTGTAGACCCCGACGACGGCAATAACGCTGAGGGTATTAAACCGGTAGATTATTTAACCATGATAATGTTCGGCGCCAAATACAACGTTGACGACAAAGTTTGGATCGCCGTGATGGTGGATAACAATCCTATCTACGATGACAGTGAAGCTGATTATGACGGCGGACTTCACCGGGACCCCAACGTCAAACCCATAGGGCAGGCCGGGAATATCGCTTATGGGATAGGGATCAAGAATTTTATCATGGGAGATGGTGAAATAGCGATAGACGGGATTATCGCCAATATCGGCGAAGATGACCGGGCCGAGTTCGGTTCTTCTTCCTCTTATAAATTTTCTCCTATCACGACTACCGTAGCCCTTAAGGCCGGGTATCCCTTTATGGAGAAAAAGCTCTATACCGAATTGAAGGCGAAATACTTTATCCGCCAGGGGGATAACGAGGACCTTAGCGCCGCGGCAACCTGGGGCCTGCTGGAGTTTGAACCCTATATTAGTTACAAAGCTTCTAACCTGGTAAAATTTGAGACGGCTTTCAATGCGGCTTTGTACGTCAACAGCTACTACCTTGCGGAGTATGTCGTCCCAACCGCCGGTCCCGGCTTTATAGCGGGACAAGTACCGAAGTATCCGGGCATAGGGGAATACGCCTCTACCTACCGTTATACCGTTAAGCCCGCGGTGATCTTTACCTTTATGGGGGCTACCACCATTCTGGGATATAACGGTACTTTTTCTCGGGACCATGTGGAAAATACATTCTATATTGATTTCCGTTTTGCTTTCTAGGCGGCGTTTTTACCTCGTTTCTCTATCATAGCCAGGGTAACTCCAGACCATGTTTCAGAGCAACCGTATTATACCTTTTATAAGGACCCGGGGTTCCATCGTAGAACCTCGGGGATTAATCATGGGGACCGGATCCACCGGTCTGTTTCATAGAAATCAAGGAAAATTCTGCGCTTCGGCATAAGAACATACCCCGCAGGGCAACCGCGTCTTTGTGGTTCAATGTATATGAAAGTCTGCAATATCGTAAAAAACTTCATAATGCGGTTGCCCTGGACCATGTTTCCAGGATTCTTGACATTCTCCGGAATTATCCCTATGATTTTATTGTTCACCGCCATGAAGGTGGGATTTGTCCTTAGCCGATTTTCATTACAATCCGGAAAATGAATACCATGAAGGTATGACGCGCTACCATGAAGGCATACGCGGTAAAGACGGGGTATTATGCCCCGGCACAGCGTTTTATTTTTGGAGGTATTCTATGCACATGGCTGACGCTCTTATTTCCCCCGCCGTGGGGGGCGTTATGTGGGCCGCGAGCGCCGCTTCCGTGGCCTACGGGACGGCGAAAATCAAAAACGAACTGGGGGATAAAAAGATCCCCATCATGGCCGTATCCGGGGCGTTTGTGTTCGCCGCACAGATGATCAATTTTACCATTCCCGGAACCGGTTCCAGCGGACATATCGGGGGCGGCATCTTGCTGGCCGGGCTTCTGGGGCCGTTCCCGGCGCTTTTAACCATCGCGGCGGTGCTGGCAATCCAGTGTCTGTTTTTTGCCGACGGAGGCCTCCTGGCCCTGGGCTGCAATATCTTTAATATGGGGGTTATCCCCGCATTCCTCATCTATCCGCTGATCTTCAAGCCCCTTCTTGCAAGGAGCATCACCATCCCCCGGCTTACCTTGGCTTCGATTGTTTCCGTAGTTATTGGGCTCCAACTTGGCGCCTTTGGGGTGGTCCTGGAAACCCTGGTTTCAGGGATTACCGCCCTGCCGTTTTCCGTATTTGTGCTCCTCATGCAGCCCGTCCACCTGGCCATCGGCGTTGTGGAAGGCGTCATTACCGCGGCGGTGCTGGGATACGTGTTTCAGATGCGCCCCGAGATTATCCAAAGCAGCGAACAACGCCTTCCCCTGGAGGCGGGGACTTCCATAAAGAAACCCCTTATCGCCCTGATAATAATCACCGTCCTGGTTGGGGGGCTCCTTTCGATTTTCGCCTCCGCCTATCCCGACGGACTTGAATGGGCCATAGAAAAAACATTCGCCGCCGTAGGCAGAGAAGGATCCGCCGGGCTTGAGGCGGAAGGTCCCGTATTCCGTCAGGCCGAAGCTATCCAGGAGGCTACGGCATTCATGCCCGACTACGATTTCCCAAATGCCGGAGATGGGGGCTCCGTCCTGGGGACCTCCGTGGCTGGGATACTCGGCGCGGCTATCACTTGTTTTCTGGCGGGGGCGGCGGGTTTTGTAATCCACCGGGTCAAGAACCGCAGGGTAAAAACCGCCTGACGTGGATCGCTCAGCACAAACACTGTATACCCTGGAACAGCTTTCGGCGGGGCGGAGTGGACTTCACCGTCTGCATCCGGGGGTAAAGATAATCGCCGCTTTGTTCTTCATGGTCACGGTCATTTCCTTTGACCGCTATTCCCTGGGGAGGATCGTGCCTTTTCTGTTCTATCCCTGTATCCTCATCGCCTGGGGGGATATTCCTCCCGCTTTGTTGCTGCGTCGTACCGCCTTGGCCCTGCCTTTCTGCCTCTTCGCGGGAATTTCGAATCTCATCTTCGAGCGCGGGACTGCGGTAAGCCTGGGAAACTTTGCGGTAAGTTACGGCCTCCTGTCTTTGTTAACATTACTGCTCCGGACCCTGCTCTGCGTTGCGGCGGTGCTGATCCTCATGGCGGTTACCCCTTTGCCTCGGCTTGCCGTCCAGATGCGGCGATTCCGCTGCCCCGCGCTTTTGGTGACCCTCCTGGAGATCAGTTACCGGTATATCGCGGTTTTGACGGCCGAATCGTTTTCCATGTATACCGCCTATATACTGCGGAGCGGCGGCGCGAAAGGAATTGAGCTGAAGCACATGGGAAGCTTTATCGGCCATCTGTTTCTGCGCAGCGCCGGCCGGGCTGAACGAGTCTATGCCGCCATGAAGTGTAGGGGTTACGATCTGGACAGCGTTCCTAAGGAAGCCCAGGGGCTGAACATGGCGGACATTGGTTTCCTTGTGCTGGTCTGTGCTTTCTGTATCCTCTTCCGGCTGGCGGATATTTCTGCTATCCTGGGATCATGGATAATCCCCTCATAGAAGCCCGGTCTGTCTCTGCTGCCTACGATTCCGGCATGGTCCTGCGGGAAATCAGTTTTAGGATAATGCCGGGAGAACGGGTTGCCCTGGTAGGGGCCAACGGCGCGGGAAAGACCAGTCTGCTGCTTACCATGGTAGGGATTTTACCCCTCACGTCGGGCACCCTTTGTATCGGCGGCATTGAGTTTGGCGCCGGACTTTCGGCAAGGGATCCCCAAAATAAGCGGAAGCTGAAGGAACTGCGGGAACAGGTTTCCCTGGTGTTTCAGGACCCCGAGGACCAGCTTTTTATGCCCAGCATTTATGAGGACCTTGCCTTTGGTCCCCGGAACATGGGCCTTGACGAAGACGCTGTCCGCCGCCGGGTTGACGAAATCTTAGACCGGCTGGGGATTGGCTTCCTCCGGAACCGGTCCCCCCTCCGGTTGTCCGGGGGCGAAAAACGGCTGGCCGCGATTGCCGCGGTACTGACCATGAACCCGGAGATACTCCTCTTTGACGAACCCACCGCCTTTCTCGACCCAAAATCCCGGCGAAACCTTATGCACCTGCTTCAGTCCCTGCCCCATACCCAACTGATCGCCACCCACGATCTGGACTTCGCCGCCGCCCTATGCCCCCGGACGATCCTGCTGCTGGAGGGCGCCGTCTTTGCCCAGAGGCCGTCGGCAGAACTGCTGCGGAACCAGGAGCTGATGGATCAATGCAACCTTGAAGCTTTGTAAATGACCGGTAATCTGCTACACTATTGACGCATGGATACTGTGGAGACACCAGATTATTCCGCAGAACACGATTCCGATTATTTGAAGGTTACCACACCTTTAATATATCCATCACTTTTACTTTCCGCAATGGTAAGCATTTCCTGTATTTTATGATAATCCATCACATGGGTGATCAAATCCTTTTGGTTAAATACACCCCGCTCTAATAATCGTGCGGTTGGGTTAACATTATCATAAAAATGAGGGTCCAGAGCCGGGGCAGTATTAATAATTCTGAGCCCTCGAAGGTGCCAGGGAGAGGCATCAACAGTCCTGACCGCCCTATGCCAGGCAAAGTTGGAGATAATCCCGCCATTACGAACCAAATCAGTCGCCAACTGTAGCCCCGGTTGAGAACCGGAACATTCAACCACGATATCGGCCCCTCCGGAACAGATAATATCATCCACCGCCTTTTTAGCCTCCGGCGAGCCGGATATCCAGCAGACGTCAGCCCCATAGGCCTTTGCCAATTTAAGTTTTTTCTCATCAATGTCAAAACAGGTAAGGGTACTGATATGGGAATGACGAAAAGCCTGAACGTTCAAAAGCCCCATATAGCCAGTCCCGATAACAATCACCCGATCCCCGGGAACAATATCAATATGAGTCATGCCGTTTATTACACAAAGACATGGTTCGGCAATATATTGAACAAAGTCGGCCGTCTGTTTAAGACAGCCCGGAAGCAAGCCTACCTTTCTGGCATCAATATTGGTAAACTGCGCCATCTGCATCTGGGGCTGGTCCTCAATGCAGAATACACAATCCCCTAGGGAAAAACCCTTAACATCCCCCCCTGTTTCCCGGATAATACCTACAGCCTCATGGTCAATGGCAAAGGGGAAGGGGCTCAATAAATCCAGACCCTTAAACAAATAGGCGTCCCAGGCGCAGACTCCACAGGCAACCACTTCCACCTGAACCTGCCAGGGTTTAGGAGCGGGGATATCTATCTGCCTAATCTCCGTTGTTTTTTCACGCACCAAATAAATAACGTCTGTTTTCATACAATTTTCCTTGGGAATGTTACCCGGAAACTCAATTGCCGTTAACAACAACCGGACCGGCGCTGGAGCCAAAACGCACCGCCCCGGCGACAATGAATTTATCAACGTCTTCACGGGTACGTATTCCCGTTGAAGCTTTAACCAATACATTGGGGCCAACAGTTTTTCGTATTAACGCTACATCTTCTACGGTAGCTCCTCCGGTACCGTAGAAACCGGAACAGGTCTTGATAAATTTAGCGCCGCATTTTTCCGCAATCTTAGAAACTCGAACTTTTTCATCATCCATCAGCGCGTGGGTTTCAATGATAACTTTAACGGCCGCTTTGCCTCCCGTTGCATCCACCGCGGACTGTATATCTTTCTCAACATAGTCCCAGTTTTTATCTTTCACGGCGCCGATATTAATAACCATATCCACTTCCTGCGCTCCATTTTCAACCGCTTCCTTTGTTTCCAGGACTTTAATATTAGTTGTATTGGCGCCCAAGGGAAAACCAATTACAGTACCGGTATGAACCTTGCTGCCCTTTAGTTTATCCGCCACCATTTTTACATGACATGGATTATAACAATAACTGCGGCAAATCCATATTCCAACGCCTGATCGCAAAAAGAACGGATCAATTCCGTAGGAGCATCAGCGTGTAGTTTGGTGTGATCAAAATACTGCGCGTATTCCGGTTTGTAATTAGGACCCTTTTCATTCATACTAAAAACCTCCTGCCGATATATTCGGCAAATTATATATACCCCTGCTTTTTCAGCAAGGAATAACACACCCTATTCGTTTTGAACTTCAGCCGTCTTTGAGCCGCAGGTTGTTTCTCTCCTGATAAGTTTGACCGGCAGTAAATGATGACTCTTTACAGGTTCCTTTTCGTCCTGTAATTGAAGGATTAACTCCGTCGCCAGGGAGCCCATTTTCCAAACCGGCTGCTCAATTGTGGAAATTGAGGGCTTATAAAACCTGGATGGGGAAACGTTATCATAGCCCATAATTTTGACTTCCCCAGGTACGGAGATTCCTGCCTCGGTCAGGGCATGCATCGCACCGCAGGCTAACAGATCGCAGTAACAGAAAATACCATCAAAACTGACCCCCGACTTGATCAGCCTTTTTGTCACTTCATATCCTTCACTGAGGGAGATCTGTTTTACCGGTTGATACAATTCATGCGCTACCTGAAGCTCTCGGTTCTGATATGCCTGTAAATAACCAGAATAACGGGCTACCTGTGTCGAAAGACCCCGTCCTTCAAACAGGGTAACGATACGTTTACATCCGGAGTTCAAAAGCTCCTCGGTAGCCAGCAAACCGCCTGTGAAATTATCTACTTCTATGGATATGATATCCTGGGATTTTGCATTCCACGGCAGGCGATCCACAAAAACCTTGGGAATTCCATCGGAGAGATCTTCTTCGGTAATATTTTCACCGGATATAAAAATAATACCGGATACCCTGTTGTTTCGAAGCATTTCAAGATGTTTAGTCTGAATTGAGGGTTGTTCGTTGGTATTACAGATAAGTGTCATAAACGATCGTTCAAAAAGGGTATTTTGTATGGACAGGGTGATAGACGAAAAAAATTCACTGGTAATATCCGGTACTAAAATACCTATGCTATGAGTAGTATTGGTCCGCAGCCCCTTGGCAAGAATACTGGGATGATATTTCTTTAAAGCAATAGCCTCCCGTACCTTTTTTTCAGTTTCCTTGGAATGTCTGCCCGTATTGTTCAGAATCCTTGATACGGTGGATACGGATACATTGCTCATTTCGGCAATATCCCTTATTGAAACTACCTTTTTCATACTCAATTGCCTCGAATTGCCCTTCCCTATAGTTCAAAAGATGGTATCGATACCATAATTATATATGCTTTTTTTACGCCGTCAAGTCAATTTCCGTATTTTAGATACATTTCGTCATTGTTAGAATTTAAGGAATCAAAAACCCCTTCTATATAATATCGATGGGGGAAAATCTGTATTTCTTTATAATATAACAAAATAGAATTGTTCTTTGAAAACGGTAATTTTACGGACCGTAACATGCCGGCCTGATTGAATTTTTGCCGCCGCTATATATTGACAAATGACCTAATCACCTCTATAGTATAAATGAGGTATCGTTACCACAAATTCATACGGTTGGAACGTATGGGGACTCATTTATGAAAAGGAAGTGCATTATAGGGCTTGAAATAGGTGGTACTAATTCCCGTATTGGGGCGGTTGCCCTAGACGGTTCCCTGATTGATTCTCGTATAAGCGACAGTAAGATTTTTGCCCAGGGTACACCGGAAACGGCGATTGCGGACCTTGCGGGATATATTAAAAATTATATAGAAGAACGGAGCATATCCGAAATCCAAGCCATTGCAGCGGCCTTCCCGGGGACCATTGACTCCAAACGACAGATCCTTTATTCCGCCTCTAATCTGGGGGAAAACGGGAAATGCCGTTATGACGGAATGAATATACCCCAGGGGTTATCCAAGTATTTCAGTGAACCGGTTTTTTTGGGCAAGGACACGGATTTTATTTTATATAATGACATTAAAGAGCTTGGTATTGATACGGAAGAAATGGTCGCGGGTATTTATTTTGGGACCGGCATCGGGTCCAGTTTTTATTACCGGGGGGAAACCATCTATGGCAGTGACGGCGTTACCGGTGAAATTGGACACCTGCCCATAAGTGATCATGACCGCAAATGTACCTGCAATGAACATCAGGGATGCTGTGAAACCGTAGCTTCCGGGTGGCGCTTAATTCAAATTAGGGATGAATATTTTCCGGATACTCCTGTAAACCAGATATTTGTCCGTCACCGAAATGAAGCGCCGCTGAAAGAATTCGTGAATTATATTGCCAGGATACTGGCTCTGACGGGAAACTTGTTAAACTGTGCCTATACTATTGTTGGCGGCGGGGTAATCAATATGCCGGAGTTTCCCCGGAAGCAACTTCTGAAAAATACTCTGCAGATACTGCGGCATCTCTATCCAAGAGATACCTATAGGCTTTTGTTCTCTCCGGGAGGACAAAATGCCGGTATCCTGGGGGCGGCGCAGTTTTTATTCCGCCAACTTGGCATTGATAAGCAGGAGGGTAAGCCATGAAGAAGTACCTACCGGAAGGACTGCTTCGACAGGAGCGGACAAAAATACTGAATACGGATATGCGCGGCAGCATTCCGTCTATATGTATGGAACGTGCCAGGCTGGTAACCGAGAGTTATCGTTCAACCCAAAGAGATCCCCCCGTATTACAGCGGGCGAAAGCCTTAAGCCATATACTGCGCAATATGACTGTTTTTATCCGGCCGGAAGAATTGATTGTGGGTAACCATGCTTCCCGGCAGCGCTTTGCTCCGCTTTATCCGGATACGGGGCCTTTCTCGGAAAAAGAGCTGGATATGATGCCTGTCCGGAAGGTGGATACTTTGCAGATTACACCGGAACAAAAGGCGGAATTGTTACACCATATTTATCCCTGGTGGAAAGATAAATGCCTTGAGGACCTGGTATTAAAGCGGTTCCCAGATGATTTGCGGAAACTGGCACAATCAAAAACCGGTGTTTTTGACGTACTCAGCAGGGCCAGAAGCGGATACGGGCATTATTTGCCGGATATTCGTATGGTTATCAATGAGGGATTTCAAAGCATTGAAGGGGATGCACAAAAACGGCTGGATACACTACAGCCTGATCAGGAACGATACCGGTCTAAAAAGGACTTTTATGAAGCAGCCTTGATTATCTGTGGGGCTGTTCGGGATTTTGCAAACCGGTACAGTAAGCTGGCAGCCGATCTTGTCCGGGGAGAATCTAATCGCCGGAGGCAGCAGGAATTGAACCTGATAGCAAAAAACTGTGCCCGTGTTCCCTATTTACCGGCGGAGAATTTCCATGAGACTCTGCAAGCGTATTGGTTTACCCTGCTCATTGATTATATCTTCCAGAATGGTTCCGCTATTTCCTGCGGCCGGTTTGATCAATTTATTTTCCCTTTTTATAAAAAAA
>JAITBG010000134.1 GCA_031283725.1 Treponema sp. | reverse complement strand
CCGAAAATCGAAGGGCCCCGGGAGGTGCTGGTTAAGATGAAAGCCGCGGGTGTCTGCGGGTCCGATATGCATATCTACCGGGGGACCTCCCCGGTGGCGACCTATCCCCGGGTGATGGGTCACGAGATAGTGGGGATGGTGGCCGAAACCGGAATCGCCTCCACCGAACGGGTCGCACTGGTAAAAATATAATGAAAATTTTTCTCGATAATAACATGAAGACTCTCCCTTTCCAGGGCGTCTTGTTCTTTTTCAAGGCCCGCCAGCTTTTTACAAGGTAGATAGGAGTTGGCGATCACATAGGGCCAGCCGTTGGTGAAGCGGAGACGGCGCAGGAAGATGAGCCGCTCTTCCTAGTCTATGCCAAGCCGGTCATTAAAAAAAGCCGAACCGGAAATAACCTCAAGGCGAAGAACCCTTGTTTCAGGTTTAATACCATGTTCTCGCATTTCCAGATTGAAGTTTTCCAGAGCCCAACTGTTGTCCCGGGCAATTTTGGAATGGGAAACCATCGTCCCGCGGCCGGCGGTACGGACCAGAAGACCTTCTTCGCTGAGCCTTTTAAAAGTCTGCCGTACCGTCTGACGGCTAATCCCATACTGTATGCAGAGTTCTTTTTCTGTAGGCATCATTTCCCCGCTCTCCCGGCACTGAATGTCCTGCAGGAGTATCCTTTATAAGCTGTTCATAAAGGGGTTGACGGTTGTTTCTGTCCAGCTTTACCGGAACAGCAGGAACACCTGTTTGTTGCTTTTCCATTAAAATCTTTCCATAAAGATAGAATAATAGGGCGGGAAAGCATACCATGCCTTCTATAATTTAATATAATAACGAGGTTTCATCGGCGAAACAAGGCGCTTATATTCCACAAAAAGGACGTAGTTATTTTGCCCATCTGCAAAATCTCCGCCACAACGGACCCGGTGATTTTGAGGAACCCGCCCGCCTGTCCGCCGATGGCTCTCTGGAGATGTTTGCCATCATGAAGGTCTTGTACGATACGGGATTTGACGGCCCCAGCTGTCCGGATCATTGCCGGGCGATCTGGGGGGAAATCGCCATGCCCGGATACGGCCTCTACAACGGCCTGTGGGAAGCGATTGAGAAAGCAACGGCGAAAGAGGGGGAAGTGGTCATACGGGGTTATGAGACATTGAACCAGGTATATTTTACCCGGATATTCACCAAATCTGAATTTGATAGAACGATATTGGGGATAAATAATTTGACTAAAACTTTTTCCAGGGGTTGATATGTTTTGAGAGTGTCGGTTGAGTCAAGAATATTCATCAGCAGCAATTGAAAAGTTATGTAACTCCGCAAGTTTGATAAAATCAGGAACATGAAACAAATCCATTTTCTAACACCTCAAAGCTAAAATAGGGCATTTTAACTAGAAAATTTATTCCATAATGAGATAAGTATAATCTGTTTTACGATTGCTTGACAGAAATCGGTATGTCCTTGGTCAAAATCCGCAGTTGGTGGGCAGCCCAGTGGGAGATGAGGAGTTTGAGCCGGCCATAGGAACTGAATTCATCATCCAAAACAAGCTCCGTAAGGACTACCCGGATAACCTCCTGAACCAGATCCTGGGGGAGCTCAAGTATCCATTGCGCCAGGGGACCGCCCTTCGATTCATTCATGTAAGCAGCAACTGCGGGCTGGAGAGCTTTGGCCTGCTTCGTTGTGAACCTTCCCTCGGATTCCTTTCGGGACGCCCTCCTGCCCTTCCTGCCGGACATGAACAACTCATAGGCTTCTTCCGCTTCATCCATGGCAATAACGGGAGCCAGAAAGTTATCTTCAAGGAAACGGACCAGGAGGGGATAAAACCTATTCTGAATATCCAAAATACTTGCCATGGCCAGGATCACCGCGTCCCGGAGATAGGGCGGAGGATCCTTTACCCGCAGCAAATCCATAAGTACCGAAAGTGAATTGGGGGAACCATAGATACCTAGCGCTTCCACTCCCATGATCTTAAGCCGGGGATTTTTTGTCTTGGCGATGATCTTTTCTATTTCCGGCCGGAATGCTTCGTCACGCAGTTTTGCCAGGGCTATGGTGGCCTCCCCGGCGAGCATATAATCCTTGGATGCCGCCAATTCCCGCAGTACCGGTACGGCGGGAAAAAACCCATGATCCCCCAGGATACGAGCGGATAAATAGGCGGTGGTAAAGGGATTGGTAATTAGATCCGACATCAGGGCCTTTTCCGCATCCTCGCCAAGATTTTCCAGGGCGCCCACCGCACGAAGCGCATCGGATCGGGTGGTCAGCCGGGGCGACTTTGCTTTATCCAGCAATCCTTTCAGGGCAAGTTTGGAGGGGGTTTCGTAAAGCGCCTCCAGGAGCAGCCCCTCTCCCTCGGAGTCCTCAGTTTTTTTCAGCTTATCCAGAAGCGTGATAGCCCGGAGATCCTTGAAGGAGAACATGATCTCCAGGGCACCCTTCAGGGGAAGGGACCCCAGAGATACCAGTTTTTTCTGGAAAAAAAGGACCACCCCCAGGATTATCACCAGGAGAATGAAAAGGACCTTAAAGGTGGTGAACATCGAGATACCCATACCATCAAACGTATCCAGAAAAATACCCGCCAGAAAGGACCCGCCGCCGCCGCCGATACCGAAAATGAAAAAGTAGAGAATCCCCAGATCCAACATTCCTTCCGCGGGAATCAGAGAAAGAAAATAGGTTTGGGCAATTCCCTCGGCGCCAAGGAATGCGAAATTCACGATAAAAAACAGGAATGACAGATAGGGGATCACCGTAGCGGGATTATCCACCGCTTTCCCGGGAAAAAAAATCGTTGGAAGAAGGCCGAGGAAACCTACGATAATACAGGTTAGATACAAAGGCTTTGCCCCAACCCTGTCCACAAAGAATTTGATAATCATCCCCATCATAAGGGCCCCGAGGCCGCCGAAGACGGTGTACAGAGAAACCATACCGTCATTTTGGGAGAACACCTCCCGGGCGTACACCACGACAAATATCCGGGCAATAGCGGAAACCAGGGCAACCAGCAAAAACAGGATCATAAAGTTCCGAAAAGCCGGTTTGGAAAAAGCATCCCAGGCAATTTTCAAAACCCCGCCCTTGGGTTCGCCCGCATCTTTTTCCGGTTCCGGTATACCCCGGAGCAGGGCGCCGCTGAAAACCCCGCCGACAATACCTGCCCCCATAATGATGGCGTAAAGGATCAGCGAGGGGTTCCTTCCCAGGAGCAGAGCCAAGGCAAAACTGGCGAACATGGCTACGGCGTTGTTGATAATCTGAATCAGGGTCATATAACTGCCCCGATCAGGCCCTACCGCCAGTTCGTCCAGCACCGGATTATTCGCAATAAGCCCGGCGCCGCGGAATAAATGGAATAAGGATACCCCCAGAAGGGTTAATTTCAGGGCGTCATCATGGCGGCCCGCGTTTTCCATAAATGGGACGAAAAGGACTACCCCCATGAACAGGGAACGCATAATCCAGGCGATGGAGTAAATCTTTATAATGGGAAATAGTTTGCAAAGCATCTTTCCCAGGGGCAGAAAGAAGTAGGAAATATATACCAGAGCGTTGAGGAGCCCAATCATGGTGGAGGACGCATTCAGCCGCAGGGCAAAAAGCGTAATTATGTTCCCCGCCAGGAGAGCATAGGAAAGGGCATTGAAAAAGTTGAAGATATTATACCGATCCCGGGCTTTACTAAGACGATACGGAGAGAGTGAACTACCCATGGTCTGATAATACTAAGCATTTCGAAGGGAAATTTCAAGAAGGCCTTTTAAGGGCAGTTTTTGAAAAAAAGCAATACCTGTTTGGTTTCAAACCGTATGCAGGAAGGCCCCGGTCATCATATTCCAGCTCACCCGCCAGGTCCACCGGGCCGGTCCGGGTATGCTTTTTTGCGGGGATATAGTTTTTACCCATCCTCTTCCTCCTATAAACGGTATTTTTAAGACCGGTTTGACAGCCCGCGGCACGCCGTGGCGCACATAATAAAGACGGTTTGAACAGGCGGGGGCGCCGCGTGAACCGGCGCTTAGAATTTCCGGAGCAGGCAGCCCGTTTTCCGCGGCGGAAATATGTATTTGAGGGACACAGAGATGTATTTGAGGGACACAGAGATGTCTCTGAGGAACACAGAGATGTCTCTGAGCGGCGGAAATACATCTCTGAGTGATAGAAATAAGTCTCTGGGTGATAGAAATAAGTCTCTGAGCGGCAGAAATAAGTCTCTGAGCGATAGAAATAAGTCTCTGAGCAATAGAAATAAGTCTCTGAGCAATAGAAATAAGTCTCTGAGCAATAGAAATAAATCTCTGAGTGATAGAAATAAGTCTCTGAACGATAGAAATAAGTCTCTGAGTGATAGAAATACGTATCTGAGCGGCAGAAATGCGTATTTCTAAAGCGGAAATTCCGCCTTCTACGGCGGGGAGTATGCTTTTTGAACCGGGGAGCGGAC
>JAITBG010000100.1 GCA_031283725.1 Treponema sp. | reverse complement strand
CTCTTCGGTAAGAACTACGATTCGGCGGTCATGGCAAGCGGTATTTGCGGCTTCGGCCTTGGCGCGACTCCGAACGCGCTGGTCTGTATGCAGGCCATTACGAGCAAATACGGCTATTCCGAAAAGGCCTTTTTCGTCATCCCCATTGTCGGAGCCTTCCTGGTGGATATAACCAACGCCAGCGTTATCGCCATTATGGCGGATATTTTCAGATAACGAGGTTTAAGGAGAAAAAACAGGAAGATGAAAACGATGAAAAAAATCGGCGCCGCCCTCGTGCTGGCGGCCACCCTCGGTTCCTATACGGGGTGTGAGAAAAAAGCCCCGCCTCTTACCGCGCTGAAACTGGCAACCGGCGGAAGGGCCGGGACCTACTATACCTACGGATCCGCCCTGGGCCGGGTCTTTGAGGAAAAACTGGGATTGCCGGTTACGGTCCAGACCACTGCCGCGGCGGTTGCCAATATCGCCCTTATCCACTCGGGAGACGCCGACTTTGCCTTTGTCCAAAACGACGTGATGACCTATGCATATTACGGCACAAACATTTTTTCCTCCGAGGGGGCGTACAAGGATTTTTCCGCTGTGGCGGGGCTGTATCCCGAGGTCTGCCACATCGTTACGGGGGAACATATTGCCGGTATTACCGGCCTGAAGGGGCTGCGGGTATCGGTGGGAGAGGGCGCAAGCGGTACGGCCCTGAACGCCGCCCAGATTCTTGAGGTTTACGGTATGTCCTTCGCCGATATTAAGCCGGTGTATCTCAATTTCGGGGATTCCGCCGCCGCCTTGATCGCCGGTGAAATCGACGGGTTCTTCTGTACCGCCGGGACGCCTACCCCGGCGCTTACGGAGCTTGCATCCCTCGCCCGGATACGGCTTCTCCCCATAAGCGAGGCCCGGCGAAGGCTCTTGCGGTCCGAATACCCTTATTACACGGCCTATACCGTCCCTGCGGGAACCTATCCGGGTATCGAGGAGGATGTGAACACCGTAGCGGTACAGGCGACCCTGGTGGTAAACAACACAATTCAAGCCGGCGATGTGTATAAGGTAACCCGGGCCTTATTTGAAGGCAAAGCGGACATTACCGCCGCTCATCCTAAGGGCGCCGAACTCAGCCTGGAGTCCGCCGTCTTGGGCATCCCGATTCCGTTTCATCCCGGCGCTTTAAAGTATTACCGTGAAAAAGGGACGCTGAAATAGCCTGAAAAGAACGCCCCCCTGTTTTGCGGATAGCTTTCTGAAATGAGGAAGCGGGCGTGTACTTCGTGGGCGGGGCGGACGGCACGCGGGTGAAGGTTGACGGGCACCTGGCGGAGAACACGGCGTCCAAGCTGATTGGGGTGACACCGCCCCTGTTCGCGGGGAAGCGGCGGCTGGAGGTGCGGGCGCGGTACGGCGGGATCGGGTAATGCGTTCCTGAAAAACCCGCGAAACGTGGAAAGCGCCTTTACGCTGACCGCGGCGTAAGGCCGCGTGTGATACGTCCCGTATCAGGGGCCGGTTCCGGCACGGAATAAAGGCCGGTTCCGGCACGGAATAAAGGCCGGTTCCGGCACGGAATAAAGGCCGGTTCCGGCACGGAATAAAGGCCGGTTCCGGCACGGAATAAAGGTCGGTTCCGGCACGGAATAAAGGTCAATTCCGGCACGGAATAGGGATTAATTCCGGCAAGGAATAGGGATTAATTCCGGCACGGAATAAAGGTCAATTCCGGCACGGAATAGGGATTAATTCCGGTAAGGATTGAGAAGGCAATCTGGCAAGGAACCGGGGGCGGAACAGAGGCGTAAGGTAAAAAAGGTTTGTAAACGAGGCGATAATTTATTTTTTGTATAAGGAGTGTCTATGAGTTTTTTTGACGTAGCCAACCATTGGCTCCTTTACCTGTTGGTAATCCTCGGGATTGTCTTTGTTGCCGGTTTTTCCCTCATTTCAATGCGGAAATCCTGGAAGCGGGCTCTTGCGAAGGGGTGGAGTCATGAAAAATTGATGAACCTGGTTAAGATGACGGTTTCAGCGACCATTGTGCCCTCCCTCTCTATTGTTATCGGAGTGTTCTCCCTGGTTGCCCTGCTGGGCATCCCCTGGCCCTGGTGGCGGCTGTCGGTGGTCGGTTCCCTGACCTACGAAACCATGGCGGCGGACATGACGGTCAAGGCCATCGGACTTGACTTGACCCGTCTTGCCGAGGCGACCGCCAAAGACTTCGTCCTGATGATGTTCGTGATGTCCCTGGGTATCATGGGCGGTATGTTCGTTTCTCCTTTTATCACCAAGTCCATCCACTTGGGTTCCATGAAGCTAAAGACCGGGGACAAACGCTGGGCCGCCTTGGGGGGATCGATTTTCTTTACGGTGATCCTTGCGGTCTTTGTGGTGCCGATTTTTCTCAACTTCAGGACTTCCGGTTATATCCAGATGCTCACCTTTATCACCAGCGCGGTAATTACGGTCGTGTTGAACCGGATAGCCGTGGGAAAGCTGGCTTCTCTTAAGAGTTTTATCCTGGCTGTAAGCCTCATCCTCGCCATGGCGTCGTCGGTGCTTTGGAACGCTATTTTAACCTAAGGAGTAATTATGAGTGACACTACTACGAAAGAAAAAAGCCCCATTATCATGGACCCGGACAGCCGGGCTCATTTGAATGCCATGCACCGCCTTGGCCGCATCGGTATTGTATGCGCCATCATCATTATGTTGGGGATTCCCACGGTGGCGGGGATCTACTTTAGCGCTATGCCTACGATCCTCCAGATACTGACCACCACAGTCGGCCTTCTTGCCCTCTTTGTTCCCAGCGCGTTTTCGGAGACCATCGCCTATTCGTCGATTCTGGGCAGTTCTTACTACCTCGCCCAGATTACCGGCAATATTTCGAACCTGAAGCTCCCCATGGCAAAGAACGCCCTCCAGATTCTTGATGTGGAAGAAGGTACCGAAGACGCCGATATTGTCACATCCATCGCGGTGAGCGTGTCGAGTTTTGTTACTATCGCGGTCATCGTGATAGGCGTCATACTTCTGCAGCCTCTGCGGCCGATGCTGGAACTGCCGATGTTCAAGCTGGCCTCGGGTAACATTGTGCCGGCCCTGTTCGGCTCCCTTATCGTGGGGTCCCTGAGCAGCCAAATCGGGGGCGGCATTACCTGCCAAGGACGCTGGAAGTGTCCGGCTATTCTTTTTGCGCTTGTGGCGGTGGTCTACATCATCGTTGTCTACGTCATGAAGAACGCCATGGGTTTTGCCCTCTACCAGGGCTTCCTGATGCTGGCGCTGATCCCCATCGGGTGGTTCGGTAACAAGCGGCTGTACAAAACCGGGCATATCAAGGTTCTGCTGCCGGGTGAAAAGTAGGGGGGAATTATGGGTAATAAAAAGCAAATCCCCGGTTTGATCGACAAAAAGGCGGCGATCTTTACCGCTATGAACGACAGGGTCTGGGAATATGCGGAGATCCGTTTCGGCCTTAAGAACTCCGCCGATACGATCTGCGCGGTCCTGGAAGGGGAGGGCTTCACCATTGAGCGGGGTGTTGCCGGCATGGCCCATGCCTTCATCGCCGCCTGGGGAAGCGGCGCGCCTGCGATTGGCATCCTGGGTGAATACGATGCTCTGCCGGGTTTGAGCCAGCAGGCGGGCCTCCCTGAGAAGAAGCCCCTGATTGTGGGGGGCAACGGACACGGCTGCGGGCACAGCGCCCTTTGCGCGGGTTCGGCTGCTGCTGCGGTGGGTATCAAGGATTATATGCAGGACCAGGGGCTTTCCGGCACGGTGAAGTACTACGGCTGCCCCGCCGAAGAGTCCGGTTCCGGCAAGGCCTATTTTGCCCGCGCCGGGGTTTTTAACGGCCTTGACGCGGCCCTTACCTGGCATCCGATGATGGAGAACTCGGTATGGACCATGAGCAGCCTGGCCAACTATCAGATATTCTTCAACTTTAAAGGGGTAAGCGCCCATGCCGCGGCGGCTCCGGAAAACGGACGGAGCGCCCTTGATGCGGCGGAACTGATGAGCGTGGGGGTCAATTACCTGCGGGAACATATCATCCCGGAAGCCCGGATTCATTACGCCTATACCGATGTGGGGGGCGGCCTTCCCAACGTGGTACAGGCATCGTCGGAACTCCTCTACTTTATCCGGGCGCCCAAGGCGGCCCAGGTACAGAGCATCTTCGAGCGGGTCTGCGACATCGCTAAGGGTGCGGCCCTGATGACCGGGACGACTATGTCCCTCCGATGGGACAGCGCCGTAGCAAACTACCTGGTGAACAACACCTTGGGCAAGGCTATGCACGCCAACATGAGCGCCCTGGGGAAAGTCCCCTGGACCGAAAGCGAACTGGCCTTTGCCCGCTCGTTCCAGGCAACCCTGGATGAGGGAACCCGTAAGACTATCCCCGCCGTCGTTGCCCGGTATTTTCCCGGCGCGGCTCCGGCGGAAATCGAGGCCATGGCTGCCAAACCCATACTGGACGATATCGTCCCCTACCAGGAAACCGACAAGGTATTGCCCGGCTCCACCGATGTGGGGGATGTAAGCTGGCAGGTACCGGTGGCCCAGATTTTTACCGCCTGTTATCCCCAGGGAACCGTATCCCATTCCTGGCAGCTTACGGCCTGCGGGCAGTCGCCCCTGGTCCACAAGGGCCTCCTCCAGGCGGCGAAAATAATCGCCCTTACCGCGGCGGACATTCTGGAGAATCCCCAGCTTGTCGCGGACGCCAAGGCCGAACATCAGCGGCGTCTGGTCGGCGAAACGTACCGCTCTCCAATCCCCCCGGAGGTTAAACCCGAAGAATAACGCGGCGGCCCTGGGAATTGTCAATTTAATTATTGTCCGGGAAAGAATTAGGGAACCTCCGGAAACCCCTGTTGGGTCCCAGGAGGTAATTCTTTACCGGACAAATTATTTCACGGGGCAGGCCTTTAAAAAGGCCGTTCTTTCAGCACTCAACCCCGCCCCTCTGCCATGCGCAATCAGATCATCAATCACCTGTTCATGTATTGAAAGTCCGTCCTTCAGTTTTTGTTCCTTGCTGCGGTTTTCAATTTCTCCGGGAACGTAAATTCTTTCAACGCCCTCCGCCTTCGGCTGATCATGTAAATAATATTCTTCCAAGGTTTTGGGGTTAATACTGAAAAATTGGTTAGCCATAATAATCCTCCATAAAAAAGAACTTCTTCTTACCGACAATCCATGCAGTTTAACATGGGGTGATAGTTCTGAAATAAAAAACCCTTGAACACGGTAATTATCAAGGGCTTTGTTTTTTTACTTACGCAAATATACGCTACAAAAACGATTGGGTGTTAATGCCATCCGCAAGAGCAATCATGGAATCTATGGTAAAATTCCTGAAACGGAATGAGTAGTACAATTCTTTAGATAACATAGTGCTTTTCATTGTAATCAAATTTGTGAAGATAACCTTGGAATTCCTTAATTAACTGACGCAGCAAATTAATCAGATCATCATCGTCTGGCGGCTGGTAGCGATTTGATATGGAACTCAATTATTAGTCCCCTCCGGCAAATAAAGGTAATAACCCGCCTGCTCTTTAAGTATTTCCTGGCCTTCCACCATTACCTTTATGTATTCAGCATAGGGACTTGAGGCCTCATCATTTTCGTCAAATTCCTGATTCAGCGCACGGGCTGCTTCAAGAACCTCCGCACGGGTCATGCCGACGAATTTCTCCCCATTATCAATCGCCATATTTCCCCTCCCCCGCATACGATAAAGCCATGTCTTTATACCTCTTGTGGGTTTTCAATTTGCCGCTAAATTTTTCTGGAAACACGCTATATAGCACCATAAATATATTTCACATATATCATAAGTAGTATAAATTTATAAACAGCAATTCGATAGGGGGAAAAATAAAATAGTGTAGTTTCTTTATCAAATCGCCTTGACACAAACAACAAAGAGCGGATAAACTCCGGGTATGTATAGGACTCACACGGACCATCATCACCACCATGGATACCCGCCGCTTCCGGAGTCCGGCGTCTTATAGACGTTTAAACGGTACTATAGCCGTGGGTTCTCCGGGATCCACGGTTTTTTTTGGAGAAGACTTATGGATAAACTACGGATTTTGATCCCCAAGGGACGGATTTTTGACAATGTTTCCCGGCTCTTTGCCGACGCGGGGTTTCCTATTTATCTGGCGGATCGGACCTACAGGCCGATGATCGCCGACTGGCTGGACGCTAAGATCATGAAGCCCCAGAATGTGGGGGAATTGCTGGAAATGGGGAGCCACGATGCGGGGTTCACCGGCATCGACTGGATCATGGAGAGCGGCGCCGATGTGGTGGAACTCCTGGACCTGGGCTTGGACCGGGTACGGATCGTGGCGGCGGTTCCCATAGGCCTGGATAACGCCGGCCTTAAAACAAAGAAGCTGTCGGCAGCCACCGAATACGTGAACCTCGCCGATAACTGGCTTAAGAGCCAGGGGTACAACTACCGCATACTCCGTACCTACGGCGCCACCGAGGTTTTCCCCCCGGACGATGCGGACATGATCATCGACAATACGTCCTCAGGGCAGACCCTGAAAGATAACGGCCTGCGGATTATCGCTACGATTCTGGAATCCTCCACCCGCTTTGTGGCTTCCCGGGCGGCTATGGCGGACCCGGAAAAACGGCTGCGTATCGAAGAGCTGACCATGCTCTTTAAGGCAGCGCTGGACGGCCGGGACCGGGTAATGCTGGAAATGAACGTCCCCAAGGACCGGTTTCAGGATATTGTCGCCGACCTTCCCGCCATGAAAAGCCCCACCGTGGCGCCCCTCTATGGGGATGAGGGTTACGCGGTGAAGATTGCGGTGAAGAAAAACGAAGTTCCGGATATTATTCCCCGGCTAAAGAAACTCGGCGCCGGAGATATTGTGGAGTACGATTTGAGGAAAGTGGTTCCTTAGAAAAACAGGGGGTGAATACATGGCCAGGATTGCGGAAATAGACCGGACGACCCGGGAGACCGGCATAACAGTAAAGCTGAACCTGGACGGAACCGGGGAGGCCCGGCTTGATTATCCTATTGGGTTTATGGCGCACATGCTCAATACCTTTGCCCGGCACGGGCTCTTCGATCTGGAGATCCGGGCCCGCGGAGACCTGGAGGTGGATCAGCATCACCTGGTGGAGGACACAGGAATAGTGTTGGGGCAATGCTTCGCCAAGGCCCTGGGAGAAAGGCGGGGGATACGAAGGGTGGGGAACTGTCTCTACCCCATGGACGAAACTCTGGCCCGGGCGGCGGTGGATATTTCCGGCCGGGCCTTCCTGGTGTTTGACCCCCGGCTTTCGCTGATTCCCCTGGTGTCTGCCCCCGCCGCTTCTGTTTCCAGCTCCGCCGCGGCGGCGGTCTTCCAGACAGATACGGTAGAGGATTTCTGGCAGGGCTTTGTTTCGGCGGCGGCGGTCACGGCGCACCTGGACATACTCCGGGGCAGGAGCGATCACCACAAAATTGAGGCGATCTTCAAAGCCGCGGCCAGGGCGCTCCGGGAAGCCGTTGAAATCGATCCCCGCTCATCACATGTGATCCCCTCAACTAAGGGCGTATTGGTATGATCGGCGTGATTGACTATGGCGGGGGGAACCTGGGTTCGGTGATGAATGCGTTGAAACGGCTGGGTTACGAGGGACGTTTTGTTAAAGGCCCGGAGGAAATAACCGGCGCAAAAGCGCCTTACGAAAAGCTCCTCTTTCCCGGTGACGGCCACTTCGCCTCCGCCATGACCGCGCTGGAAAAATCCGGCTATGCCGAAGCCCTCCGGGAATGGCTCCGCGCGGATAAGCCCTTCCTGGGAATCTGTATCGGCCTCCAACTTTTGTTTGACCGCTCCGAGGAAGCGCCGCCGGCGGAAGGTAAGCCCATCCGGGGCCTGGGTGTAATTCCCGGCGCCGTAAAGCGCTTCCCCGGCCGCAAGGTCCCCCAAATCGGCTGGAACCAAACCCAGGCCCGCCCGGGCTCCAGGCTCTTTCGGGATCTGCCGGAAAATTCGTTTTTTTACTACATACATTCTTACTACACCATTCCGGAGCACGATTCTGCCGCCGCCGCCTGGGCCGAGTATTATGTACGGTACTGCGCGGTTGTAGAGCAGGGCGCTTTAGCCGCCGTCCAATTCCACCCCGAAAAGTCCGGCGTACTTGGATCGAAGCTTCTTGAAAACTGGGCCGGGGGCTGATATATGCAAGCCAAGCGAATAATCCCCTGCCTTGACGTAGACGACGGCAGGGTCGTTAAGGGTATACAGTTCAAGGGCATACAGGACGCCGGGGACCCGGTGGAACTGGCCCGGCGCTATAACAGCCAGGGGGCGGACGAACTCACCTTCCTGGACATTGGCGCATCCTATAAAAGCCGGGCTACCCTGCTGGATGTGGTACGGCAGGTAGCGGCAGAGGTGTTCATCCCCCTCTGTGTGGGCGGTGGCATACGGACCGTGGAGGATATGCGGGAAGCCATGAACGCCGGCGCGGACAAGGTTTCTGTGTGCACAGCGGCGCTGCGTAACCCGGCCCTGTTGCGGGACATGGCCCGGTCCTACGGGAGCCAGTGCGTGGTACTCTCCATAGACGCCAAAAGGGTCCCCGGGAGAAACGCGCAGAGTTTCTCCTGGCACGCCTATTCCCACGGCGGCCGTGAAGATACGGGGCTGGACGCGGTGGCCTGGGCGGTACAGGCGGTGGACCTGGGGGCGGGGGAAATACTGCTCAACTCCATCGATGCCGACGGTACCGGAGCGGGCTACGACTTGGAGCTGATTCGGACCATCCTGGAAGCCGTTCCGGTTCCGGTGATTGCCTCCGGGGGAGCGGGAACCCTGGACCAGATCGCCAACGTACTGCTGCCGCCGGGGAGCCAAAGCGGCGATCAATGGGGTAATGCCGATGCCGCTCTGGCGGCGTCGCTGCTGCACTTTGGAAAGACCACGATTCCGGCGATAAAAAAATACGCCGAATCAAAAGGAGTTTGTGTCAGATGGTAATCGCTTCAATAGATGTTCAGGGCGGTAAAGTCGTCCAGCTTAGGCAGGGATCAGCATTAGTGTTACAGCGGGATGATCCTCAGGAACTGGCCGCGGAATTCGACCGTTACGGCGAAGTGGCGGTGATAGACCTGGACGCCGCCATGGGCAAAGGAAATAATCTGGACCTCATCAAGCCGCTGCTTCGCAAAGCCCAGTGCAGGGTAGGCGGCGGTATCAGAACCCCCGAACAGGCGAAGGAACTGGTGAGCCTGGGGGCGCAAAAAATCATCCTGGGATCACCGGTGTTTCGCGGGGCGGACAAAAAAGGCGCGGGGGAAGAATTCGCCGTTAACACCGCTTTTCTCGAAACCATGGTAGAAACAATAGGCCGGGAACGGATCATCGCTGCGGTGGACGCAAAGCGTGGCGGAGCGGGAAACTACGAAATCGTCGTGGACGGCTGGAAAACCCCCACCGCTTTGGACCTCATTGAGACTGCCGGACAGGTGGAACCGTATGTCTCGGAACTCCTCTTTACCTGCGTGGACCGGGAGGGCGCCATGGCCGGCATAGATCTGAAACCGGTAGAAAAACTGCGTTCCGCAGTCTCATGCGCCGTCACTGCCGCGGGCGGCGTCTCCACCATGGAAGAAATAGAATCCCTGGCGGCGCTTAACTGTGATGTCCAGCTTGGCATGGCGCTCTACACCGGCAACATCGATCTGGCCGGCGCTTTCATCGCTTCCCTTAACTGGAAGAAAGCCGCGGGAACTGCCCCGGCGCTTCTTCCCGTCATTGCCCAGACCCCGGACGGACAGGTCCTCATGACCGGCTGCGCCGGCCGGGAAGCGCTGAGCGAAACCTTCAGGCGGGGCAGCCTCTGTTTCCACAGCCGCAGCCGCAACAGGCTTTGGATGAAGGGCGAAACTTCCGGAAACACCCTACAACTGCTGCGTATCCGCGCGGACTGTGACCGGGACGCCATTCTCGCCACCGTCGATCCCGCGGGTCCTATCTGCCATACCGGGGCCTATTCCTGCTTTGACACCGGCCGGCGCTATACCTGGGAGTATCTCCAGGCCATCATCGCCGAACGGTTCCGCAGCGGCGGCCCCAATTCATATACGGCAACCCTGGACGACGCGCTGGTCCGGGAAAAGGTGACGGAGGAAGCGGAGGAGCTCTGTACCGCCAAGACCCACAGCGAAATTGTCTGGGAGGCGGCGGACCTGCTGTACTTCACCACCGCCCTGATCACCCGGGCGGGGGTATGCGTAGGAGACGTACTGGACGAACTGGACCGGAGGCACAAACAATGAGTATCTATTGGAATGATCGCGTCAAAAAACTTGATCCCTATGTGCCGGGTGAGCATCCCCGGAACAAAAACATTATCAAGCTGAACACCAACGAGAATCCCTACCCCCCGTCCCCCGCGGTGGTTGAGGCAATACAGCGGGCGCTTGCCGGGGACCAACTCCGGCTGTACCCAGACCCCGCCAGCCTTGTGTTGCGGGAGGCCGTGGCCGAACGATACGGCGTAAACCCGGACCAGGTCTTCGCGGGCAACGGTTCCGACGAAGTCCTGGCTTTCTCGTTTGGGACGTTTTTCAACAGCGATACTGCGTCACCGGTACTGTTTCCGGACATCACCTATACCTTTTATCAGATATATGCGGGGCTTTGGAACGTCCCCTTCCGTACCATCCCCCTGGGGGACGATTTTTCCATTACCGGCGGCGACTATCTCCTTCCTTCCGGCGGGGTGATTTTCCCCAACCCCAACGCCCCCACCGGGCGGGCGCAGTCTTTTGAGGAAGTAGTAAAGATCGTAGCCTTTCAGAACAAGCGGGACCGGGTGGTAATCGTCGATGAAGCCTATACCGCTTTCGGCGCCCGGTCGGTTGTTCCCCTTATCCGGGAATATCCTAACCTCCTTACGATCCATACCCTTTCGAAGATGGGCTCCCTGGCGGGGCTCCGGGTGGGATTTGCCATAGGAAATGAGGAACTCATTAAAGGGCTCTGCCGCATCCGGGATTCCTTTAATTCCTACCCCCTGGACCGTCTTGCCCAGGCCGGCGCAGCCGCCGCGCTGAAGGACAGCTCCTATTATGAAGGGATAACCCAAAAGATAATCGCCACCCGGGAACGGACCGCCGCGGCGTTCAGTGCCCTGGGTTTTACGGTGATTCCCTCCCAAACGAATTTCCTCTTTGTCAGCCCTCCCAGGAAAACCGGCGATGGAGTTTCCCGCGGCGCGGCGTTCTTCGCCGCCCTCCGCGAAAGGGGCATCCTGGTCCGGTATTTTGACAAGCCGCGGATCACGGATTTTGTGCGGATCAGCATCGGAACCGATGAGGATATGGCGGTTCTTCTCAAGGTCTGCGGGGAACTGGTATCCGGTACAGATGCCTGAAGGGATTTAACCACGAACACACACGAACGGAAGAAGCCGGCAAAGCGCGCGTTTGTGTCTGCGCGCGGTTCGTGGTTTTCTTCACTTCAAACGGCCGCTACCAGTCCCGGGGAATAAAGCCCTTGGGGATGTCTATCTTCACCGTATCCCCGGTTTGGACTATCACGTAGAATCCGGCCTGCAGGGCGTACTGCCGCACCTCGCGGGTTACGATGGCCCCAGCCACCGCCCCGCGAATCTTCCGGGTGTCCCGGTACTTGTCCGCCCAGCG
>JAITBG010000033.1 GCA_031283725.1 Treponema sp. | reverse complement strand
GGAAAAGACAACCGACCAAGGCAAGAATTTTTTTGGAAACAACTCTTTCAAATACTATCATGTAAATTCCGCTTCTTATATTTTATTAGCCAAATGGTTTGACTATTTGCGTGAAGCGGGAATTTGGGATAATACCCGGATAATAATTGTGTCCGATCACGGCGACGGCGGTATAACGCATCCTGATTTCTCTGCTTTTCAAAATAACCATGTCCTTCCCTATAATTCGATTCTCCTTTTTAAAGAATTTGGGAGCAATGAACCTCTCAAACTAAACAGTGATTTTATGACAACCGCCGATGTTCCGTTTTTGGCATTAAAAGATATTGTCGAAAATCCAATAAATCCTTTCACTGGCAACCCCTTAACGCCTGATAAAAAGGACGGGATATATATATTCACCGAAGGACATACCAATACCAATTTTTATACCGGCACAACATGCCTTGAAAATGATTCAAAATTTTTTCACGTTCACGATTCAATCTTTGACAGCGGAAACTGGACTGAATTAACATATAAAGATTTTAAAGATAAAAAATAGAGTTGTTTAAAAACTTCAGTTTTTAAACAAATTCCGATAAAAAACAGCAAAATGTGGAACATTTTGCGAGACTTGTGAGAGAACCATAGGGTTCTTGAACAAGTCCAATGAATGGCGTACTTCTACTTAAAGAAATCAGAACCGGAAGAGATCGCCATTATCTTGGAAAAGCCCCCTCTGGCACACGCAAGGGATAGACGCGGAAAACCCGGAGTAAAATGCAGGGTGGTTTGTGAGGGATTGGAGCGGATAGACCGGTCCGTCCGTCGCAGACGGGCAGATGCGTCCAAAAACCGGGGGATAAAATTTCTAAGGGTTTATCCTGATACGTCAATGCGGGGTCTAGCAATAAAATCGCCAGTATGCTATAATTTTCTATATATGCAGGATAACATTGCCCAGATACCGGAGAGAATAAAAGAGCTGCGGGAGATAGAGGAGATCAGCGCCATCGACATGGCGGCGGATATCGATGTTCCCTACGAGACCTATACCCGGTACGAAGCCGGGGATCTGGATATCCCCATCAGTGTTCTTTATAAGATATCCAATCGGCTCGGGACGGACACCACTGTGCTCCTTACCGGAGAAGACCCCAAGATGGATACCGTCAGTGTGTGCAGGGCGGGTAAGGGGGTCCAGATTGAACGGTACCCGGGCTATGAATATGCAAGCCTAGCCTACAATTTCAAGAACCGGACCATAGAGCCCCTCCTGGTATACCTGGACCCCGGCAAGGAACCCGCCGCGCCGGTAACCCATGCCGGTCAGGAGTTCAACTATATACTTGAGGGGGTGGTAAAGATAACAGTGGATAAACGGGAGTATATCCTTGAGGCGGGAGACAGCGTTTACTTCAATGCCCAACTCCCCCATGCCCAAAGTGCGGTAAAGGCCCCTTCAAGATTCATAACAATTATACAGGAATAATATGAACGAAATACTGTCCAAATATTGCCCCCGGATAGACTTTGACAGTTATGAAGATTTCTACCGGAATTATACATGCGTTGTTCCGGAAAATTTTAACTTTGCCTACGATGTGCTTGACGAATGGGCGCGGATCAAGCCGGATAAACTCGCCCTGGTCTGGACCAACGACGATGCGGGAATGAAGTCCTACACTTTTAGTGAGATGAAACACCTGAGCGGCAAGGCCGCCAACGTTCTCCTGTCTATGGGCATCAAGAGAGGCGACGTGGTAATGCTCATCCTCAAGCAGCGCCCCGAAGTCTGGGTGATGATGAACGCCCTGATGAAGATCGGCGCGGTCTGTATACCCGGCACCTACCAGCTTACCAAAAAGGATATTGAATACCGCTGCAATATCGCCGAGGTCAAACTCCTGGTCAGTGTGAATGATCCGGAGCTTACCGGAAATATTTTGGCCGCCCTTCCCCAATGTACGCAGCTTGAAAAGGTAGCCTTTGTGGGGAAGAACATCCCCGAAGGCTTTATCGACATGGATGCGGAAATTGCAAAGGCCCCGGCGGACTTTGTCCGCCCCACGGGAGAGGCGGGGACACAGACTAAGGATCACATGCTGATATACTTTTCCTCCGGTACCACGGGTATGCCCAAGATGGTGCTCCACAACCATACCCTGCCTCTGGGGCACATCGTTACTGCGAAATACTGGCAGTGCGTAGAAGATAACGGTATCCACATGACCCAGACCGATTCGGGCTGGGCGAAATTTGCCTGGGGGAAGATCTACGGGCAGTGGATCTGCGGGGCGGCCATCGGTGCCTACGATACGGAGAGGTTCACCCCCCAGGGCATACTCGACGCCTTGGGACGGATACGCCCAACCACCTTCTGTGCTCCAGCCACGATTTTCCGGTTTCTCATTAAGGAGGATCTTTCAAGATACGATTTCAGTTATATTAAACACACCTCTGTTGCGGGGGAACCCCTGAGCCCCGAGGTGTACCATAAACTGAAGGAACTTACCGGTCTGGAAGTTCGGGAAGGCTTCGGCCAATCGGAAACTTCAGTAATGGCCGCTACCTTCAAGTGGCTCCCGGTAAAGCCCGGCTCTATGGGGAAGCCATCGCCCCTCTTCGGCCTCAATCTGCTGGACGAAAACGAGAAGCTCTGCGATGACGGTATTGTAGGTAATATCAGTATTACTAACGCAGGTGATAATCCCCCACCGGGATTGTTCACCGGCTATTGGAAGGATGAGGAGATTACCCACAACTGCTGGTATGGCGGTACCTATCACACCGGAGACATGGCCTGGCATGACAGCGATGGTTACTACTGGTTCGTGGGCAGAAACGATGATGTGATCAAATGTTCGGGGTACCGCATCGGCCCATTTGAGGTGGAAAGCGCTCTGATGGAACATCCCTCGGTGCTGGAGTGCGCGGTTACCGCCGCGCTGGATCCTAACCGCGGTCAGGTGGTTAAGGCCACCATCGTATTAGCCCGGGGGTTTACCCCCTCGGAAGATCTAAAACATGAACTGCAGAACCACGTAAAACGGGTTACTGCTCCCTACAAGTACCCTCGGATCGTAGAATTCGTGGAAGAGCTGCCAAAGACAATCAGCGGGAAGATACAGCGGAACGTGATACGGACAAAGGACGCATTGGAAACTCCGGCAAAATGAAGTACCTGTACGAAACCCATCTTCACACGGTTCAATCTAGCGGCTGCGGTGAGTCGGAAGGCCGCTCCTATATCCGGAAATACAAGGAACTGGGATTCACCGGTATTATTGTGACGGATCATTTTTATAACGGAAACTGCGCAATCAGCCGTCATCTGCCCTGGCGGGAGTGGGTCAACCGTTTCTGCCGGGGCTATGAGGATGCCCGGCGTGAAGGGGAAAAGCAGGGGCTGGATGTGTTCTTCGGCTGGGAGGAAACCTTTGACGCCGATGACTACCTCATCTACGGCCTGGGTAAAGATTGGCTCCTTGCCCACCCCGAGGCGGTCCGCTGGACCAGGCTGGAACAGTATAATGAAGTACACCGTTACGGCGGCTGCGTTGTCCAGGCCCATCCTTTTAGGCATCAATACTATATTGATACGATTCATCTATCCACCGGATGCGTTGACGCCATAGAGGTGGGCAACGCCTGTAATACCTCGACCTCCCAAGATGCCCTGGCTCTGCGCTACGCTGAAAAGCTGGGCCTCCCGGCTACCGCAGGATCGGATATTCACAATATCGCTCAAATCGCAACCGGCCGGATCTTCGGAACTTATCTGGGTAAAAAAATGGAAACCATTCAGGATTATGTGAAAGCCATCAGGGAGAATACCATTGCGGGCATAAAGATATCTCCGGGACGCTGTGATTTTCATGGTAATGAAACAGTTTCACTGCCTGTGGACATACGGGACGCCAATGACCAGACCACCGATCAGGACCTGTGGAAATTTCTGGAATAGGTTTGTCATTTACCCCAATTCTTTTGACCGGTGATATGCCGCGTCCACGGCATTTATCACGGTACCCCGGAAAGCGCCGTTCTCCAAAGCGGCTACCCCCGCTATGGTGGTTCCCCCCGGGGAAGTGACCATGTCCTTCAGTTCCCCCGGATGTTTACCGGTTTCCTTAACCATCGCCGCGGCCCCCAGAACAGTCTGGGCAGCATAACACAGGGCTTTGTCCCGGGGAAGCCCCGCCTGAACTCCGCCGTCCGCCAAAGCTTCGATAAAAAGGTACACAAAGGCCGGCCCGGAACCGGAAAGGCCGGTGACTGCGTCCAGATAATTCTCGTCTAAACGGTCCACTATCCCCGCGGCGCTCAGAATTTTCTCCAACTTGGTTAAGGTTTCCTCCGTAACTTCCGGGGAGGCGGCCATGACAATGACCCCCTGGGAAATCAGGGCCGGGGTGTTCGGCATGATCCGCACTACCGGTATGGCCCCGGACAAGCCCGGGCCGGCGGGTTTAGCCACACTACCCGCATCCAGGATACTTTGTATTCTCTTAATGCCCCAGCCCGCAGCCATGGAGACCAGCGTTGCGGGGAATTTGCCCGCTAATCGCGTGTGCAGAACCGGGGCGATCTCCTCCAACACCGTACTCAGCACCTGGGGCTTTACGGCGAGGAAAACAAAATCCGCCTCTTTAACCGCATCATAGTTGGAAGAGCATGCCCTGGCGCCTAGTTCCTTAGCTAGGGCCTCAGCCTTCGGCATATCGGCGTCGGAAAAAACGATGTTTCCCGCAGGGATTATACCGACGGCTCCCTTCATCAGGGCCCTTCCCATATTTCCGCTACCTATGCAAGCAATGTTTATTTTCATACTGTTCCTCAGTTTTAAGATGATAGTATTAAAACACGATTCCGGAGTTTAGGAAAGAGGTTAATAATGAGGGCAGTTTCCGGTTCGGAATTTTTCCGGGCCGGTTGTTAATATATGTTGATCCATGTGGTTTTTCCCTGCCCTATTTTATCGGAATAAAAGAGATTTAACCAATAAAATTTGACGAAAATAAATAGTATTTGTTTTATCTGTTTGGAGGCACTATGGTTTACGGTTACATTCGGGTCAGCACAGACAAACAAAATGTTGAGAATCAACGGTTCGAAATTGAACAGTTTTGTCTAAAGCAGGGATTTAAGATTGAACAATGGATTGAAGAAACGATCAGCGGCACAAAATCACCGGAGAAACGGCTTCTGGGGCCGCTTTTAGAGAAAGTAAAAAAAGATGATCTTATTATCTGTTCAGAATTATCGCGGCTCGGGCGCAGTTTATTTATGATTATGTCCATCCTCAACCGTCTTATGACCGTAGGAGTGCGGGTATGGACAATAAAAGACAATTACCGGCTTGGAGATAATATCCAGTCTAAAGTTCTTGCATTCGCATTTGCCCTGTCTGCCGAAATAGAACGGGATTTGATTTCACAGCGCACAAAGGAAGCGCTTGCCTGGCGGCGTTCCGAGGGTGTTATTCTTGGCAGGCCTGTTGGAAGAAAATCCCGGGCGGTTAAACTTTCTGGACATGAGAAAGAGATTCAGGAACTTCTGGCAAAAAATATATCAAAAAGCGCCATTGCCCGGATACTCGGCGTCCACAGGACGACGGTGGATCTGTTTCTTAAAAGATGAATGGCGAAGTAGGTTTCTTACTACATCGGAAACGAATGTTGTGGTGGTGTTAATAACGCTGTGTTCAAAAGGGTTTTTGTTTTATCTGTTCAAGTTGCTCCGCCAAAAAAACTGCCAATCACCCGCAGTATGTAAGAAACGATTTTCAAGGTAATGAAGAACCCAGGAGCAAGATTCTGGGTATCTTCGTTCTGCAAGGTATGGATTGTATGCAGGGTTCATACCTATACCTACCTCGCTTATTGCAGATTACATTACTCCGCTTACACTGTTTGGCAACAGGGGTAAGCCCCCACTGTTAACAAGTTAAGCTCCCCCAAGTGGAAAAATATGTTATCATAACGAACGGGAGGGTAATCATGGGGGAAAAAACTGTGTAGAAGCCCTGATTCGTCTGGTG
>JAITBG010000014.1 GCA_031283725.1 Treponema sp. | reverse complement strand
ACGAAAATTTTTTACAGACTATCGGGTTGGAATTACCCCTGGGAAGGAAGAATATAGAATGAAGTTACCCGTGTAATTCCCAGGCCTTAAGCCGCATTTCCGCCCGTTCCAGTTTTTGTTTGGCGGTCTCGGTTTCAAACTTAAAGCTTGCGTTTTTCAGGGTTATTTCAGCCTGCCGTTTTGCTTCCAGGGCCCTTTCGTGGTCAATTTCATCAGGCCATTCGGCGGAATCCACCATGAGCACGGTCTTGCCCCCCGCAACTTCCAGGATGCCTTCGGAGACAAAGCCGGTTTTCCATTGGCCGTCCTTGTCTTTTATCTTCACCAGGCAGGGCTTAACCGGGGCGGTTACAGCCGTATGATGGGCATAGATGCCGATCTCACCATCCAGGAGAGTAACGCTGACGGCTTCAACCTTACCCTTGTAGAACAGGCGGTAGGGGGTATGCACTTCAAAGGTGTACAGATCTGCCACAATCGCTCCTTGAAAACGGTCCTACTTAACCTTAGCGAGAATATCATCTATGGTACCGGCCATAAAGAATTCCTGTTCCGGAACACCATCGGTTTCACCATCCAGGATCATCCTGAAGCCCCGGATGGTTTCTTTGACCGGCACATAAACCCCGGGCATACCGTTAAATTGGGCCGCCACATGCAGGGGTTGGCTGAAAAAACGCTGAATCTTCCGGGCCCGGGATACGGTGATCTTGTCTTCCGCGGAAAGTTCGTCCATACCCAGGATGGCGATAATGTCCTGGAGTTCCTTGTAGCGCTGGAGTATCTGTTGGGTTCTGATGGCGGTACGGTAATGGTCCTCTCCCACCACCGCAGGGTCCAGGATACGGGAGCTGGAAGCCAGGGGATCCACCGAAGGGTAAATACCCAGTTCTACGATCTTCCGGGAAAGGGTGGTTGTAGCGTCCAGGTGGGCAAAGGTGGTAGCCGGAGCCGGATCGGTCAGGTCGTCCGCAGGAACATAGACCGCCTGGATGCTGGTGATGGACCCCTTGGATGTACTGGCGATCCGTTCCTGGAGGCTGCCCATTTCGTTGGCTAGAGTGGGCTGGTATCCCACGGCGCTGGGAATACGGCCCAGGAGAGCGGAAACCTCGGCGCCGGCCTGGATGAACCGGAATATATTGTCAATAAAGAGGAGCACGTCCTGGCCGCCGTGGTCGCGGAAGTACTCCGCCATGGTCAGCCCCGCCAGGGCAACCCGCATACGGGCACCGGGGGGCTCGTTCATCTGGCCGAATACCAGGGCGGTCTTTTCGATAACCCCGGACTCGTTCATTTCCCGCCAGAGATCCGCCCCTTCCCGGGACCGTTCCCCTACTCCGGCGAAAACCGAGTAGCCCGAATGCTCCGTGGCAATATTGTGAATCAGCTCCATGATAATAACGGTTTTACCCACCCCGGCGCCGCCGAAGAGGCCAATCTTCCCCCCTTTGGCATAGGGGGCTATCAGATCGATAACCTTGATACCCGTCTCGAAAACCTCGGTGGCGGGTTTTTGCTCCTCAAAGGGCGGCGGGGCGCGGTGGATGGAAGCGTATTTTCCCGCGCTGAAAGAACCCTTATCGTCAATGATCTTGCCGGTGACACTGAACATCCGGCCCAGAACTTCGTCTCCCACAGGCACCCGGATAGGATACCCCGTGTCCTCAACCTCAAGGCCCCGGGACAAACCTTCGGTGGCTTCCATGGCGACACAACGCACCCGGTTATCACCGATATGCTGGAGTACCTCAAGGACCACCCCCTGATCCCCGGCCTTAATTTCCAGGGCGTTCAAAATTGCGGGAATCTGATGTTCCGCAAACCGCACATCCACCACGGGTCCAACTATCTGTGTAACAATCCCAACATTCGCCATTATCTATCCCTCACTTTTTAATCACTCTGAACCGAGGAACCCGATATAATTTCCGATACTTCCTGGGTGATACCGGCTTGGCGGACCCGGTTATAGTGGATCCGCAGGGAAGCCAGCATCTCCTCCGCATTTTTCGATGCCTCGTCCATGGCGGCAATGCGGGCGCTCTGCTCACTGGCATAGGCTTCCACAAGACAGCCGTAAATCAGTCCTTTTATATACAAGGGAACCAGGGCGTCAAACACAGCCTCTTCCGAAGGAATGTATTCAAAGCTGTAGGACTCCCGCGCCTTGATTTCAATCTGATTCAGTTCCTGCCGCATGATATCCGCCTGTAGAGGCAGGATATGCTTCGCCGTGGGAAGCAGCTTAATGGTGCTGTACATGTGGGTATAGACGATGTGTACTTCGTCAAACATACCCCAAAGGTACTGGGAGATGATATAATCGGCGATCTCCTTAGCGTCCTCTACCTCGGGCAGTTTGGACTTGAAGGAAAAATTTTCCAAAATAAGGTAGGGGAAATGCATGAAATAACGATAGCCAATAGCGCCGATGAGTACCAGGATAGGGTTCTTAAGCTTTGAGCAAAGATCGTTCACATACCGGAAAATGTTGGCGTTATAGCCCCCCGCAAGGCCCTTGTCGCTGGAGATCACCACCACTGCGCTGTGGTAGTTTTCATCATCAGTTTTTCTGCCGAAAAAATCACTGCGCACATCCCCGGAGCCGGCCACAATATCGTACATGGACTTCTGTATCCGGGTAAAATAGGGTTCCGTATCCTCCAACACCCGCCGGCCCTTCCGCAGTTTTGCTGTGGAAATCAAATCCATCGCCTTGGTAACCTGCAGAGTCTGCTCTATAGCCCGCATCCGCAGCCGGACATCCCGTAAATTCGCCATGGTCTCCCCTATTGTTTAGACTGTTTGAAAGTCTCTATGGCGCTGGTCAAGCCCTGTTCGATCTCCGTGGACATTACTCCGGTATCCGCAATTTCCTTGAGGAGTCCCCCATTACGCAGTTTCAGGTACTCAATAAATTCTTTTACAAAAGCGGAGGCTTTATCCACCGGGACATCCATGAGGAACCCGTTAATGGAAATAAAGAGTACCGCCACTTGCGCTTCCATGGCCAGAGGGGAGAACTGGGACTGCTTGAGCACCTCCATAAGCCGCTGACCCTGGGCAAGCTTGTCCTGGGTGGCCTTGTCCAGGTCGCTGCCGAACTGGGCGAAGGCGGCCATTTCCCGGTACTGGGCCAAGTCCAACCGCAGGCGGCCGGAAATCTTCCGTATCGCCTTGGTCTGGGCGCTTCCCCCTACCCGGCTAACCGAAAGGCCCACGTCGACGGCAGGCCGGAAACCGGAATTGAAGAGCTCCGAATCCAGGAATATCTGACCGTCGGTGATGGATATGACGTTGGTCGGAATATATGAAGATATGTCCCCCGCCTGAGTTTCCACGATAGGCAAGGCGGTGATGGAGCCGCCCCCCTTGCCGGCGGAAAGCTTGGCTGCCCGTTCCAGAAGCCTGGAGTGAAGATAGAACACGTCTCCGGGAAAGGCTTCCCGTCCCGGAGGCCGACGTAGAAGCAGGGAAATGGTCCGGTAAGCCACGGCGTGTTTAGAAAGATCGTCGTAGATCACCAGGATATCCTTACCCTGATGCATAAAGTGTTCCGCCATGGCGCAGGCCGAATAAGGGGCCAGGTACTGGAGGGCTGCGGAATCCGATGCGGAGGCCAGAACCACAAAGGTATAATCCATGGCGCCGAAACGTTCCAGGTTCTTTATAATAGCCGCCACCGAGGACGATTTCTGCCCGATGGCACAGTATACACAGTAAACATCCTTACCCTTTTGATTGATGATAGTATCAACCGCCAGGGCGGTCTTTCCGGTCTGCCGGTCCCCGATGATCAGTTCCCGCTGGCCCCGGCCTATGGGGATCATGGAATCCACCGAAAGGGCCCCGGTCTGAAGGGGCACATTCACCGAGCCCCGTTCGATAACCGGTGCGGCGGGGGACTCCACCGGAAGGTATACCTCCGCTTCCAGAGCGCCCTTGCCGTCGATAGCCTCGCCCAGGGGATTTACAACCCGGCCCATCAAGGCCCGCCCTGAGGGAACCGACACGACCCGGCCGGTAGCTCTGGCTTCCTCGCCGGCCTTTACCAGGGATTCACCGGAAAGGAGCACACAACCCACTCCATCTTCCACCAGGTTCATCACAATCCCAGTGGCCCCGGAACTGAAATCCACCAGCTCTCCGTAAATGGCCTTGTCCAGGCCGTAAATAGTGGCCACCGAATCCCCAACCTGGCCTACAAAGCCAATGGAATCGGTGGAAGCCTTGGCTTCCCAATGTTCTATCTGTTCCTGTAAGACCCTGGAGAGGTCTCCAAAATTCGTCATCTAAAACCTCCGTCGGAAGCCGCTCCGGCCCTGCCGGCAACACTGAACACGCCGGCTGCGTGCAGTTCCTTGGCCATCTTTTGTATTTGTCCCTTCAGGCTGGAATCGATCAATTCGGTACCGATATACAGCCGGTATCCCTCAAGAAGCTCCGGCACAATTTGGGAAACCAGCCTAATCTCCCGGACGCCGTATCGCTTTATCAATCCCGCCTTAATCCTTTCCTGTAACGCATCATCCAGGGGACATACCGACTCGGCGTTAACCGTAAGCACCCCGTTTTTAGCGTCAAGGCGTTGCTCAACCGCCCGGAGCGCCGCGTTAAGATGCTTAAAACAACCCCGGCGTATCAGGAGCACCACAAACCGGACGGCATACTCCACTCCGGGACCGGATGTACCCAGGGCGGAACGGAGCATACTTTCCACCCTGGCGCCGTAGCTATTTCCGGAAACCTGTCCGTGAAGGCGGGACAGGGGGGGCACAAAGGCTTTTAGGGCATCCACACCTTCCGCGGCGTGGTCTCCACAGACCGCCATAAAAGCGTCGGCCCAGCGATCTCCTTGAAACATCAGTTCTTCCCCGGCGTGGGCGTACCGGTAAGTTCCCTGAGGAGCATATCTGCCTGGCGACGGTTATCATCACTGTTCAATTCCCGCTGGATAAGACGACTCGAGGCGCCGATAACCAAGGCCGCGGCATCGGCCTGGAACACCGTCATGGCTGCCCGCTGTTCCGCCTCAAGCTGTTTGCGGCCCTTATCAAGAAGCAGATCCGCCTGGGCCTTAGCTTCGGCGATGATTCGATCCGCTTCTAGTTTAGCCGTTTCCTTGGCCGCCCGAATTATCTCCGTGGCCTCATCTTCAACCCGCTTAAGCTGATCCTCATACTGCTGCAGAAGCCCCTTGGCCTGAAGGCGTTCCTTTTCCGCCTGATCCAGAGAATCCTGAACCTTCTTGGCCCGGTCCTCCATGAATTTGGTGACCGGCTTAAACAGAACGGCCCGGAGCACAAAAAACAGGATCGTAATATTGATAATGGTGATCAGAAAAGTTGACAGCGAAGGAACAATCATACCAAACCCGTCATGCTTTGGTGAAAATCAGGATGGCGATAACAAAACCGTAGATTGCGGTCGCTTCCGCCAGGGCTATCCCCAGAAAGAACACAGTCATGATTTTCCCCGACGCTTCAGGCTGGCGGGAAATAGCCTGGGAAGCTCCGCTTGTGGCAACCCCGATACCAATACCGGCGCCAACGCCGGCAAGCACCGCAATACCCGCTCCGATAAGAAAAGAAAGGTCCATATATACTCCTTATATATTATACTTCCACCGCTTCCGCTACAAATAAGGTGGTCAGGAAAGTAAAAATCACCGCCTGGATAAGCCCGTCAAAAAAATCGAAATACAGAGACGCAAACACCGGTATAACTACCGGTATGGGCATGGCATGTTCTATGAGCAGCATGATGATGAACCCCCCCAGGATATTTCCAAAAAGCCGGAGGCAGAGAGAAACGGGGCGAATAATGTAATCCAAAATATTGAAGGGCAGCATCATAGGCACCGGTTTGAGAAGGTTCTTCCCCCAGCCCCCAACGCCCCGGGCACGGATCCCGCCGAAAAACACCAGAAGTATGGACATGATCGCCAGAGCGGCGGTGAGGTTGATATCCCTAGTAGGGGGCTTGATAGTAACGGGAGGCTCAATCCCAAAAACCGGCAAGGCCATGGGGGACAGTATCGGGATGATATTTGCCAAGAGCAGGAACAAAAAGATCGTGCCGATATAGGGGCCGTAGACCTTGGCGCGGCGGCCAAAATGCTCCCGGGAAAAGGTATTGAGGAATTCCATCGCCCATTCCAGGAAAATCTGGGGTCCCCGGGGCACTTCTCTCATTTTGCGGGTCAGGAGGAAGGCAGCGATGATCAGGACGGCCATGACCACCCAGGAAATCAATATGGTTTCGTTGATGTCAATAGACTTATCGCCGGGAAAGGGGATTGAAAAAATGATCTTGAATTCTTCCAGCGATTTTTTAATGTCCATACGGCAATTTTAAACACCCTTTTACGATCGATCAATCCTTCTTAAAGAAAAAGTCATCACGGAAATATTTCTTCAGCAATTCCTCGGAAACCGCATCTTTGCCCTTCATGGTGGTATAGGTGGCTTCCAGGAAGCCCTTGGTCAGATAAAAACAACCCAGGAGGAAGAATTCCGCCACCTTATTGACCACCCCCATGGCCTGATACATGCGGATGGTGCTGTCAAGGACAAAATCAGTCATGATATACCGGATAACCACCTGTTCGGACAGGTTGACCGCATAAATTACCTCCGAAATGGGGAAACTATCCTGCATCTTGTCCTTACCCATGCGGACAAAGAAATCCCCCAGAGCGGCACGATCCAGCCCCCGGTCCAAAGTTCGAGACAGAAGGGGGTAAATACGGGCGCCTTCATCAATGATCCCTTCATCCTTGAGATCACTGTAGTGCTTTAACTGGGGAGCCTTGCGGATCAGATCCTTCCACTTTGCGGCAAGATCCCGGGCATTAATATTCAGGGTATCAATAATTGTTCCGTCAACCATACTTTATTATATTACATAAACGAAATTGGTCAAGGATTTCAATATATATTCTTATTATTCCTATTGTATTTATAGGCATTATTTTTTACTATATTTTGGATTATTTTCAGATTACCGTTAATAAAAAGCCAAGAACAATTTGTTTTTGTTTCTCATGGCAGTAGTTTTGAATTAAGGATATGTTAATTGTGCGGGGTACCCATCAATGCAGCACCTTACTTCTTTTAAGAAAAGAACCCAACGCCTGAATGAAAAAAACTGGGAGCTCCGGAAAGCCCTTGTAGAATTTCAAGGATACAACAAAATCCTTCAGGCCCTGGTTGACAGACGGACGACGGAAATGACGCGTCAGGACAAGCTGCTCAACGCAGTAAACACCGTCGCTTCCATTGTATTAACCACGGCGGGCAACAACTTTACTGAGATGATCCACCAATGTATGAGGATGATGACCGAAAGTGTCGAATCAGACTGCATGGTTATTTGGCAGAACCAGGTCAAGGACGAAAAGCTTTACTGCGTCCAGATATACCGGTGGACAGCGGAGAGCGGTTCTGCCGCAGGGGAACATCTCCCTGCTCTGCGCTACGACGAAGCGCTACCCGGCTGGAATGAAATTTTCGCCAAGGACAAAAGCGTCAACGGACCTGTGGCCATTCTTCCCCGTGCGATGCAGACCCTGCTCATTCCCCGGGGAGTGCGTTCCGTTTTATTGTCGCCGGTTTTTCTCCGGGGCGAATTCTGGGGTTTTATGGAATACGACGACTGCGCCCATGAACGGATATTCTCGGACACCGAGAAAGCGGGCCTGCGTTCTGGGGGCCTCATCATAGCCAGCGCCCTGACGCGAGGCGCCATCCGGGCCAAACTGACCCGGGCGCGGGAGGAGACGCTGTCCAGCGTGGAGGCAAAGAACTCCTTTCTGGCCAACATGAGCCACGAGATCAGAACGCCCATCAACGCGGTTATCGGTATGTCCGTTATTGCCCGCCAGACCAGGGATCCGGAAAAAATTCACGACTGTCTGCAAAAAATCGACACCGCCTCCCGCCAGCTCCTGGGGATCATCAATGACATTTTGGACATGAGTAAAATTGAAGCGAAAAAAATGGAACTTGCCTACGAGCCCTTTGCCCTGGCGGACGCCTTTGAAAAAATTAGAAGCATTATTGAAGTCCAGGCCACGCAAAAACATCAGCATCTTGAGTTTTACACCGCCCCGGGCGTACCAGAGGTGATCATCGGGGATGAGCTGCGTTTTTCCCAGGTGTTGATCAATTTGCTCAGCAACGCAGTAAAATTCACCCCCGAAGGGGGGAAGGTGGGAATGTTCCTGAGAAAAATCCGGAATATCGACGATCGGCTTGACGAATATGAAGTTGACGTAAGTGACACCGGGATTGGCATAACCGAGGAACAGCAGGCTCATTTGTTTGACATTTTTGAACAGGCCGATTCAAGCATTTCCCGCCGTTTCGGCGGTACCGGCCTGGGACTCTCCATAAGCAAGCGGCTCCTGGAGATGATGGGTGGAAGCATCAGGGTGGCAAGTGTCCCCGGCGAGGGCAGCTGTTTTACCGCGGTGTTCCGGCTTGAACGGGGATGCGCAGCAATACTGAAGAGCCAAGACAAGGAGCTGTTCCCCTCGTCCTATGATTTCAGCGGACACACACTGTTGCTGGCGGAGGATATAGAAATAAACAGGGATATTGTGCTGACCATGCTGGAAGACACCCATGCCGTCATTGACTGCGCGGAAAACGGGCAGGTGGCTGTGGACATGATCGCCGCCAACCCAGATCGGTACAACCTCATTTATATGGACATCCAGATGCCGCTGATAGACGGCTACGCCGCCACGGAACAGATTCGCGCCCTGGAGGCCCAACGCGGCGGGAAGGCAAAACGGATCCCCATAATAGCAATGACCGCCAACGCATTTGCCGAAGACGTGGGCCGCTGCCTGAAAGCGGGGATGAACGACCATATCGCAAAACCCGTGGATATACAGGAACTGCTAAAAAAAACCGCCCAGTACCTGGAGATGGCAGAAACGGCGGCTCCCTAGGCTTGTATTTTCTTTCCGGTGTGGTATGCTCTACCCAATATTCTGACCGAAGGAGTACGCCATGAGTACAGAGAAGAGTAGGGGCGGTTCGACGCCTAGGGAATTTTTGGAGAAAAAGGATATCATCTTTTCTGCAAAACGATACGGCATTGACGCCCTGGGAGCTATGGCTCAGGGGCTTTTTGCGTCCCTTCTTATCGGGACCATTATCGGAACCTTGGGAGAGCAGATCGGGGTGGATATTCTGGTAACCATAGGCAATTACGCCAAGGCGGTTACCGGCCCGTCCATGGCGGTGGCTATCGGGGTTGCGCTCAAATGCCCCATGCTGGTGCTTTTCTCCCTCATCGCCGTGGGGGGCGCGGCTAATGCCCTGGGCGGCGCGGGCGGTCCCTTGGCGGTCTATGTGGTGGCCATAGTGGCCGCGGAATTCGGCAAACTCGTCTCCAAGGAAAGACCCATTTTTTTTTGAAGTGCGAAAATAGGAGGGCATAGAAACGGCATCGTAAACACGGTAGAATAAAGCTACAAACCAAACTATCGGAGGTTAACGATGCCGTATACACACTATAACAC
>JAITBG010000207.1 GCA_031283725.1 Treponema sp. | reverse complement strand
CACCCGGGAATTTACTCCTCGCGCCGCGGAATTTATTCCCCGCACCCGGAAATTTATTCCTCGCACCCGGGAATTTATTTCCCCCACCCGGGAAATTCGCGCTTCGGCGTAAGAACCTGCCCGGTCCGGCGCCCCGCACGGCGCCGGCTTTTGGGGGTACGCGAGGCCGTCCGGGGCGGTTCCCTCAGGGCTTTGGAACGCCGCGTCTCACCAAAAAGGGCCGTATATGGACGGTTACGTTCCCCGGACTTCCCGTATGGCTTTCTCCCGCGCCGCAATAACCCTGTCGCACCAGACGTCGAAATCCGGGTCTTCAATCTGCAGTTCCCTGTGGGATAGGATGTGTTCGATGGTTTCCCGTATCCCCTGGTCAAAGCGTACCTTTGCGGTAAATCCGGGGACCAGCCGTTTAAGCTTGGCGGTGTCGAAGACCACGGAGTTTGCCTTATCCCCGGTAAGGCCCCCGGTATAGTCATAATCGCCCGCCGCGGCCAGGAATTCGCTGGATACGTGGACCGCCTTGAGGGGCTTGCCCAGCGCGGCGGCTATGGCGGCGTATATTTGGTTCCAGGTGAGGGTCTCGTCCGAGGTGATGCCCACGGTCTCCCCTATGGCGTGGGCGTTGCCCAGGAGGCCGGTGAAGGCCCGGGCAAAGTCGCTGTTGTGGGTCATGGTCCAGAGGCTGGTCCCGTCGCCGTGGATGATCACCGGCTTTCCCTCCAGGATACGCTTGGCTGTCTGCCAGCTTCCCCTGCCGCCGTGGACGCCCAGGGGGATTTTTCGTTCATCATAGGTGTGGCTGGGGCGGACTATGGTGATGGGGTAGCCCTCTTCCCGGTATTTTTTAATGAGAAAATCTTCCATCGCAATTTTGTCCCGGGAATACTGCCAATAGGGATTTGCCAGGGGGGTGCTTTCGGTGACAAGATAGTTTTGCAGCGGCTTCTGGTAGGCCGAGGCGGAGCTGAAACAGAGATATTGTTTAGTTTTCCCCTTAAAGAGCCGGTAATCCCGCTCCGCGTCTTCCGCAGTAAAGGTGATAAAATCCGCCGCCGCATCAAATTCAAGGTTCTTAATCTTCGCGGCGATATCCGCCTCGTCCCTGATATCACCCCGTATTTCCTTTGCCGCCTTGGGAAATTCGCCGTTTCGGCTGCCCCTGTTTAAGAGGTAAAGCTCGTGGCCCTGTTCCAGAAGCTGCCGTGTAATGGCTGAGCTGATAGTGCCGGTTCCGCCGATAAATAATACTTTCATGTCCGTTCCTTTTTAATTGTTTACCGGAATTTGTTTAAAAACTGAAATTTTTAAACAACGCTAGTCTTTTTTGTTGCCAAAGGCGACGATAAAGCGTTGTAAGCCGATAAACACCAGGAGCAATATTCCTACGGTAATTTTTGTCCACCAGGAATTGATCGTTCCGTTAAACATGATTAACGACTGAATGATGCCCAGTGTCAATACCCCAAAGACCGATCCGAACACATAACCGGTCCCCCCCGCGAGCAGGGTCCCGCCGATGACCACCGAAGCGATAACGTCCATTTCCATGCCCTGGGCGTGGAGGCCGTAACCGGAAAGCATATAGAAGCTGAACACCACCCCGGACATGGCGGAGCAGAAACCGTTGATCGTGTAGATCAGCACCTTCGTCCGCTTGACGGGAATGGCCATGAGCAGGGCGGAAGTCTCGTTGCCGCCGATGGCGTAAATATTCCGTCCAAACCTGGTGTATAGGGAAATGTAGATACCGATTAGGATAATCACCGCGGCGATAATCACATTGACGGAAATAAAGCCCGCTCCGCCGAAGCGGAATTTCCAGAGCGCCAGGGCCTGCATGGTCTTGTTCCGCATGGCGATGGACTGGATGCTAATCAGGTAACAAGCGCCCCGGGCAAAGAACATCCCCGCCAGGGTCGCGATAAAGGGCGGCACATTCCAGCAGGCAATGATAAGCCCCATCCCCAAACCCATAAGAGCCCCCGCAACCAGGGCGATTAAAATCGCGAGGAACGGGTTCAGATGGGCTGTTTCGGTGAGGGAGGCGATGGCCATGGTGGTAAAGGCCAGTACGGAGCCCACCGAAAGGTCAATGCCCCCGGAGAGAATTACCAGGGTCATTCCCGTGGCGGATACCAGGAGGAATGCCTTATCGATAAAAAGATTGAAAAAAGTCTGCAGATCAAAAAAACCGCGGTACAATACGGAACCGGCGATAAAGGCGACGAAGAACAGCGCCGACGCGGCGATAACTGAAAGATATTTGGAAGTTAACGCCGAGACGTTTATTTTAGCTTTAAGATTCATACTTTATACCCTCTTCATGGCCAGGGCGCCGAAAAAGCCGGATGCGACGCTGGACTGAAGGAAGCACACCAGTACCACCACCAGGGCCTTTACCACCAGGGAAACCTCCGGCGGCACACCGAAGGCATAAATAGTAGTGGTAAGGGTCTGGATCAGCAGCGCCCCTATCAGGCTTCCGGTGAGGCTGAATTTGCCGCCCGCCATATTGGTCCCGCCGATTACCGCCGCGAGGATGGCGTCCAGTTCTGTGTTAAGGCCGGCGTTATTGGCATCCGCGGACTTTACGTTGGAACAGATGATAAGCCCCGCAACTCCGGCGCAGAATCCCGAAAAAACAAAGGCAAAGAGTTTTACCGCCTTTTCATTGATGCCCGCATACCGGCTTGCATTGGCGTTGCCGCCCACCGTAGCGATGAACAACCCCAGGGAAGTTTTCCGCGTAAAGACCTGGGCGATGAGAAACACAAACGCTGCGATAAAAATCGCGAAGGGAAGTCCCAAAAACCAGCCGCCGCCCACAAAAAAGAAAGGCCCGTAATAAATAGTAATTATCTGCCCGCTGGTAATAAGCTGGGCTATGCCCCGGCCCGCAACCATGAGAACCAGGGTCGCTACGATGGGCTGTATCTTCCCGTAGGTCACCAGGACCCCGTTCCACAGCCCCAGGGCCATTGCCACAGCCAGGGAAATGATGATCGCCAGGAACATAGGCGTCTCGGTAATGTATGTCTGAACTCCGTCCGCCATGACCAGATTGCCCCCAATCAGGCGTGAAACCATGGCCGCGGTGATGGCGATGATCGCCCCTACGGAAAGATCCGTTCCACCGGTGGAGGCGATGACCAGGGTCATCCCCATTGAAAGGAGCATGAGCGGCGCCCCCCGGTTTAGGATGTCAATGAGGGTTCCAAAGAGATGCCCGTCGTGGATGGTGATGACAAAAAAGTTTTTCGTAAAAAACAGATTGAATAGCAGCAACAATGCCAGTACAATCAGGGCGCTAAAGACTTTGCTTTTTGTCATGGTTTGAAAATTGACTCTCCCCGCCATATCCGCCTCCTACGCCGCTCCGCCCGAATTGACAGGTTCGGCGGCGATGGTTTTGAGAATTTTTTCTTCCGTGAGATCTTCTCCCGCTATTTCGGCGATCTTCTTCCGGTCCCGCATTACCGCGATACGGTCGGAACAGCGGATAACCTCCTCTATCTCGGAAGAAATAAAAACCAGGGACATCCCCCCGTCGCAGAGCTTCATGGCCAGGTTCATAATTTCCGCCTTGGCGTGAACGTCGATGCCCCGGGTCGGCTCGTCCAGAATAAGTAGCGCCGGATTGGTTACGAGCCACCGGGCAAGGATAACCTTTTGCTGATTGCCCCCCGAAAGATTCCCCGCCGGTACGTCCGCCCCCGGCGTGACGATCCCCAGTTTTTGTATATACTCAGCCGCCACTTCTGCCTGTTTTTTTAAGGGGAGGTACTTAAAAATACCCTGCTTTGCCTGCATGGCAAGGATGATATTCTCCCGCACCGATAATTCGTGGATAATGCCGTTCTTTTTCCGGTCCTCCGGACAGAAGGCGATAAACCGGCTAATAGCATCCTTGGGACTCTTGAATATCCATTTCTTTTGCCCATGGAGAAGTTCCCCCGAATCGGCTTCGTCAATGCCGAACAGAAGGTTCGCCACTTCGGTCCGCCCCGACCCGAGGAGCCCGGCTAGCCCCAGGGTTTCGCTTTTTCTGATAACGAGATCAAAGGGCTGGACGGTATATTTTTTCCCCAGGCCCTTTGCCTCAATAAAAATTTCGCTGTTTTCCCTGTTTTTAAGACTTTTTTCCCGTTTTTGCAAGGTTGAGAAATCTTTTCCCACCATCTTGGAAACCAGTTCAAGTTTTGGGAGTTCGCTTAATACATATTCACCGATACGTTTTCCGTTTCGTAAAACCGTTACCCGGTCGCATAATTCGTAAACCTGATCGAGAAAGTGGGATATAAAAACTATCGACAGGCCGTCATCCCGAAGCCGGCGGACAGTGGCAAAGAGTTGTTCGACTTCGGGCCGGTCAAGGCTTGAGGTGGGTTCATCCAGAATGAGAATTCTGGAATTCATATCCACCGCCCGGGCAATAGCGATCATCTGCTTAATCGCCACCGAATAGGAACCCAGGATCTTAGTAACGTCAATGTCAACATTAAGCCGTTTCAGGGCGCAGGCGGCGCCGGTTTTGATTTTTTTCCAGTTGATTTTTCCCAGGCGGGTTTCCTGCCGCCCGGCGTATATATTCTCCGCCACACTTAAATTGTCGCAGAGGTTGATTTCCTGATATACCGAATTAACTCCGTGCTGGCGGGCATCCAGGGGACTGGCGGGGTTAAAATCCTTCCCGTCCAACAACATGGTCCCGCCGTCTTTTTTATATACCCCGGTTAAAACCTTGATAAGGGTTGATTTCCCAGCGCCGTTCTCTCCCATGAGGGAGTGAATCTCACGCTTCCTCAAGGTAAAATCCACATGATCCAAAGCATGAACACCGGGAAATTGTATGTCTATGCCGGACATCTGCAGAATAGTATTGCTTTCCATAAATCCGCCCCCTAAAAAATGAACCTCTCCGCGGCAAGCCACGGGGTATCGAAGATTTCTCCTTGAAATCTTTGCGTATGCGGGGGAACACATCCCCCGCACCTCTAGTAGGAAGCGCCCCAAGGGGCAGGGTATTAAAACCCCAAAAGGGCTACGCCCTTTAATAAAACCCAAAGGCGAAAAAGGAAAGAAAAGTTACAAAGATCCGATGGAAATTGTTCGGAAACTTGAGGTTTCCGAACAACCCTAGTATCTTTTTACTTCCTTACTGTTCGCTTCGTGGCTAAATTCTTTCCCTCCCTTCGTGCCAGTATAACCTTAATACTGCCGGCTGGGGAAGGCCGCGGCGGCGTTGGTCTGGTCGTAGTCGCTTTCGTTGGAAACGACCCACTTTTCAACCGTCTGCCCGTTGAGAATCTTCACCGCTGTTTCCATTACCTGGGGACCAAGCAGGGGGTTACATTCGATGGACGCGTTCATCGTGCCCGCAACCATTGCCTCAAAAGCGCCCTTAACGGCATCCACACCGATGATAATGATGTCTTTGGCTGGCACTTTTCCGGCTTCCTGAATAGCCTGGATGGCGCCGATTGCCATGTCGTCATTATGGGCAAAGAGCACATCGATGTCGTTGGGGTTGGATTTCAGGAAGGCTTCCATGACCTGCTTGCCCTGGGCGCGGGTAAAGTCACCGGTCTGGCTCAGGATGATTTTGTACTTGCCGTCGGAGCTGGTTCCCAGCGCGGTTGCGGCGGGAATCCCAAGGGTATCGCGGAAGCCCTTGAAACGGCCGGTCATGGCGGATGAACCCACGGTACCCTGTAGTTCGGCGATGTTGTAGACGGCTTTGCCGGGCTTAAGGGTGGGAACGTTGGCCATCATCCATTTGGCAGCCCGGTTTCCTTCCTGTTCCATGTCAGAACCAATAAAGGCGGTAAACCAGTTATCGGGATCGCTCATGTCGTTAGGATTGGCGGCTACGCGATCCGATCCTTCGATGCTGCGATCCACACAGATGGTGGGGATCCCCGCGTCAAGACATTCCTTGAGTATTGCTTCCCAGCCGGTTTCAACCACCGGGGTAAAAGCGATAATGTCAACCTTCTGTTGAATGAAGGTCCGGATTGCCTGGAGCTGATTTTGCTGCTGCTGCTGTGCGTCGGAGAAGCGTAGGTCGATGTTCCATTCTTTTGCCGCCGCCTGAACCGAATTGGTACACGCCGTCCGCCATTCGGATTCCGCACCGATCTGGGAATAGCCCATGACGATCTTGCGATCCATGCTCCGGCTTACATCGGTCGAACTTGTCTGCTGACCGCCCGATTCGGCTTTTTTGCCGCAGCCGACAAAGACAAACGCCGCCGTTGCCAGAATCAATAAAACGATAAATACTTTTTTCATATTTTCCTCCTGATACTAAAAGAATTTGATTTAGTATACCTCCGGAGGTACGGAATTGTACATGAACATAATTATTGACTTTAGTTGAACTTTTTCTTGAATCCCCCGGTATCGGATTAATTGGAAAGGAAAACAGGCGTTTTTTTACGAAAAATGGTTAGGTTTTTCCTTTTGCTTTTGAATTACGGTATTCCCGCGGGGACAGCCCGGTATTCTTTTTGAAAATAAAACTGAAATAGTGGGGATCGCTAAACCCCGTTTTCCCGGCAATATCGGCGTTCTTCATGGCGGTGTTTTCCAGGAGCTGTTTTGCCTTATCAATCCGCACCCGGGTAAGGTACTCGATAAAATTCTCCCCTGTATCCTGGGAAAAGACCGTGCTTAAATGGTTAGGGCTAATGCCCACATGGAAGGCCACGGTGTGGAGGGAAATATCCTGATCCCCGTAATGCTGGTCGATAAATTCCCGTGCCTTGAGAATAACCGACTGGTAGCGTCCCTCCATTCGGGAGTCCCTGAATTCGATTACCGCCGTAAAGAGGGCTCTAATTTTTTCGTTGAAGGTTTCCCTGGAATTGATAATTTCCTTTAGCTCATATTTATTCAGGCTGAAGGGGATAATCGTATTAATATCACCGTTAAATTCTTCTATTATTTTAGATGCCGCAACAATTATTTCACCCAGCATGAAATATTCCAGGATAGGCCCTTCCCCGGCGCTGTCCTGCAGTAATCCTGTGTATTCATTGATGATAGAATCAATATCTTTTTTAGAAGCATAGCGAAATTTTGCCCAGAGTATATCCCCGCCAAAATTGAGCAACCCCGTCTGATCGAACAGCCTGTCTTTCCCTTCCGCTGTCTGCAGGGGGTCGCCGTCGGAAATTTGCCACAAACCGACGGCGGTTTCGTTATTTACAATCCGGTCGGCTTTGAAATAGGACTTGCTCACCTCTCCAAGCCGGTTTACCACTCCGCCTATGCCGACGGCAATCTTACATTCCGTATTTCGTTCAACCTCATGCTTGACCGCCTGGGCGATGGTATACACCGATTCCTCAAGGCTGTCGCTTTCCGTTTTCTCTCCGGGCATGCCCTTGATAAGCATGATGTGTTTGTTCTCCTCCCCCTGAAATAGTATGACATTGGAGTATTTCTCCGTAATTGAACGGATAATTAGTTTTACTGCGATACTCTGGGAATGGTTGTCTCGGGAAGTGGATGCGCTGATCACTGCGGTGGTATAGGAATGAGCGATAAGATCGATCCCCAACTCCCGCGCTTTTTCGATGGCATCCGCCGTGGGGACATTGCCTTTAATAAAATCCTTAAGCCACCGTTCCCGAAGGGTATCCGAATTAGACTGCGCCTGCTGTCTAAGATGTTCTATGTTAAGAAGTTCCTCCTTTTCCGCATCGATCCGGCAGGCAATTTTATCCAGAGTTTGAAGCATATCCTGGGAAGACACCGGTTTAAGAAGGTATTCCTCCACACCTACGGATATTGCTTCCCGAGCGTATTCAAATTCATCGTGCCCGGACAGTATTATTATTTTTATCCATGGCAAGGTTTTCTTTACAATCCGGGAGAGGGCAAGGCCGTCCATAAAGGGCATGCGGATGTCGGTTATGAGAATATCAGGCATAATATCCTTGATGATCGAAAGCGCCATCTCTCCGTCCGGAGCTTCCCCAGCCAGTATATAAGAAGTTTTATCCCATGGAATACTGTTTCTAATTCCTTCCCGGACGATAATCTCATCCTCTACGATGAATACTTTATACATGTTCCGTCGCTCCGGGAACCTGAATGGTAACCATGGTCCCTTCTTTATACACGCTCTGGATGTCCAGCCGGGCGGCCTTGTTATAGTACAGTTCCAGCCGCTTACTGACATTGTATAAGCCGTAGACCGAATTGCCGGCCTCGAAATTTGGACGGCTTTGAAGCTGTTTTTGCACGTCCGCCAAACGCTCTCCGGTCATTCCGACGCCGTTATCCTCAATACTGAAACACAGGATGGACCCTTCTTGCCATCCCCGTACTTTGATCATCCCGCGGCTCCGCTTGTTTTTTATGCCGTGGTAGAGTGCGTTTTCCACCAGGGGCTGGAGGAAAAGTTTAAGGATAGTGTTGTTCTCCATCTGAACTTCGTAATCGATGGAATAATCTAGTATATCCCGGTACCGTATTTTTTGTATGGTGAGGTAACTGGCGATGTGGGAAAATTCATCCTTGACGCTGACCCATTCGCTGCCGCGGTTAAGGGAGATCCTGAAAAAAGTGGAAAACGCCCGGGTTATGGAAATGACCTGATCGTATTGAGCGCCTTCCGCAAGCCAGATAATGGAATCCAGGGTATTGTACAAAAAATGGGGCGTTATCTGGGCTTGCAAAGCCCGCATCTCTGATTTCTGTAAATTTTTTTGTTCCTGGACATTTGCCTCGATAAGTGTTTTTATTTTCCCCGCCATGTTATTAAGGTTTTCCGTAAGGCTATTCAATTCCATAACCGGCGGCACCTCCGCCCTGGCATCCAGATCTCCTTCGGCTATGCGTCCGGACAAAGAGACCATGGCGCCGATTGATGTATCAATATTCGCGGCAACCGACATCTGAACAAACAGGGAAAATACGGTAACAAAAATAATAATAACACATTCAATTGCCGCAAGCATAAAGGCCCGTCGCTTGATATTTTCATTTGCCGAAGCGGTAGATTCAATTTCAAGAACGATAAAATCCTGTAGTATTTCCGATACCAAAAGCGAAACCCCGCGGATTTCATCGAGGATTTTTTCGTTTTCGATGACAGGATACCCTTCTTTCATTTGTACTTCCAGGCGGTTTACATAACGGGTCAGGGTGTTCATCGCACGGCCCGCAACCTCCAAAAGCTGACGGCTTTCCGTTCTTGCGGCGGTGGACATAATATCGTTTATTTGATCGATGATATTATGTATGATCCGGTACTGCAGTCCGTCTTCAAACAATTTATTTCCCGCAACAATATCCCATAATTCATTGGTAATTTCACTTTTTACAATTTGATTAAGCCGGTTTGTTTTATCCACATTGGAAATAAGTCGATCATAACTGATGGTGTTGTACAGGGAAATAACAACGCTGATAAAAAGGGGAACGAGCATAAAACCGATAATAACAATGTGGGAGGTCTTGATGGCTTTTTTAATTCCGGTACTGATAAAAAAGGGCCTGAGCAGCCTTAACGCCTCGCTATACCACGCCACGCCTAGTACCCCCGGGGAGGGATGCTGGAAAGATCGTCCCCCTCGGAAAAAACCGCCTCCTCCACATGGATGAACCGGTCGATAGTATCCCCTCCGGCAAGTTTTTGGGCAAGCTGCATGATCGCCGGGCCTGTCTTGGGGTTACATTCAATAACACAATTCACTTCCCCTCGGATCAAAGCGTCTATGGCAGCCTGTTCTGCGTCGATAGTTACAATTACTATGTCAGTCCCGGGATTTATGTTTTTTTCTTTTATAGCGTCCAGAACCCCCAGGGTCATACCGTCGTTATGGGAAAAAATTACGTCAATATCCTGAAGTTCTTTTAACACGGATCGCATAAGTTCGTATCCCTTGGAACGTAAAAAATCGCCTGACTCGCTGTAAATAATTTGAAACTGCGGGTATTGATCGATAATTTCCCTGAACCCTTGCGCCCTTCCTCTGGCGGGGGAGGAACCGGTGGTGCCGCTCAATTCTACTATGCGGATGGGTTTATCCTGAGATGTCAGGCGGTCCTCAAATTTTTTTACCAGGAATTCGGCAGCACTTCTGCCCTCCGATACGCTGTCGGTCCCGATAAAACCGGCGTAAAGATTTTCGTCCTCAATGTCAATCTTCCGGTCGGTAACCAGTACCGGAATCCCGGCGTCCTTCGCTTCCTGCAGCACATTGTCCCAGCCGTCCGCAACTATGGGAACAAACGCTATGACGTCAACCTGATAGGCGATAAATGACCGGATTGCCTTGATCTGGTTTTCCTGTTTTTGTTCGGCATTGGAAAAGAGGAGTTGTATTCCCGCTGCGGCCGCAGCCTCCTGAATGGACTGGCTGTTACATCTCCTCCAGGCGCTTTCAGCCCCGATTTGTGAAAAACCGAGGATAATACCTCCGGTGACCGGAGTTTCCTTCTTTGGCTTTCCGCAGCCGCCTGTGATAACCATAAAACCAATAAGGAGCGCCGCTAAACCCACGGATTTTTTTACTGCCATAAACGTTCCCAACCCACCGATAGGAAGTATAGGGATTATGGTGAAAAATGTCCACGTAATCCGGAAACGTGTTGAAGGATCGTTACAATACGGGTATAATACCTTATTAGGGGAGTGATGAAACCGGGATGGGAAGAATTTTAGGCCGGGTTTTTTTGTTATTGCTGCTCATTGCTGTTTTGGCCGGCGGCGGCTTGGTGTGGTTTGATTACCTCAATGTTATAGACGCCAAGGCATTTCTGTCGCCGGTGTACCGCCTTATCGGCCTGCAGCCCCGGACGCAGAATGAATCCGGGGAGGAAGAACTCCTCTCCCTGGACGCGGAACGGCTGGCCGTCCGGTTGGAAGCCCTGGAGCTGCGCAATATGGAGATGGAGCAGAAGGAACAGGAACTGGTTTCCCGGCAGGACCAGATAGAACAAATGGCCCAGGACCTGGAGGAACGGCAAAAAGCGTTGGATGAGCGGGAGAATTCCTTTAATGCGATGATGGAAGACGCCGACATTAGATCCAGGAACGTCGAGCAGAATGCGCGTTATCTAAATGGTATGCCGCCGGCGAGTGCGGTTGAAATTATCAATAGGATGAACGATCAGGACGCTATTGACGTGCTCCGGAAGACCGAAGAGATTGCCCAGACTGAAGGAACCGCTTCCATCGTATCCTATTGGCTGTCCCTCATGCCCCCCGATCGGGCGGCGGAGTTGCAGCGCAAGATGGCAGGGAGGCCTGTCCTCAGAGACTAGTCAGTATCCGGCCTCCGGGGCATCACCTAAGATGCAGCCCTTATTGTACATACAATGGGCGTACATCAGGTATGAAGACAGGAGGTCGGCAGTGTTGGCTGCAACCAATTCGAACAAAATGTTCACCGTATCCCACCAAAGATATTCCGTGGAAGGCCGGAGTTCCGGCGAGGGTAAATACGCTAAGGGCGTTAAAAAAGGCGCCCTGGGTGTATTTGCCAAGCTGCTTGCGGGGCTGACGCGGAAAACCAAGGCCGGAGAGGCCGGCGAAATTGAGCCGGGAGGGCTTGCCGGACCAGGAAAAATCGCTGGGGCGGCCAGGAATGGCGCTGCCAAAAAGGCGGAATTTCCGGCGGGCGATAAAAATGCCCTTGCCCCGGGCAATGAAAAAATCCAAAACAGGGATCGGCGTTTTTTGCCGCCGCTGAAAGGGGAGGGGGAAGCTCCTTCTCCGGAAACGACGCTAAAAGAGGCGCTGGTCAAAAAAACGAAACAGCTGCGGGAAAATCCCGATGGGGAAGAAAATATTGTCCTCGCCGCAGCTGAGGTATCCTCCGCTTTGCCCGGTAACGGAGATCCGCTTTTACAGAGTATAACCCCGGAAGAAGCGGCGGACATGGCGGATCAGGATAGCATGATCCGTTTAGCCGGGGCAGAGGACCAGTTCCAGGATGCCTGGGCCTTTCGGGAAATTACCCGGGATACCCCTGGGGAAGGGGCGGACACGGCGGCCAATGCCGAATCGTCCCGGTTAGCCCAGGGACCGGCCCAAATGAACCGGCGCGGCCCGGGGGTTGAGAAAAAAGAAAAGGCAGCCGCTGCGGAAGCTAAAAACAGCAAAAAAGCCCGGGGACAGTTTTCCCTGGCGGTCCAGGATCTCAGGACCGGGGAGAACGGCGCGGCCCTTAACCCGGGGCAGGAAACAAAGCCCGCGCCGGATGCCGGGGCGGAACGGGTGGCGGACATCGCGGTGGAACTTAGGAACAATGGCAGAAACCGGGAATACCTGGAATTAGGGCAGGAGAAAAGCGCGGGCCAGGCCTTCGAGGATATCCTGGCGCGGGAACTCCACCAAAATCTCAACGGCGATATTGTCCGGCAGGCCTCTATCATGGTCAGGGACGGCGGGGAGGGGACCATCAAACTTTCCCTCAAACCCGAATCCCTGGGAATAGTAAAGATACGTCTTGAAATGGCCGAAAACAAGATCACAGGGCATATCATTGTTGAAAGCAACGAGGCGCTCCGGGCTTTTGAGAGGGAAATCCGCTCCCTGGAGCAGGCTTTTCGGGATTCCGGTTTTGCCGGCGCAAGCCTTGATATGGCCCTTGCGGGAGACGGCGGTCAAAGCAGCAGCCAGGGGCGGTGGAACAGTGAAGCTCCCTTTTTCCCGGCCGGGGTGGTTTCTTCCAGCTACAACGCCATGGCGGAAACTGCGGACCTGTTTAGCGCGGATGCCGGATTGGATGGATTTGACGGTCCGGGTGTTTCTCGGGTCAATGTATTGGTATAGGAGTAGTAATGGCAGCGTTTGAAACGGTTCTTAGCCCGCAGGAAAAGGCAGTCCTTAGCATGGAAGTGGACACCTTCAACAAGTCGATACAGAAGGGCAGGATGCCCAATCAGAGCCTGGGTAAGGATGACTTTTTAAAAATACTCATTACCCAGTTGAGCCATCAGGATCCTACCGCCCCTATGGAGGACAAGGAATTTATCGGACAGATGGCCCAGTTTTCCACCCTGGAACAGATGAGCAGTATGGCCAGCGACTTTAACCGGCTGGCGAACCTTCTTACCGGCGGCGAGGCAACCTCCGCCCTGGGCCGTTCGGTGGAGATTTTGGAGGGAGACCGGATTGTCCAGGGGACAGTACGGGCAGTTACCCGGGGAAACATCCCCGAGGTATTAGTGAACGGCGCCTACTATCAGTGGGATCAGGTTACCAGAGTATTTGAGGAGTAGACCACTATGATGCGATCATTGTTTTCCGGTGTGTCGGGATTACAGAACCACCAGACCAGGATGGACGTGGTGGGTAACAACATTTCTAATGTCAACACCACCGGTTTTAAACGGAATAGGGTTAATTTTCAGGATATGATTTACCAACAGCTTCAGGGCGCGGCCAGACCCACGGAAGATCTGGGGGGCGTGAACCCCAAGGAAGTGGGCCTCGGGATGTCGGTGGCCTCCATCGACACCATCCATACCCAGGGATCGCTCCAGACCACCGGGGTGGGCACCGATCTGGCTATCCAGGGCACGGGCTTTTTCGTCCTTAAGCAGGGGGATAAGTCCTTCTACACCAGGGCGGGGGCCTTCAGCCTGGACGAGGACGGCATGATGGTAAACCCTGCCAACGGCATGAGGGTTCAGGGTTGGCAGGCCAGGACCGTGGGGAACGAGCAGGTGCTGGACGTGTCCCGGGACGTGGAAAACCTGATCATCCCTGTGGGCAGCAAAGACGCGGCCCGGGCCACCACGGAGGTCAACTTTGCCTGTAACCTGGACAAGCGGACCCCCATTATACCCAACGATCCCACAGAGGCGGAGATTGCCCGGGGTACCTGGGGTACGGAAATGAAAATCTACGATACCTTCGGGCAGGAGCATATACTGCGGGTAGAATTTACCCGCAACTGGGCCTTTAATGCCGAGGGTGAACCCGATGTGACCGTTAACAACCGCTGGACCGCCAGGGTTACGGTTGATCCGGAAAACCCCATACCCACCAATACCGAAGTGGGTATGGTGGGGGCTATCCCGGCAGCGGGCAACGAATTTACGGCGATCTTCAACAACAACGGGACACTCCAGGCGATTGAGGATGCCAACGGCGAACAGGCCGCCGGAGAAGGCGCGGTGGCTATGAACGTGGCCTTCGACGTACAGGGCGCGAGGCCGGAACTGGAAGGGGGGATGATACGCCAGCAATTCCTTCTGAACCTGGGCACTGTGGGCGGCCTGGTGAACAGCGTCACCCAGTACGCCGAATCCAGTTCCACTAAAGCTATCATCCAGGACGGCTACACCATGGGCTACCTGGAAAACTTTAAGATCGACACCAGCGGGGTTATCACCGGGGTGTATTCCAACGGGACCAACCGCACCCTGGGCCAGGTGGCCATGGCGAGTTTTGCCAACCAGGGGGGGCTGGAAAAGGGCGGGGACAACGTATTCCTGGAAAGCAACAACTCGGGATACGCCAACATCGGACCCTCGGGCATAGCGGGGAAGGGCAAGATTATTTCCGGCGCCCTGGAAATGTCCAACGTGGATCTTTCGGAACAGTTTGTGGATATGATTGTAACCCAGCGCGGGTTCCAGGCAAACTCCCGGACCATACAGACCGCAGACCAGCTTTTACAGGAAATCCTGACCCTTAAACGGTAAGTTTTCGTGATAACAAGTGAGGAGCCATGATACAGGTAACCCGGCTGAACGGTTTTGAATATTATATAAATCCGCACCAGATTGAAACTATTGAAGTTCGGCCGGATACCACATTCCAGATGCTGTCCGGTAAAATTATTATTGTTAAAGAAACGGTGGACGAAGTTGTCGACAGGATTGTGGAATATCGCCGGCGAATCGGCGGCTTTAAAAACGAGGAGTAATCATGAAACTTCGTTTCATGTACGATTTAACTGTGCGGCTTCATAGCCGCACGAGGCAGAGGTAATCATGGACATATCAACCTTAATTGGTGTTGCCGGTTGTTTGGCAATGGTGGGCTTGGGGATCATCTCCGGAGGAACCAATCTGATGACCTTCGTAGATATCCCCTCGGTCCTGATTGTTGTGTTAGGTTCCTATTTTGGCCTCTTTACATTTAGCAGTTTGGCCGACACCCTGGGTATTTTTAATACCATTGGTCTGACCTTTAAGGTTGCTAATTATAACGAAAAATCTTTGATCCAGCAGTTGATGAGCATGTCGGAAAAAGCCCGCCGGGAAGGACTTCTGGCGCTGGAAGAAATGCTGGATGATCTGGGCGATGAATTTATCAAGAAGGGGCTGCGGCTCGTGGTAGACGGCACGGACGCCGAGATTGTGCGGAACCTCATGGAAACCGAGTTAGGCCAGATGCAGGAACGGCATGTCGTCAAGATCCAGGTGGTGAATATGTGGGGTACCCTGGCCCCGGGTCTTGGAATGCTGGGTACCGTCATCGGGCTCATCGGCATGTTGAAAAACCTGGAAGATAAATCCGCCCTGGGCCCGAATATGGCGGTTGCGCTTATCACCACCCTGTACGGTTCCATGGTTGCCAACCTTCTGATGATCCCCCTGGGGGGTAAATTGAAGGCCAGCGATGCCAAGGAAACGAAGGTTAAGGAAATGGCCATTGAGGGAGTTCTCTCCATTCAAGCGGGGGACAATCCCCGTATCCTGGCGATGAAGCTCCTCACCTACCTGAACCCCGTGGATCGCAAGGCCGTGGAGTCGGAAATACTGAAAGATTAAGGAAGTAATTAATGGCAAAGAAGAAAAAGCCCGATGCGGGCGGCGCAGGGGGAGAATGGATTGTAACTTATTCGGACATGGTTACCCTGATGCTCTGTTTTTTTGTCGCCCTGTTTAACCCCGATGAGATAACCCCTACCACTATGGAAGCGTTGATTTCCGCCTTTAATAACCAGGGCATCGGAGCCAATGCCGGGGGAAATACCCTCAGCGCCGGGAAAACCGCGGATCTGGGAAACACCATTGCCTCTTTGCCTGCTATGGAGCGGGGTGAGTCCCTGGGTACGGCCTTGCGAAAAGCCGTAAGCCTCTTCAACCCGGAAGTGAAATCCAACAAGGTCAAGGTTACCCACGACGAGCGGGGCCTGGTGATAAGCCTGGCCTCGGACGCTTTCTTTAATCCCGCCAGCGCCCGGATCAACGTGGAGCAGACCCGGGATATCCTGCTCCGGCTGGGGACTCTCCTGAACTCGGAAGAGATACGGGGGCGAAAATTCCGTATCGAAGGCCATACGGACGATGTTCCGGTGGACCCCGAAGGACCCTGGGAATCGAATTGGGAACTCTCTACCGCCCGGTCTATCAGTGTTCTCCACTATCTTACCGATATTGGAGTAGAGGAACGGCGTTTTCAGGTAGCGGGATTTGCTTCCACGGCGCCTGTAGCCTCGGATGATACCCCCGAAGGGCGGGCTTATAACCGCCGGGTGGATGTTATCATCCTGGATGAAGGTCATTTATAACTCATGGTATGCATGAGTCCCGCTTTGGTTCAGCGGGATAATCCTGCCCGGAGGGGAATTACCGGTATTCCGGGCAGGGACATCGGTTCCCGGAGAGAGAAAACCGGGTCCCGGAGAGAGGACATCGGTTCCCGGAGAGGGGACATCGGGTCCCGGAAAGAGGACATCGGTTCCCGGAAAGAGGACATCGGTTCCCGGAGAGAGAAAACCGGGTCCCGAAGAGAGGAAGCCGGGTCTTGGAGAGAGGACATCGGCTCTCGGAGAGAGAAAATCGGGTCTTGGAGAGAGGACATCGGGTCTTGGAGAGAGGACATCGGTTCCCGGAGAGAGAAAACCGGTTTCCGGAGAGAGGACATCGGGTCCCGGAGAGAGAAAATCGGGTCTTGGAGAGAGGAAGCCGGGTCTTGGAGAGAGGACATCGGTTCCCGGAGAGGGGAACGTTCTATTCTGAACAGGGATGATCACGTTCAAAGAAAGATTGCCGGATTTAGTAACTCATGTTATGCAACGGCCGCCGCGGCGCGCGATGCGTAACATGAGTTATAAGAGAAAAGTGAGGGATATGAGGGATATACGGTATTTTAATGCCATATACCGCCGGAAAAGCAACCGTAAAAGTGTTAGCTATTGCGTTTGCCAATATTTTTGTATACTATAACATAGAGAGTCGGAGGGTTAAGTCATGGGCGATGGCAACGATATTCTGGATGAAGGGGGAGAAACTTCGGAAGGAGGGGGCGGCGGTTCTAAAAAAAAAGGCGGTTTAGGCGCTTTACTGCCGAATCTGCTCAAATTTGTAGCCATCGGCCTCGGGGCGCTGATTTTTATTATTACCGTAACGGTGATCACCTTTAATTTTATGAATAGGGGGGGGAGATCCCAGACCGTTGTGACCGATTCCTCTTCCCCCTATATTGGGAAACGTCCGGAGTATCTTTACTTCAATTCCATCGGTACGGTACGGTGCAGAACCAAGGACCCCACGTCTTATTCGGTGGTGGTTGATTTAGCCATCGGTTACGATATGAATGATAAAAACGCCGCTACGGAATTGACAACCAGGCTCTACGAACTACAGGATTTTGTGCGAAATTTTTTCAGTTCCAAGTATGCCCGGGATCTGGTAACCGAAAACGAAGCCAGGCTGAAGCAGGAGATTATCGAGGCCCTGAACACCCGGATTCTGAATTCTTCACGGGTAAAAAATATTGTATTTAGGCAGCTCGATGTGGTAGAGTTATGATCGGTAAAACGGGGGGGATACTATGAGCGATGGCGCTCTTTCGCAGGCGGAAATAGATGCACTGTTGGCAGGTGTAGATTCTTCAAGTCTTGGCGGCGGCGGATCTAATGGCGGGAACGGCGGCGCCGAATCCAAGGCCCTGCAAAGTTATCTCTCCGGTACCGTGGGAGCGCAGTCTTCCAACCTCTCCACCATGACCGGCGCTACGGTTTCCCTTAAGGGGCCCGAGGTCAGCAGTTCCAACCGGGACTCTCTTATGGGGCAGCTTCCGGATATGGTTACTGCGGTTAAAGCGGATTTCAGCGCCGGGTTCCCCGGTGAACATATATTCCTCTTTCCCGAGGATACCGCCAAGGCTATTGCTGCCCTGATGAACAAAGAAGAAAACATCGAGTTGGACGAGATGGCCATGTCGGTGATTGGGGAAATGGTGGGTACCATTGTGGGTACCCAGATTACCACCCTGACCGGAAAGACCGGCAATAAGTCTATCGCCAATGTTTCTCCCGAGGCGGTAAATGTTCCCAAGGCAACCGCCGCCCTGCCTGCCGGTGATTTCCAGGTTGCGGATTACCAGCTCGATCTGGGGGACGGCAAGCCCCACCGGATTTGGGAAGTCTACGGCCCTTCGGTAGCGGCGGATATTACCAAGGCTCTGAACGCCGGTCCCGCGTTGGCTTCCCCTAAACCTGCTTCGGCGGCTCCTGCGGGTGGTATGGGGTTTGGCGGTATGATGGGAGGCGGCCTGGGATCGCCCACAAATGTTCAGTCCGTGCAGTTTCCTAACCTGATGCCCCAGCCCACCGCACAGGAAGCGGGAAATATCGGTCGTATCATGGATGTATACATGGAGATGACCGTAGAATTGGGCCGTACCAGGAAGCTCATCAAGGAAATCCTGAGCATGGGGGAAGGGACTATCATCGAATTGGATAAGCTTGCGGGGGAACCGGTGGATATTCTGGTGAATCATAAGCTCATTGCAAAGGGAGAAGTGGTGGTTATTGACGAAAATTTCGGTGTTCGTGTCACGGAAATAGCCTCTCCCTTGGAAAGAATGAGTGAATGAGCTAGAATAGGGGTAGCATAATTATACTAAATAAGGTAAAATAGTATTTAAGGATCAGTTTCGACTTGGGAGGGGAAAGACTGCATCGATTTCGAACCTTTTTTATTGCGCGGGAAACTCCGTTGCAAATTGCCGTGCTTTTTATAAGCGCCGGCCTTTTTATGTTTAATCTCAACAGTATATCCGCTCAAACGCCGGATATCTTGGGGGAGTTCTCTGCGGCGATCGGTGATGCCGTTGAAACGGTTCCTGACGGGCCGGGCGCAGAAAGCCTGATTATCCTGGAGGATGCGCCCTCGGGGGAAATCCTTGCCGCTCCGGGGACGCCCTCGGTATTTGTCATTCTCCGGATGGTCCTGGTCCTCGCCCTGGCGGCGGCGGCCATCTATGGCTTGGTATTCTTTTTCAAGCGCCTCTCCCGTCCGCCGGATCAGAAAAACCCCTATCTCAAGGTCTTAGCCAGAGCCCCATTAGGAGCGGGTAGTTCGGCAGCGGTGGTTTCCGTGGGGAATAAAGCCTGGCTGGTGGGCGCCGGGGACAACGGCGTGTCCCTTATCTCGGAAATAACGGATCAGGAGATGGTGGACGCCATGCTTCTGGACGATTCCCGCAGGGGAAACGACGGCAGCGGGCCGAAATTCCTGAGCTTTTCAGCCCTCCTGCGCCGCCTGGGCGGCGGTACGGTAACCGATAAACGGTTCAATGCGGATGACCTGCGTAAACAGCGGGAAAGGTTGAAGGACCTATGAGTCGCATGGCTGTTCTGACAGGAACATTGTTCCTGCTGGCCGTTTTTGCCCCCCTCCCGGTGACGGCCCAGACTACATCTTTCCCCTTTCCGGACCTGTCTACCCCGGGAACCGTGGGTATCCCCCCGGCTCCGGCGGACCCGGTGATCCCCTTCATCGATCTTACCATACGGAACCCCGAATCGGGACAGGAAGTGGCCTTTTCCCTTCAGTTGTTGTTGCTGCTCACCGCCCTCTCCCTGGCGCCGAGTATCATCATACTTACCACAAGCTTCCTGCGCATATCCATCGTTCTGGATTTTATTAAGCGGGCTCTTTCCCTGCAGCAAGTGCCTCCCAACCAGGTGATCCTGGGGATTTCCCTTTTCCTCACTGTGTTTATTATGTGGCCTACCTTTGACGAGATATACCGGAACAGTTTCCAGCCCCTTCAGCAGGGGGAGATCTCGGTGCAGGAAGCCTACCGGGGCGCCGAAGCTCCGCTGCGTATTTTTATGTACCGCCAGATGCAGGGTAACCCCAGTAATATCCGGCTCTTTATGGCTATGCGGGGGATGGACCGTCCGAATACCCTGGCCGATGTTCCCACCTATGTATTGATCCCCGCATTCATCCTCAACGAATTAACCGTAGCCTTTAAGATAGGCATATTGTTGTTTATTCCCTTTATCGTAATCGATATGGTGGTGGCCAGCGCGCTCATGTCCATGGGTATGATCATGCTGCCCCCGGTAATGATCTCCATGCCCTTCAAGCTGATCCTCTTCATACTGGTGGACGGCTGGGGGCTTTTGACGGACCAGATAGTCCGGTCCTTCGGATAGGGGATGTATAGATGAGTATCGGCGAAATAACAGCCCTTCTCCGGGGGGGTATATTTGAGACCCTGCTTTTGGCGGCGCCGCTTTTGTTTTCGGCCCTTATCGTGGGCTTGGTGGTAGCGATACTGCAGGCCACTACATCCATTCAGGAGCAGACCCTGACTTTTGTCCCGAAGGTGCTGGTCATACTCCTGATGCTGGGTTTTTTGGGGGGGTGGATGTTCAGCTCTCTGGGGGATTATACGGTGCAATTGTTCCGGATGATTCCGGATATGGTACGGTAGGAAGATGAAGGAGTTTTTGGGTGATTGAGGCGCAGTTTCTTAACGAAATTTTAGCCGTTGCGCCGGCGTTTCTCTTGATTGCCGCCCGGGCTCTGGCGATGATAGAAACTGCACCGCTGCTGTCTTTCGACGGCATACCTCAGATTGCAAAGATTGCCCTGGCGGGGTTTGCCGCCTTTACCGCTTTTCCCTCCGCCCTGGCCGCGGGATGGGATATTGCGCCCTTCGGACTGTACTTTGTGTTTCTGCTCATCGGGGAAGCTATTGTGGGGATCATCCTCGGGTTTTACCTTACCCTGATCTTCTCCGCCTTCTCCACCGCGGGGCAGTTTTTCTCTCTTCAGATGGGCTTCGGCGCATCGGAAACCTTCGACCCCTTGTCGCAGATTGAAAACCCTCTCATGGGTCAGTACCTGAACCTGGTGGCTATGCTGGTCTTCCTCTCCATCGGCGGCTTTCGGGAGTTGTTCTTGGGCGGATTTTGGCGCTCCCTCCAGTCCATCAGCGCTTTTTCCTTGGTAACGGGCCGGGAAGCGGTGGCGGGAACCCTCCTGTCGGGGCTTACCCGGGTGTTTATAGATGCCATGGTGATCAGTATGCCCATCCTGGGAACCCTTTTCCTCACATCCCTTGCCACGGGGCTCATCTCCAAAGCGGCCCCTCAGATCAACATTCTTACCGAAGGCTTCCCTATTTCTATCACCGTGGCCTTCGTTCTGATTATGGCGACCATGCCCTTCATGACCGAAGCCTTCGCCCGGGTGGTAGACGCCGGCTTCCGGAACATCCAGAGCCTCTATATGCGGATAGGGATCCAGATTGGAGGCGGATCATGAGCGCCCGCTACGATGATAATCTCCTGATCGACCTGCAGTGGTTTGCTGCGGAGGATGAGGGGCGTACCGAGGAACCTTCCGAGTATAAGATACAGAAGGCCCGGGAGGAAGGGCGGGTCGCCAAAAGCCAGGAGCTTATCAGCGCACTGGTACTGCTTCTGCCGGCGCTGGCCATCTTTTTCCTTGCCCCAGCCATGCTCAGGACCTTCGTAGAAATGCTGCGTTTCTACTTTCTTCGGGTTTCCGAGCTGGATCCCATAACGGACCGGGTTGTGGCGGCGGCCTTTTTTAACTACCTGGCCCGGCTGGCCCTTCCCATTGTGGCGGTGGCTATGGCGGCGGCGGTTTTTTCCAATGTGGTGCAGACCGGGTTCCTCTTTACCACCAAGCCCCTGACCCCTGACTTTTCCAAGGTGGTTCCCCGGCTGGGCCGCTATTTCCAGAAGACCTTGTTTTCTATGGAGGGGTTGTTCAATATCGCCAAGTCCATAGTCAAGATGGCTATTATCGGGGGGGTGGCGTTTTTCCTGATCCGTTCGGAGATTAAGCAACTGACGAACCTTCAGACCGCGGGGCTTTGGACCGGGGTAAGTACCGTGGCATCCCTGGCTATCAGGATGCTCGTCATTTCAGCGTTACTACTGCTTCTCCTTTCCATACCGGATATGCTTTTCCAGCGCTGGCAGTACCGGGAATCCTTAAAGATGTCCAAGCAGGAAGTGAAGGAAGAGCGGAAGATGTACGAAGGGGACCCGATGATTAAATCCCGGCTGCGCCAGCGTATGCGGGAATTGATGAGCCGGAACATCGCCGTCACGGTTCCCCAGGCGGATGTGGTTATCGCCAACCCGACCCACTATGCGGTAGCCCTGGAATACAGGCCTGGTATGGACGGCCCCATGGTGAGCGCCAAAGGCGAGGACGAACTGGCCCTGCGGATTCGCCGCATAGCCGAGGAAAACGATGTGCCGGTGGTGGAAAACAAGCCCCTGGCGCGGGCGCTCTACGCGGAAGCCGAGGTGGGGAATATTATCCCCGAAACCTATTACCGGGCGGTGGCGGATGTATTGGCCCATGTGTACCGGCTGAACGAGGACCGGCGTAGAAACGCCGGCATTGGGGCATAAGGAGCAGCATGTAATGGCAGACGCAAGAAGCGGCATATTGCCGAAGAATTTTTTTGGTAACAGCACGGAACTCGTCATGGCCGTGGCGGTGGTGGCGGTGGTAATAATGCTCATTATCCCCCTTCCCACGATACTTCTGGATGCCCTGATGGCTATGAATCTGGTCCTTGCCCTGCTTATCCTCCTTATCGTCCTATATACCAGGAAGGCCACTGACTTCAGTATCTTTCCAACCGTACTTTTGGTGTCCACTGTGTTCAGTCTGGCCTTGAACGTTTCCTCCACCCGGCTCATCCTGACCCAAGGGGCGGATTTCAATGGACGTATGGTCCGCGCCTTCTCCTCCTTCGTGGTCGGGTCCGGCGGTACCGAGGGCCTTGTGGTGGGTTTTGTCATCTTCATTATCATTATCGCCGTGCAGGCGGTGGTTATTACTAAAGGCGCCACCCGCATCGCGGAAGTGGCCGCCCGGTTTGCTCTGGACGCCCTGCCGGGAAAACAGATGGCCATTGAAGCGGAGTACAACTCCCAGGCTATCACCGAGGAGGAGGCCATTGCCCGGAAAAACGATCTCCAGCGGGAGGTTGACTTCTACGGCGCCATGGACGGTTCCAGTAAGTTTATCTCCGGAAATGTGAAAGTGGGGATTCTCATCACGGTGGTGAATGTCATTGGGGGTATCATCATCGGTACCTTGATCCACGGCGAACCCATCACTGTGGCGGTGGGTACCTATATTTCTTTCTCCATCGGGGACGGTCTGCTCTCCCAGTTTCCCGCCTTGCTCATTTCCACCGCTACAGGCATCATCGTTACCCGGTCGGTTTCCAACGGTACCTTTGGAGAGGACGTTTCGGATCAGTTTTCCCGGGATGCCAGGATCTACTGGATAGGCGCCGGTGTCCTTGGGGTCTTTGCCTTGCTGCCGGGTTTCCCCTGGTACGTACTCGTCCCCTTGGCCTCCCTCCTGGTGGTATTGGCGGTGCGTTTGGGCCGGCGGAAAACGAAGCGGGATAGCGCGGCGGCAAAAACCGCGGAGGCCAAAAAGCCCAAAGCCGAAACCGAGGAGATATCCCCTATTGTGCCCCTGGATCCCCTGTCCCTGGAGCTGGGGTACGGACTCATTCCCCTGGTGGACCGGGAGAAGGGTGCGGAGCTCCTGGAACGGGTCCACAGGATACGCCGGGAATCTGGGTTGGATATGGGGCTGGTTATTCCCCGGATACGGATCATCGACAATATACGGCTGGAGCCCTCGGAGTATTGCTTTAAGATCCAGGGTGTGGATGTGGGCCGGGGTAAGATACGCATGGGTTACTACCTCTGCATCAACCCCGGCGGGGTAAAGGACGAGTTACCCGGAGAAAAAACCCGGGACCCCACCTTCGGCCTCCCGGCGCTCTGGGTAAACGAGGACAAACGGGACGAGGCGGAACGGGCGGGGTACACCGTAGTGGATCCCCCTTCAATTATTGCCACCCACTTAACGGATATCATCAAACGCCATGCCGCGGAGATCCTGGGTCGTCAGGATACTCAGGAGATACTGGACACCCTCAAGAAGGACTACCCCGCGGTGGTGGAGGAAGCCCAGAAGGTACTCAGCCTTGGGGAGATCCAGAAGGTGCTCCAGGCCCTGCTCCGGGAACAGGTTTCCATCCGCAATATGGTGGCCATCCTGGAAGCCCTGGCGGATTACGGTCAGGCTGCCAAAACCGCCAAAAATATGCAGTTCCTCATCGAAAAAGCCCGCCAGGCTCTGAGCCGGCAGATATGTTTACAGTATGCTACCGATGATCGGGTGCTCAGGGTACTTACCATCAGCCAGAGTTTGGAGCAGAAAATTCTGGACAGCTCCGTGGAAACCGCTTCGGGTATCATGTCCGCCATGGACCCCCCCACCAGGACTGCCTGGATAAAGGCCCTTTCCCGGTCGGTGGCGGCCGTCCAGGACCAGGGCTGGTATCCCATCATTCTTTGTTCCGAGGCTGCCCGGTACCTGGTTAAGTCATCCACGGAACGAGAACTGCCGGATCTGGTGGTGCTTTCGGTACCCGAGGTAGTGTCCGATGTTACCGTGGAAGCCGTGGGAGAAATTGCGGTGGAAAATGAAGGTGACGGAGAATTAAAAAAGAGAGCGTAAGTGGCTGTGGAGCAATTTGTTGAGCAAGGCGCAAGTTATGCCGAATGCGTACAAAAGGCACGTATGAAATACGGGGACCGGGCCAGGGTGATGAATTACCGGACCATCCGGATTGGGGGGATCTTCGGCGGCCTCTTTTCCCGGGAAGGGGTGGAGATAACGGGGTATGTTTCCTCGACCTTTAGTTATGCCGCGGTGAGTGGCTCCGGCATCACCCCTCCGGCACGGCAGGGCGCTCAAGCGGCTCAGCCAAACCTGTCTGGTCAAGTCAGCCAATCCGGGCAGACATTGGATTTTGAGGAGGAGAAAAAAAAGCTGCTCGCCGCGACGGTCTCTGCGAAACAGCCGGATCTCACCTTGCAAAAACTATTCAACGAAGTTAAGGCCCTTACGGAAAAGATCGACGCCAATGTGCACTCTTTTAGGGGCCCCTCGAAGGAGGAGCATCCTACTCTGGAACGGCTGGAGGAGCTTTTCTACCAGAACGATTTTTCGCCGGCCTATACAAAAACTATGTTGAACCGGGTGCGAAAGGAATTTTCCTTGGACGATCTGGAGGATTATGATGTGGTTCAGGATAGGGTGGTTGTGTGGATAGGGGAAACCCTGCGGATATATGCCGAGCCTCCTGTTGCCGTGCAGGCCCTCCCGCGGCGGAAACTCCGGATACTGGTGCTGGTGGGCCCCACCGGGGTAGGAAAGACCACCACTATCGCCAAAATGGCCGCGGCTTTTGGGGTTGACGGTTGGGGACGGCCCCCCCTCAAGGTGGTGATGATCACCATAGACGGGTACCGCATTGCCGCCCGGGAGCAGCTTGAAAAGTATGGCAGCATCATGGAAATCCCAGTCTCCTATGTGAGTGATGAGCAGGAGCTCCGGAAGACCATCGCCTTCTATCAGGATGACGCGGACCTGATACTGGTTGATACTATCGGCAAAAATCCACGGGACGCGGTAGAGCTGGGGAAGATGAAGCAGTTCTTGGATGCCTGCGGTTCTTCCGCGGAGGTGCATCTTGCCATGGCCGCCAGTACCAAGTACAGCGATATCCGGGAAATACTCCGGCAGTTCGCCCCCTTCAACTACCGGTCGCTGGTGATCACCAAACTCGACGAGACCATCCGGGTGGGGAATGTGATCAGCGCTCTCTTCGCAGACGGGAAGGAAGTATCCTATATCACCGACGGCCAGCCGGTGGACAAGCATATTCACCGGGCCAGTGTGGTTCGTTTTTTAATCAGCCTTGAGGGGTTCCGGATCGACCGGGAAAAAATTGAAGCGATATTTCCCTCCGCTGGAGAAAAGTAATGGAAGATCAGGCCGAAAAACTGCGGGAAATAATGCGGCAGAAAAAAGACGCTGAGGAGCGGAATTCCTCCGATGTGAAAGAGGGGAAGCGCGCCCGGATCATCACCATTACCAGCGGGAAGGGCGGGGTGGGAAAAACCAATGTGTCGGTCAATATGGCCCTGGCCTATGCCCGGCTGGGAAAAAAGGTGGTGGTCATGGATGCCGACCTGGGATTAGCCAACGTAAACGTGATGCTCAACATGATCCCCAAGTGGAACCTCTACCATGTGATCCGTAAGCAGAAAACCATGAAGGAAATCATGGTGGAAACCGAGTACGGCATTTCCATCGTTGCCGGGGCCTCGGGGTTTTCCAAGATCGCCAACCTCAACGAGGATGAGCGGAAGGGTTTTATCGACGAGTTGAATACCCTTTCCAATGCGGACATTATCATCATCGACACCAGCGCCGGGGTTTCCAGCAGCGTCCTGGACTTTATCGCCGCCGCGGACGATGCGGTGATCATCACCACCCCGGAACCTACTGCCATAACCGACGCTTATGGTATCATCAAGATTATCGCCACCGAGATTGACAGCCTTAACATGGGGCTTAAACTGGTGGTTAACCGGGTAAAGACTGTGGCGGAGGCGAAGAAGGTTGCGGACCGGATGACCAATATCGCCGGGCAGTTCCTGAACCTCAAGGTAGATTATTTAGGATTTATCTACGATGATGCCGTGGTATCCCATGCGGTATTGAGGCAGCGGCCTTTTATGGTGATCGATCCCAGATGCAAGGCTTCCCTCTGTGTTCGGCATATTGTAGGGCGCATGGAGAAAAGTGACATCAAGGAAAGCGGCGGCTTTTCCATGATGATGAAACGGTTTTTTGGCCGGGAATAGGGAATAAATCCGGATGTTTAATCCGAAGTTAAGCGGCATTGCCGCAGGTATTGGTTTTATCCTCTCTTTTCTGCTGGGTATTATCACCGGAGCGGGGCTGCCCCTGCTTTTAATTCGAGCCGTAATTTTTGCCGCCCTCTTTTTCGTCCTTGTCTCCATAGGCTATGGGGCGATAAGCATATATCTGCCAGAACTTCTGAGTAATTCCGTGGAAGAACCCGGCTTTGGTTCCCAGGTGGATATTTCCATCGGGGATGATGAAGGCCAGGATTCGGGAATTCCCCTGGAAACCGAGAGCTTCGGAGACGGATTGAACGAATTTACGGGAAACCCCGATGATTCCGATGAAAATAGGGATTCTTTACCGGGAAACACCCTGGACCAGAAGAGCGAAGATGGCTATACTGAGAAGAGGAGCTTAGAAGACGCTCCACGGCCCTTACAAGCGGCGTTGCCGACGGAGTTGCATTTCTCCACCGACGAAGTTGATTCGGTGGATGTATTGCCGGATCTTGATTCTATGTCCGGAGCGTTCAGCGCCGGGTCCGTTTCCAAGGGAGGGGAATCCGCCGTGGGAGTATCCCCGGGGGAGCCGTTTGATCACGCGGGTAAGATCTCGTCGGAAAAAGCGGGGCTTGATGGTGATTTTAATGTTCAGGAGATGGCTTCAGCCATCCAAACGATTTTAAAACGGGAAAATAAGGGATAGGCCATGGGGAAGGTCTTTGGGAATAATCTTGCCGATTACTCCTTGGAAGAAAAGACGGAAGAGGAGTTTTGGCAGGAGTACCGCCAAAAAAGGGATCCGAAGATTCGTGAAATGTTTATTAAGCAATACGCCCCGCTGGTAAAGTATGTCGCCGGTAAAGTCGCGGTGGGTATGCCCCATAATGTCGAATTTGATGATCTCGTGGGGTTCGGTGTTTTTGGCCTTCTGGATGCTATCGACAAATTTGATCCCGATAAAAATGTAAAGTTCAAAACCTACGCGGTAACCCGTATTCGAGGGGCCATATTTGATGAACTACGGACCATAGACTGGGTTCCCCGGTCGGTTCGTCAGAAAACCCGGGAGCTGGAGGAAGCTATCGGTTCCCTGGAAGCCCAGTTGGGAAGGACCGCCACGGATCAGGAAATAGCCAATTCCCTGGGATTGGACGAAAAGGAATTCATCAAAACCATGATGAAAATTTCCGGTACTACTATGCTCTCCCTGAACGACGTATGGTTCTCCGGTGATGAAAATGACAAGGTTTCCATCGGGGATAGTATTGAATCCCCCGCAAGCCTCAACCCCGATGTTATTGTGGAAAAAGACGATATCCGCCGGGTAATAGTGGAAGCTATTGAAGAACTGCCGGATAAGGAAAAGAAGATACTGGTCCTCTATTATTATGAGGATTTGACGCTGAAAGAAATCGGCGAGGTTTTGGAAGTAACCGAGTCGCGGGTATCCCAATTGCATACCAAGGCGATTTTACGGCTCAGGGCTAAACTGACAAATATCCGCAAGGGCATTGTATAACGGAGTGCATTGATGGTCGATTTTGTCCAACTGCAGCATATTATGAAAGAACAGTTGGATCAGGACAGAAGTATCAGTACCATTGAAGCCCAGGGGCCCACCCTGGAAGAGGCGGTAGTCCAGGCGGCTACCCTGCTCAATCTCCCCATCAGACGTATTGAATACGAGGTAATCGAACGAGGTTCCTCGGGCTTTATGGGTACCGGGAAGAAGGACTGGAAGATCAGCGCCTACCAACGGTATGTCCAGGGGAATAAAACCGCCCAGGATGATTTCTTTGACAGCGGTTTAGATACGGATGTCCCTGTGATGGAGGATAAAGACGGGTATGTCTTTGTCCAACTGCGTTACGATGGGGCGTATATCAAAGTGTCGGCTCCGGTAGGTCACGGTAAACGAGCCACCCCTGCCCAGGCGAGAGTAGCCCTGGTTGAGCGGGGCATAAAGGACTTTGACCAAAATATAGTAAATGAGGTCGTTAAAAACCCCGGCGGGGAATATGTCCGCGTTGGGGATTTTGAGCACAACCCGTCCAACGACGCTAAGATGACTGTGGAGATCGTGGATCAGGAGATGAAAGCCCTACTTTTCGTAACCCCTCCGGAGCCCGGGGGCTGCGATATTCCCATGGAAACCTATCAGGCTTTTTTGAAGAACAACAAGGTGTATTTTGGAATTGATCTGGATTACCTGCGGGATTTTGCGGACAAACCCCTATATAAGGAAAAAGTGGTGATTGCAGAAGGTCTCGCCCCGGTTAACGGACGGGATGCGTATCTGCAATACAACTTTGAAACCAATCACAAGGTACGTATTAAAGAAGGGGCTAACGGCAGGGTTGATTTTAAGGACCTTAAGATCATCCAGAATGTAGTGGAAGCCCAGCCCCTGGCAAAGAAGATACCCCCGGAACAGGGAATCCTCGGCAGGACCGTAACGGGAAATCCCCTGCTCGCCAGGGACGGTAGAGATATAACTTTGCCCCTGGGAAAAAATGTCCACGTTGGGGACGACAAAGTTACTATCATCGCCGACATGAACGGACAGGTGGTAGAGACTAATGGGAAGATCAATGTGGAGCCCATATATACCGTTGACGGGGATGTGGATCTTAAAACCGGAAACATCATCTTCCTGGGTACGGTGGTGATCACCGGTAATGTAGTGGACGGTTTTTCTGTTAAGGCTGCGGGCAATATCGAAGTAAACGGCACCGTGGAAAAGGCCGATCTGGACGCCGAAGGTAATATCATTGTCCACCAAGGCATTACCGGCAGGGGTAAGGAAATTATCCGGGCGGGGAAGTCTCTGATGGCCCGGTTTATTGAAAATACGATGATCGAGGCGGGAGATTCGGTGATAGCCTCGGATGGTATTATTAATTCCCGGGTGGACGCCGGTAAGCGGATCATCTGTCAAGGGAAGCGGGCCACCATTGTAGGAGGCCGGCTGCGGGCTTGTGAGGAGATCAACGCTAAGGTTTTGGGCAGCCCAACTGCGGGTACCGAAACGATCTGCGAAGTGGGTGTCGATCCGAAAACCAAAGAACTACTTACCCAGCTTGCTGAAAAAAAGGCGGCTTTGGAAAAACAGTTTGAGGACATCAAATTGAATATACAGACCCTGATCAATATTAAACAGCAGCGCAAGCCCCTGCCGGAAGATAAGGAAGCCTATCTTCAGGAACTGGATGAAAAACGGGTAGAAACCATAACCGATATAAAGAAAAACACCGAAGCGATTGAAAAAGCCCAGGATTTGTTAAACAACCTGAAGGCCCGGGGCCGGGTTTCCGCCTCATCTAAGGTGTATCCCGGGGTTCGGGTGATCATAAAAGACGCTAAGGAGGATGTCCGTACCGAATACCGGGCGGTGACCTTTGTCCTGGAGGACGGGCTGATCCAGGTTACTAAGTATGAAGAGCCGGACGAGGAGACAATGCGAGGCTTCGATGGCAATTTATCCTATTGATTTACAGACCCTCTTTACCCAGGTTGAAAAGATTGGCAAAGAGCAGGCCAACCAAAAGCAGGGACTCCAAATCCAGCAGGCAATCCAGGGCGCCCAAATTCAGCAAAGGACCGATGAACGAATCAAGTCGGTTAACGAGTCTCAGGATACCGGTGACGGGCCGGAACGGGTTAAGGACCGCTCCCCGCGGAAGCGCCGGGAGGATGTGGACGGGGAGGAACTTGAGGAGCAGGACCGGTTGTACTCGGAACAACAGTCCGCAGACCAGCGGCTCAAGGATCCTTCGGTAATCCGGGATCCGGCCCTGGGAAAAAACATTGATTTGAGCGGGTAGTACAATGACCCTGTCCGTTATTTTTTCCGCGGCCAGTCTGATAATCTGTGGGTTTTTTTTTATCTGGCTTCTTGGCTATCTCCGTCGCCGCACCAGCGCCGAGCGTATTCTGAAAGATTTTGAAGAAGAAGTAGACCGGCTCATTGCCGGAATAGATTTGGCAGCGGAACGGAATCTGACCCTCCTGGAAGACAAGGCCAAATCCATCAAGGCCCTGCTTGAAACCCTGGACCGCCGCATCGCCGCCTATGCCCGTGAACTGGACCGGCGGAATACCCAGGAAACCGTCCTGGACGCCTTGGCCCGTGAATCCGGTTCCGTGGACCTGCGCGCCACTGGCGCCCAAACGGAGGACGCCTATACCGCCCTGGGCAGGGGCAGGGGACTCCGGTCCTCCCTTGAGGTTAAGCTCCCGGAAGCCGGCGTTCCCCTGCCTGAAAGTCCGGGGCCGGACATTCCCGCGGCACCTCCGCCTCCCGTCATCGATCCCATGGCGGCTCCCTCCGTTCCGCCGGTTTCCGAACCGGAAGCCGGGCAATCTCCCCGGTTTATCCGCTCTCCCAGCCCTATTAAAACCAAGACACCGCTGACTGAGCGGGTACTGGAGCTGTCCCGTAACGGATTTTCCGCGGAAACCATCGCCGCCCGTCTGGGGGTAACCATAGCCGAAGTTGACCTGGCCATGGCCATGTCTGAACGCCGAAACAACGGATATTGACCCCCCCGGTGTTGCTGATTCGCAAGCGGGGTTCATCCCCAGAGGCTTGCCCCTGGGTTCTTCATTTTCTTCAAATTTTTTAAAAACCCCTGTCAAAAACACCCAAAAATCTATTGACATTTTATGAATTTTTCTGTATCTATAAATAACGAATATTATAGTAGAAACATATCATTGTAACCAATTGTAAGTCTATACTATATAAGGAGTTACGCCGCTGTAGCTCAGTTGGTAGAGCAAAGGACTGAAAATCCTTGTGTCAAGAGTTCAATTCTCTTTGGCGGCAGAGTAAAAAAGCCCATCCATAAGGATGGGCTTTGTCAATGTACCCCGAAAAGCCGAAATCCTATCAATCTATCTTATGCTTTTCAAGATGGAACGCCATGCGGTCACCGCATAATAACCATCTGATCCCGTGTTGCGCCAGGTAAAAAACGAACCATAGCCGAGCGGATGCGCCACGTTAAATTCTAACCAAGGCTTCCAGTTCCGCGCCGCGGAAGTACCGGCACATCGTGGGCGGAATGAAGCAGACTGTCAACCGCCCGGCCCATCTGCACTTTCTGCTCCACTAAATCCGTTGCGTCTTTTAAGGCCAGGGCAGCCATCTTGACCCGCCGTTCCTCGAGCCTGTCCTCAAAGGGCTGTTCCAAAAGCCGTTGGAAGGGTGTTTT
>JAITBG010000192.1 GCA_031283725.1 Treponema sp. | reverse complement strand
CCTTTCCTTTGTGACGATCCAGGTAGCCTTCATTGACCAATTCACTAAAGGCCTGACGTATAGTAGGACGAGAAACCTTAAGAAGTTCGCAGAGCTCATTTTCAGGAGGAAGCATATCCCCTTCTGTAATAACCGAATTTTCGATGAGAGAAAGCACCTGCTTTTTAAGCTGATAGTACAAAGGTATAGGTACACTTTTATCGAGTTTTATGGAATTATAAATGTTTTCCATCACCTCTTGCTTTACCATATCCTGATTTTTTTTATTAAATCCCGTGATTGGATGCAGGCGCCGGTAATTGCATCATAATCCCCCACGTTTATCGCTCTTCTGTCGCAGAGCCAGCCCCCGCCTATAGCGTGAACCTGGGGGACGATAAATTCGACGAGATTGGAAAGATCAACCCCACCGGTGGGTATAAATTTAAGCTTGGGAAAAGGCCCCGCCAGGGCTTTAATTGCCTTGACCCCGCCGTATACATTGGCGGGAAAAAATTTAACTATGTCCAGTCCGGTGTTGAGAGCAGTGGTTATCTCCGTAGGTGTAACGCAACCAGGAAAGACCACTATTCCGTTTTTAAGGCAGTATTCCACAATGACCGGATCATAACCGGGGGATACAATAAATTGCGCCCCCCTGGCAATGGCTTCCCTGCACTTTTCAAGGCCCAGCACCGTCCCGGCGCCTATCACCATATCGGGACAGGCCCTGCCGGCCTTTTCGATAGCGACAAGTCCCGCCTCGGTACGCAGGGTAATTTCCATTATATCAACCCCACCCGCAGCAAGAGCTTTGGCGGTATCCGCCGCCTGGTTCTCATTATCGATCACCACGACCGGCATCAGGCAAGTATGGCCGATACGTTCAAGTACCTGTGCTTTTTCCATTAGTTCCCCCATTTAGGATTATCGACTGTCTGGAACTTTCCGTCAGGCTCCTCTATCACCAGTTTTCTGTATCCCTTGGTTTCGATAGCTCCGTAGTTGTGTCCCGCGTCTCCCCGGAATACGAAAAAGGTAACCAGGGGAGCCGTACCGGTATTGATGGTGCGGTGGGCATAGCGGGGAGGGACGTATACGGCGTTTCCGGGGCTTAGAAGCTGCAACGAGTTGTCCCCTTCGGGATTTTCCAGTAGCATAAACCCTTCCCCCGAAAGGGTATAGTACACTTCGGCGGTTTCGAGGATCGTGTGGAAGTGTCCCTTGGTCATATAATATTCATTACCCACCTTGCCGGGATAGACAATAGAGGAACCGAAGGCTAAATCGTTTGACGTTTCGGGAGCCCCCAATTCGTAGAATTCATACACCAGCGGATCCCCCGCCTGTAGCGCCCGTTCATAGGCCGCCGCATCGGCAAACATACCCTTCATTTGTGACAAGCTTCGTTTAGTTGAGATTGCCCCTTTGGAATATCCCCCGTAGAGCGCAAAATCCAGAGTAAAACCCCGCTTCCAGTCTAATGGTATCTGTCCGGCCATTGTATATAACTCCTCAATATTATTATGTTTCTTTTGCAATAGCGCTGAGCTTTTCCAGCATAGAAGGCGAAATATCAATATCAAACACTTCAGTGATAACCTGAATCCAGCCAAAGATAAAGTATTTCCATCCATCCTCGACATGGAGCCGCTTTTCTCGGGCCTGTGCTTCGGCCTGGCGTTTAAAGAGCATATCTCCCCGATAATTTATTTCCCAAACCAGGCTGTTTCGCGGATAGGATACCCCGTCGGCGGTGGGGGAACCCGGGGCGTCCTTACCAAGACCTGTGGCGTTGACCACCAGGGAATAGGGAGGCAGGGCGGCGACAAGGCTGTTGTTGTCCTCGTTATGGGGATTATGGACAAAACGAAAAAACGAAACTCGATGTCCTTGCTAAGCCTCTGCAGGACCGCCCGGGCCGAAACCAGCCGGGGTTCGCTGCGATTCGCGATTGTGATGCGGGAAGGCATATTTCCGGCAAATTTTTCCTGCGAAAAATACAGGGACATGGCCAGGGAACTACCCCCGGCTCCCAAAAGCAGGACTTCCCCGCCGTGATCGGCCCAGAAATTCTGAGGTACAAAACATTCCAGGGCCATGCCACTTGAAACGGGATCCTTCGCGTGGGCCCGGAAAAGCCCGTTCCGCTTGGAAAGGCAGGAAACTTCTTCGAGTTCTTCCGCAAAAGGGTCAATATAGTCAAATATATCCCGGCAGGCTTTAAAGAGGTCCAGTTTGTGGGTAGTTACCAAAGCGCCCAGGGACAGAGGGTCGGTTTTGAGGAATTCGACGACATTCCGGTATTCCTGAGGGGAGGCGTGTATGGGGAGATCCAGGCCCATTATTTTCGCCTCTATTCCAAGGACCTTCGCCCATTTGGGAAAAACCTTCATTATAGATGATTGGCCCGTTGTAACACCGATAAAGTAAAACGTTGGGGATCGGGCTGGCTGTAGATCCGGCATAAAAAGCTCCTTGTAATCTCTCGCGAGTGGCAAATTCGCTGCAATCATAACATCAGTACATATATGCTCTAATATACACTATATATGATGTATCTTTGATAATCCCATTTCTCAAATGATTTAATGTCATTATATATTGATATCTATACTGAAATAGTACACCATCCAGAATAAAAAGTAAAGCGGGATTGTAAAAAAGTTACTATGACATAATGTTATTATATAGAAAAGCCCGTTTCAAAATCCGGATGGTTTTTGGGTACCTCTCGGCTTCACCGGCACGGAGTGTTGTTGTTTAAATCATTGTTATATAAAGAATTATGAAACATCCAGAGCCACGATAAATTTATAGTATAGACCTAAATTTTTAGCGATCCTCCGATGTTATTGCACATGGATAAATTTTTCTAAACAAAGAACAAAATCCTTGACAAGCAGAATTTAATATATTATAATGACTTTACATGATTACAAATTGATGGACCGAATATATAAAGCTGGTGCATAAAGCAAAGGAAGATCGGGTGTGGTTTATAAAAAAACCAAAATGATAGAAGAAAAAATTTCTGTCATTGGCTTAGGGTGCTGGAATTTTGGCGGCGATTGGGATTCATCGGACAAGCGGAAATCCATTGCTATCGTGCATGCAGCCATTGAAATGGGAATCAACCTGTTCGATGTGGCCCCTGTTTACGGCTGGGGACAATCTGAAACCATTCTCGGAAACGCTTTACAGGATGGTAGACGCAATAAAGTTTTAATCGCTTCCAAAGGCGGACTCCTGTGGGACAAGCCTTACCAAACGCAAAACAATTTATCCAGAACAAGTCTTTTGAAAGAGATAGATGCAAGCCTAAAGCGGTTGCAAACCGATTATATTGATATTTACCAGATGCACTGGCCTGATCCGACTACTCCTTTACAGGAAACCGCACAGGTACTTGATGAAATCCGCAAGGCCGGGAAGATCCGCTATGTGGGACTGTCTAACTTTGCCCAGAGGGATGTGGAAATGATGATGAATTATATTCCTGTACACTGCCAGCAGTCTCTTTATAATATGTTTGAACGCAATTCCACGAGTTACCACGGTATCCCTTTGGATTACCGTACGGAAGCTGATGTACTGCCAGTAGTAAAAAAGTATGGTCAGGTTTTTTTGCCTTATAGTCCGCTGTTTCAGGGGTTGTTGGCAGGAAAATTCGACAGTGGAATCACTTTTTCAAAGAAAGACATTCGCAATGCTAATCCCAAATTAGCCGGAGAGGGATTCGAAAAATATCGCAGAGCAGTAATGCGGATTGAAGAAGTAGGAGAGAAGATCGGACGGCCCATCAACGAGATCGCTTTTAATTGGCTGCGCCGAAAACCAGAAGTCACCAGCATCATCGGCGGCGCTTCCTCGGTGGAGCAACTGCAAAAAAATGTAAAAAGCGTTGAATGGGATTTGGATGACATGACGGTGAAGGAGCTCGAAGTTATTTTACAACAATTCGCACAAAACATTTATTATGGAAAATAATGAGGGAGCTTAGGATGAGCGAAGTTCTTGTTCGAATGGAAAACATAGAAAAAAGCTTCCCGGGTGTTCATGCGCTGAATAAAGTCTGCTTTGAGCTTTTGGCCGGTGAAGTACATGCGCTGATAGGCGAAAACGGTGCAGGCAAGTCCACGCTGGTAAAGTGCCTCGCAGGAGTTTATCAAAAGGATTCGGGGACTATAGAAATCCGTGGGAAGCCGGTGGATATACACAATACCAGAGAAGCTCAAGAATTGGGGATAAGCATAATCCATCAGGAACTAAATATGATGAAGCACCTTACAGCGGCGCAGAACATTTTTATCGGACGTGAGCAGAATAAGAAGATACCCTTCTTGGTAAACGATGTAGAGATCAATCGTAAGGCGGTAGAACTCTTCAGGTTGATCGATCTGAAAATCGACCCCAGGGTTAAGGTCGGCGATTTGACCGTAGCCCAGCAACAGATGGTAGAGATTGCCAAAGCCCTTTCTTTCAATAACGATGTACTCATCATGGATGAGCCTTCCTCTTCACTCAGTGAGAACGAAATCGAAGAGCTTTTCAAGGTGATTCTCGATCTGCGGAGCAAAGGTAAAGGCATTATTTATATTTCACACCGGCTGGATGAGTTACGCCGGATTTGTGATCGTGTTACCGTAATGCGGGACAGTCGGCATATTGTCACCACAATTATGAAGGATATTACCACAGAGCAGATAATTTCCCAGATGGTGGGCCGCGAGATATACGAAAGCCATCACCTCCATGGTGACACAGAGAAGAATGAAATCGTACTGGAAGTAAAGAAGCTCAAGCGCGGTCACGTGGTGCGGGATGTGTCCTTTCAGCTCCATAAAGGCGAGATTTTGGGTTTTGCGGGTCTTGTCGGAGCAGGCCGTACTGAGACCATGCGTCTTATATTTGGAGCAGACCCCATGGAATCAGGAGAAATATTCATTAAGGGAAAGAAAGCTGTCATAAAACAGCCAAAGGATGCGGTCCGGCAAGGCATCTGTTATCTTTCGGAAGATCGCAAGCGTTTCGGCCTGGCCTTGGGCATGTCTGTAAAGGTGAACACCGTGATGGTTTCACTACAACGATTTCTCGGACCTTTGGGCATTATTGATGAGGTAAAGTCGAAGGCAGTTACTGAAAAATTTATCAAAAAACTCAATACCAGGACGCCAAGTATTGATCAACTTGTACGGAATCTTTCCGGGGGTAATCAACAGAAGGTCGTGATGGGTAAATGGTTGATCCAGGACAGTGATATAATGATCTTCGACGAGCCTACCAGAGGTATCGACGTAGGGGCAAAGAGTGAAATCTATAAATTGCTGAACGAATTGGCAGAGCAAGGGAAGTCAATCATTATGATTTCTTCAGAATTACCTGAAATATTGCGTATGAGCCACCGTGTAATGGTAATGTGCGAAGGCCGAGTTACGGCTGCCCTGAGCGTTGCCGAAAGTACCCAGGAAAAAATTATGTACTACGCTACTCAGCGGGATATTTCCGCAGTACCGCTGGATTTGCCAAAAGACTAAGTTAGAAAGAAAAGGATTGGTCATGACGAGAATAAAACTTAATTCAAAAGCGATGCAGACAGTACTGGCCTTTTCCAGTCTCGTCCTGCTTCTCATTATCTTTACCATTGCGTCTCCGAATTTTCTTATAGCCAGTAATATCACGACAATTCTGCTGATGACGGCGGTAAACGGTATCCTTGCTGTGGGGATTACTTTTATCATCGTTACCGGCGGTATCGACCTTTCCGCCGGCACGGTAATGACCTTTGGCTCCATGTTAACGGCGATCTTTATTTCAAAGCTCGGCGCACCCATCGTTGTTGGTATTCTCATGGGTATTCTGGCGGGGGCCTTCTGCGGATTTCTGAACGGTGTCACCATTACTAAACTGGGGTTACCGCCCTTCATCGCCACTTTGGGCATGATGAACGTGACTAAAGGCCTTAACCTGATTGTATCAAATGCGCGCCCCATTTACTTCCCCAATGCTCAGAAATTTGCAACTTTCGCCACTCGTCCTTTTTTTGGCGTACCTGTAGGGGTATTGATATTTTTTACCTGCGCCCTGATCGCCACCTTTATCCTGTCAAAAACCATTATCGGTCGCTATACCTACGCCATCGGTTCCAACGAAGAAGCGACACGCCTTTCGGGCATCAGCACTGATGCATGGAAAATCGGTATCTACGCGATGAGTGGCGCGTTCTTCGGGCTTGCCGGCGTCGTTATGGTGAGCCGGGTCTCTTCAGCACAGCCTTCCATTGGGGCAGGCTACGAAATGGACGCCATTTCAGCAACGGTTATCGGCGGCGCTTCTCTTGCCGGCGGCGAAGGAAGCATTCTAGGCACAGTAATCGGCGCCTTCATTATCACGGTACTGACAAACGGCCTGCGCATCCTTTCAGTCCCTCAGGAATGGCAAATGGTTATTACCGGCCTTATCGTCATCGGCGCGGTGTACCTTGATATAGTTCGCCGGAAAGTAAAATAGAGTTGTTTAAAAACTGAAGTTTTTAAACAAATACCGATAAAAAACAGCAAAATGTGGAACATTTTGCGAGACTTGTGAGAGAACCACAGGGTTCTTGAACAAGTCCAATAGGTTTCTAACAGTAGCCTTGGGGCTGCTGAATAAGAATATATTTTTTACTAGGAGGAAGTTATGAAGAAAGTAGTATTGGTTCTATTGTGTCTGTGCATGGCACTGACTGGTGTCTTCGCCGCTGGCAGACAACAGGATGGAATGGCTAAGGAGGTTTACATTGCCATGGTTTCCAAGGGATACCAACATCAGTTCTGGCAGTATGTTGCACTAGGCGCTGAAAAAGCGGCCAAGGAACTGGGCATCCGGATCACCTTTGAAGGTCCCGAAAGTGAGACTATGATCGACAAGCAGACCGACATGTTTGTAACCGCTCTGGGTAGGAACCCTCAGGGGATTTGTTTTGCGGCTTTGGATAAGCAAGCCCAGGTTACGTTGGTTGAGCAGGCCAAGGCCAAAGGGATCCCGGTGGTGACCTTTGATGCAACTGTGGATTCTGATATTCCCGCATCCTTTGTCGCTACCGACAGTGAGGCTGCCGGCGCTGCGGCGGCGGAAAAAATGGCCGCAGCCATCGGCGGGAGTGGCAAAGTTGCCGTTATCGCTTCGGACAAGACCAACTCTACCCAGATTCTCCGCCGTGATGGTTTCATCAACCTGATGAAGGCGAAATACCCAAACATTCAGATTCTTGAACCTCAGTACGGCGACGGTGATCCCCTGAAGTCAACAGAAGTCTGTAAGGCTGTAATCAATGCCAACCCCGATCTGAAAGGTTATTATGCCTGTAACGAAGGTTCCGCCATCGGCTTGGCTAACGCTATGACGGAACTCAACATGAAGGACAAGCTAATCGGTATCGGCTTTGATTCCGGTAAGACCCAGATTGATGCCATCCGTAACGGCATCCTTTACGGCGCTATCCAACAGAATCCCGTCAAGATAGGATATGAAGCTGTAAACCTCTGTCTGAAAGCAATCAAAGGTGAAAGCGTCCCGAAGGTTGTAGATTCCGGTTTTGTCTGGTCTGATCAGTCTAATATTGACAGTCCCGAAGTGAAGGCCGTTATTTACGAATAACGTTCCGCGAATGGGGCGCTGATTTATACATGCTGTACTACCGGAGAGGGTAGACGCAGGTAAAGAACAGCGCCCTAAAAGGGGATGTTTCTCAATCTTCGATAAGTTTTTTGAGATATATTGACAATATATTATGATATTGGATTCTGGAAACTATGGAAAAATTTATCCTTGCTCATGATCTCGGTACAAGCGGTAATAAGGCTACATTATTTTCTCTTGATGGAAAACTTGGTGCGAACTGCCTGTATGAATACCCGACTCAATATCCTGGGCAAAACCAGGTAGAACAGAACCCTGATGATTTCTGGAAAGCGGTATGCCTTTCTACCCGGCAGCTTCTGGAAAAGGCCGGAATATCCGCCGCTGATATTGCGGCAGTATGTTTCAGCGGTCAAATGATGGGATGTCTGTTGGTCGACGCTGAAGGCAGGATCCTGCGTCCAATGATTATCTGGGCAGATACCCGTGCGAGTCTGCAAGAATCGGGAATGGAAAAAAACTTGGAATGGATTATGTATATCGGACCACGGGACATCGGATCAGTGCTTCCTATTCCGCAGCAAAATTATTGTGGGTACGGGACAACGAATATGATGTGTATCGGCGGACTTATAAAATGGTGCATGCCAAAGACTATATCATCTACAAGTTGACAGGAAAATTTGTTACCAACTACAGTGATGCTTCGGGAACTAATCTTTTTGATTTGGTAAAAAAGACCTGGGACAAGAATATTCTTGAGACCCTGCGTGTTTCCCCGGATTTGCTGCCGGAACCGCATCCGTCAACGGATAATGCCGGGGGCATTACTCCAGAGGCCGCGCGGGAAACGGGGCTGCTTGAAGGAACTCCGGTCATCATTGGCGGAGGTGATGGAAGCTGCGCTTGTGTCGGTGCCGGCGTTGTTAGCGAAGGCAATGCTTATAATGTACTTGGGTCTTCTTCATGGATATCTCTGGCAAGTACCGCTCCGGTCTATGATCCGGACTTACGAACATTTAACTGGGTACACCTCGATCCTGCGCTGTATACCCCTTGCGGTACCATGCAGGCGGCAGGGTATTCCTACAATTGGTACAGAAACACCCTCTGTGGGGATGAAATTACGGCGGCCGCAAAAAAGGGAAAAAATCCTTATCAGCTTCTTGATGAAGGAGTATCCGAGGCGGTTCCGGGTGCCGGAGGGTTACTCTATTTGCCGTATCTTTTGGGAGAACGTTCTCCCCGATGGAATCATGAAGCCCGAGGCGCGTTTGTCGGCCTTTCAATCACCACATCCAAGAAGGATATATCCCGGGCGGTACTTGAAGGAATCGGATTCAATCTCAAGCTCATCCTTGATGTTCTTGAGCATGGAAGCACCGCGAAAGACGACATCAGTAAAATTATTATGATTGGGGGCGGTGCAAAAGGTTCTGCGTGGCTGCAAATACTTGCCGATATATGGCAAAAACCTCTTGCCGTGCCTACTTATATCGAAGAGGCGACAAGTCTCGGCGCGGCGATCTGTGGCGGCGTGGGTATCGGCGCCTTCAAAGATTTTTCGGTTATCCATCGATTTAACACACCGGTCAAAACCATTGTACCCAATGAAGCTTTGGCGCCCATTTATGAAGAACTGTTTGAAATTTTTAACCAAACCTACGATTCATTGATCGATACGTATCACCGGCTTGCGGAATTTAACCGCCATAGAGTTAAGAGGTGAATTTAGGGCAGGAGGAAAAATTGGAGCGTGAAGTTTTCTGTAATTAGGATTGGATTATGAAAATATTAGTTACCCCCACTTCTTTTAAAGCCGACAGTATCGGACCTGGAATGGATTTGCTGCGGCAATTTGTCAAAGAACATAACAGTGAACTTGTTTTTAATTCTACCGGTAGACCTCTGATAGAAGACGAACTCATCCCGCTGATAAAGGATTGTGAAGGATATATCGCGGGACTGGATTTTGTGACTGAAAAAGTAATTGACACTTGTACTTTCCTCAAGGTAATTTCCCGCTATGGTGCCGGGGTAGACCGGGTAGATCTTACTGCGGCAAAGAAAAAAGGCATTTCGGTCTGCAATACCCCCGGTGCCAATGCTCAGGCGGTAGCGGATTTGACCCTGGCGTTGATTCTCTGCGTCGCCCGCAAGATCCCAATGCTAGACCGTAAAACCAAAGAGGGGCAATGGATACGTTCCAACGGTACTGAGCTCTACGGAAAGACAATAGGTATACTTGGTCTGGGGGCCATTGGTAGGGGTGTGGCCAAACGGGCTCAGGGGTTTTCTATGCGGGTTCTGGCTTATGATCCCTTCATCAATCGACAGTATGCTTTGGAAAACAATATAGAAGTTTCCGACTTTGAGGGAGTTATCAGAAACACCGATGTAATCTGCCTGCATCTGCCCTTGACCGAAGAAACCAAATATATCATATCCGACGCGGTAATACGCCGCATGAAGAAAGGCGTCATCTTAGTCAACACTGCCCGGGGTGGTCTCATTGACGAAAAGGCGGTCTGCGAACATTTGAAATCCGGGCAGATTGGCGGTCTCGGACTCGACGTTTACGAGGAGGAACCGCCTGGAACATCGCCGCTTTTTGAGCTGGATAACGTGGTACTGACTCCCCATACAGCATCTCATACTGCGGAGGCTACCGTGAATATGGCGAATATGGCGGTACAAAACCTGATACAGGTTCTATCAGGTAAATCCTGTCCCTATATCCTATAAAGAGGCTCCGTTATGGTGATAACGACAGTTTCAGGGGATATTTCGCCTTCCGATTTGGGGTTTTGTCAGAGCCACGAACATCTTAGTATTATCAGAGAATATCCCGCTTCGGTGTCGTCGGATCAATGTATTGATGACTGGGAGAAGAGTTGCCAGGAATTGAAACTATACCGTCACTTCGGAGGCGGAGCAGTGGTTGACGCCCAGGGACTTGGCTGCGGCAGAGATGCGGCGATGCTCCGGGATATTTCAAAAAAAAGCGGAGTACATATTATCGCGTCTACAGGGTTCCACAAAATGTTCTTTTACCCCGAGGGGCACTGGATTTATTCGATTAGCACCGACAATTTGACCCGTTTATATTTGGCGGAACTTACCTGTGGAATGTTTATTGACGGTGACAACGGATATCCGGTAAAACAGATCAGCGCCAGAGCAGGGCAGATCAAAGCTGCTCTAGACATAGGGGAATTTACCTCCCAATACCGGAAGGTCTTTACCGCCGCCGCTGAGGCCGCCAAGATTTCTGGAGGGGTTTTGATGGTCCATATTGAGAAAGGCTCTGATCCTATTGCCTTGGCGGATTTCTTAAACAAACAGGGTGTAGTGCCGAACAGGATCATTTTTTGCCACTTGGACCGCGCGATAGCGGATATTGGTATTCACCGGGAAGCCTGCGCCAGGTCAATCATCCTGGAATACGACACTATAGGCCGCCCCAAGTACCACAGCGATGAGGCGGAGGTTCGGATCATTTTGGAAATGCTCAAAGCAGGATACGAAAAACAACTGTTGATGTCCTTGGATACAACCCGGACCCGGCTAAAAAGTTACGGTGGTAATCCGGGTCTAGCCTATATTATTGAGCATTTCATTCCCCTTCTGCGCAGGAAGGAACTTCCGGAAGAGCAGATAAGTTTGTTTTTTAAGGAGAACCCCGCTCGAATTTTTTCTAAAAAAGCGTAAGGAATTGTACCGGCGCGACATGCCAGGGTATCGAATCTGTAGTGGAAGGACGCAGACAGTAGCGGTTTTTCTTCAGATAATCGGCAGTGGAAAATATGTTGCCGGTAAGTAGTGAGTGTAATAGGAATAAAGGCGGTAAAATCATCACAGAAAATGTCAAGGGGTAGTCCGAGTAAAGTCAACAATTTTACATTTACCCCTCCGGTTCATCGCCGAGGACGAAAATCAGGAAGCCTTCCCAGCTTTCATGCGGAAAGCGGCGGAACGAAAAACGCGGAACCTCGAAAACATCTCCCGCCTCCCCAATAAGGCCCAAATTTTCTGATAGGTCCTCCTCTACCAGCGGCATCAGCCCATGCATTAAAAATTCCGGCAGATTCAGAATCGCATATATCTCACTTGCATGGTCCTTCCCATGCCCCATTTTAACACATTTTTTGACTGTAAAATTGCTGTTCCTGGTGAACGGTTACAAAATTTCTTCTTTACACATACTCTTCCCAGGCCTTAATCTCCAGTCCCTTTTCACAGAACTCGGCGAGGGCGTCGATAAACTGCCGGGCCACCTTGATGTTGGTGAACAGCGGTATGTCGAAGTCCACCGCCATGCGGCGTATGATGTAGTCGTTCTTCAACTCCGTTTCCCGGTTATTCTTGGGAATATTGATGATCATGTCCACTTCCCGGTTTTTAATGAAGGCCGCAATGTTGGGTTCCTTGGATTCCAGGGGCCAGTTCAGGGCCTGAGCCTCCACGCCATTGGCGGCAAGGAACTTGGCGGTTCCCCGGGATGCGTAGAGTTCGTAGCCCATTTTTACCAGAGCCCTGGCGGAGTCCAGGAAGTCCAGTTTGTCTTCGATGGGGCCGGTGGAAAGAAGTATCCGTTTTTTGGGGACACGGTAGCCCACGGAAAGTAAGGCTTTCATGAAAGCGTCGTTCAGGTCTGTGCCGATGCAGCCAACTTCGCCGGTGGAGGCCATCTCCACACCGCTCACCGGGTCCGCTCCGTGGAGCCGCGAAAAGCTGAACTGCGCAGCCTTGACCCCCACCCAGTCCAGGTCCAGCGCCGAGGTGGGAGCCCTCTGAGCCTGTTCATCCAGCATGGCCCGGACCGCCATTTCGATCATGTTTACACGGCTGACTTTGGAACAGAAGGGGAAACTCCTGCTTGCGCGAAGATTACATTCGATTACCCGAACCCGGTTGCGCTGGGCCAGGAATTGGATATTGAAAGGGCCGGTGATGTCCAGGGCTTCCGCTATTTGAGAGCTTATTTTTCGGATTTTCCGGACGGTCTGAAGGTAGAGACGCTGTGCGGGCAGTACCACTGTGGCATCCCCGGAATGAATCCCGGCATTTTCCACATGCTCGGTGATAGCGTGGAATAGTATTTCTCCCCGTTTAGCAACCGCGTCTATTTCAATTTCCTTGGAATTTTCAATAAACTTGGATATCACCACCGGATGCTCCGCGGATACGTCCGCCGCAAGGCTCAGGAATTTTTCCAGGCTTTCGTTATCCCAGGCCACGTTCATAGCCGCGCCGGAGAGCACATAGCTTGGCCGGATCAGCACCGGAAAGCCAACCTCAGAGGCAAAGGTTTTAGCGGAAGCGAGATCCGTAAGTTCCTTCCACTCAGGCTGTTCGATCTCCAGCCTGTCCAGAAGAGCGGAAAACTTATTCCTGTCCTCCGCCATGTCGATTGAAGCCGGAGTGGTTCCGTAGATCAGAACCCCGGAATCGTAGAGCTTGGTAGCAAGATTGTTGGGTATCTGCCCGCCCACAGAGAGGATCACCCCCTCGGGCTGTTCCCGTTCGTAGATATCCAGGACCCGTTCAAGGGAAAGCTCCTCAAAGTAGAGACGGTCGCATATATCGTAATCGGTGGATACCGTCTCGGGGTTGCAGTTTACCATGATGGAGTAGCGCCCCAGTTTTCGTGCGGTTTCCGCGGCGTTGACACAGCACCAGTCGAATTCCACGCTGCTCCCGATCCGGTAAGCTCCGGAGCCCAGGACCATCACCCCCCGTCCTGAGGGCGTCACATCGTCGGCGGCCCCGCTCCCCGCACCGGAACTGCCGTAGGTCATGTAAAGGTAATTGGTCTTAGCCGGATACTCCGCCGCCAGGGTATCGATCTGTTTAACCTGAGGCCTCAGCCTGAAACCTTCCCGTATAGTACGGATCTGCGTCTCCGTTTTGCCGACAAATTCCCCGATCCGCGCATCGGAAAACCCAAGGCTTTTCGCCCGGGCAAGCAGCTCACGATCCAGCGGGGGAGGGGAATTTTCCTTTTTTATACTCTCCCATGTTCTCTCTCCTGTGCCTCCGATTTTCCGAAGCTCCTTCTCCGTTTCCAGGGCATTCGCAATCTTGTAGAGGAACCAGCGATCTATTTTGGTAAGCCGGTAGATTCGATCCACGGTCCAGCCTTCCCGAAGCGCACGGTAGATGATAAAGATACGCCGGTCCGTGGGCTTTTTCAGGGCGTCCTTGATATTTCCCAGGCCGCTGCCGCAAAGTGAATCATCAGCGGCCAGACCCGGCGCGCCGATACCGGTCATGCGCAGCGCTTTTTGAATGGCTTCTTCGAAATTGCGGCCTATGGACATCACTTCCCCCACGGACTTCATCTCCGAACCGATGCGGACATCGACGTTCTTGAATTTCATGAGGTCCCAGCGCGGCACTTTTACTACACAGTAATCCAGAGCGGGCTCGAAACAGGACTTGGTAACCCTGGTAATACGGTTTTCGATTTCCACAAGAGAATAGCCCAGGGCGAGTTTTGCCGCCACAAAAGCTAGGGGGTAGCCCGTGGCCTTGGAAGCTAGGGCGGAGCTCCGGGAAAGCCGGGCGTTCACTTCGATAATGCGGTAATCCTCAGACTCCGGGTCCAGGGCGTACTGTACGTTACATTCTCCCACGATACCTAGGTGGCGGATCACCTCTATGGCGATACGCCGGAGTTTATGGTATTCTGAATCAGTTAGTGTTTGTGATGGGGCCACAACGATACTTTCGCCTGTGTGTATCCCCAAGGGGTCGAAGTTTTCCATATTACAAACAGTAATACAGTTGTCGTTCTTATCCCGAACCACTTCATATTCAATTTCCTTCCACCCTCCAAGCCATTCTTCCACCAACACCTGGGGCGAATGTGAGAATGCGCGGTCACAGCGGCGGCGTATATCCCCTTCGTTCCGGCAGATCCCCGAACCGGAGCCCCCAAGGGCGTAGGCGATGCGTACCATCACGGGATAGCCGATCTTCTCCGCCGCCTCCACCGCCTCATCGGTGCCGGTAACAGCGATACTGCGGGGCGTCAAGGCGCCGATCTCGCCCAGCCGATCCACAAACCGTTCCCGGTCCTCGGTATCCTCGATGGTCTTAATGGAGGTACCCAGAACTTTAACCCCATATTTGTAGAGAGTCCCGTCCCGGTCTAGTGCCACCCCGCAATTCAGTGCGGTCTGTCCCCCGAAGGAGAGGAGTATTCCGTTAGGCCGTTCCTTTTCGATCACCTGCCTGACATATTCGGGGGTTACCGGCAGGAAATAGGTGGAATCCGCCATACCTTCACTGGTCTGTATGGTGGCAATATTGGGATTGATCAGCACCGTACTGATCCCCTCTTCCCGCAGGGCTTTCAGCGCCTGGGACCCGGAGTAGTCAAACTCCCCGGCCTGCCCAATCTTCAACCCCCCGGACCCGAGTACCAATACTTTATGAATCCTGTCGTTTTTCATTTTACTATTCCTTTCATTCCTCATAGTCCCTGTTTTACCTGTTCCACGAAGCGATCCATAAGAAACTCCGTGTCCCGGGGGCCCGGACAACCTTCGGGGTGGAACTGTACCGCAGAGAAGGGGTGTTTAGTGGAGCGGATGCCCTCAATGGTGTTGTCGTTGACGTTGATGAACCAGGGCTCCCAGCCTTTTGGGATGGTTTCTCCCCGAACCGCATAGCCGTGGTTCTGGCTGGTGATGTAGCAGCGCTTAGTTTCAGTGTCGATACAGGGCTGGTTCTGTCCCCTGTGGCCGTAGGGAAGCTTGTAGGTGTCCGCCCCGGCAGCCAGCGCCATGATCTGATTTCCCAGGCAGATGCCGAAGATCGGTTTCTCCCGGTCAAATGCCCGGCGGAGGGTGGCGATAGTTTTACTACAGGCCTTGGGATCACCGGGGCCGTTGGACAGGAAGATGCCGTCGTATTCAAGACCCGAGAGATCCGAATCCCAGGGTACGCAGATAAGCTCCACCTTCCGGGTGAGGAAGCAGCGGAGTATGTTAGCCTTTGCCCCGCAGTCCACCACGGCAATACGGGGGAGCCTTTCGTTTTCCGCGGTCCCCAACGAGCGATATCGCCTGATTTCCCGGGGGGAAACATCCGCCACCGGATGGCTTACAATCCCTGAATCCATGGTTACGTCCCGGCTCCCTTCTACCAGAATCTTTCCCTGCATCACCCCGTGTTCCCGGAGCCGCTCCGTAAGGGATCGGGTATCAACACCGCAGATACCGGGGACATTGTTTTTTTCAAGCCAAGCCGTAAGAGATACGCCGGAGGCAAAATGGCTTGGTTCCGCACAGGCTTCGGCCACCACAAAGCCCGAAACCTGGATACGGGGAGACTCAAAATGTTTGGGGATACCCTGTTCATCGTAAAAGGGCTCCGCGGTTTTGGGCTTTACCGGCACCCCGTAGTTTCCCATTAAAGGGTAGGTAGCCACCAGGATCTGTCCACGGAAACTAGGGTCTGTCAAAGATTGGGGATATCCGGTCATCCCTGTGGTAAAAACCACTTCCCCTGCCTGGGACCGGGCTTTCCCAAAGGACCACCCGGCGAACTCCGACCCATCCTCCAAGACGAGCTTAGCTCGTGCGGCAAACCCGGCCTGTTTTTTCATTTCAGCCTCCGCCGTCATGGTATCCGGTATATGGCGTTTTATGCAAGCCCAAATGAAAAACAAGGAATAAAAAATGAGAAAATCATCATTTTCGGCCGTTTTTCGGAAATTTTTTCGCGAAAACCGGGGGGATTTGTTCCTAGAATTGTAATTTATGTATAATTTCTGCAAAAGTCCCTGCATCGGGCCCCAGATTCACGCCGGCCGGGTTTTGAAATTAGCTCTTTGTATACCCGCATACAGGGGACAATCAAGGCGTTTTGGTGATTTCCAGAGGTTCCCTAGAGACTGTCCCCCATGAGCCTACGGCGCAGCCGATAAAAAAGGGGCGGAGAGCGGCTATGCCGCCCATCGCCCCTGCCGGAAGGTGTTTTGCGCTTCCCTTTAATTATTTGTCGTTCAGTTTTCCTATCAGGGCAAGCTGCTGCTGCGGTATCCCCGGTGGAACACCTTCACCAACCCATGCGAACAAACGGATTTCATCCTGATATTGAAAACTCACCGGGATTTTTTTGTTCGAGAAATGATAGCTGAAGATATTGCCGGTGATAAGATCGACAACGAGGCCTACAATATAGGAGCCGTCTAAAATAAGCAATGGGTTAATGACCGCCCCGATCACTTTAGTCGCCGGGTTCCCGTCTTTGTCGGTGTATTCAACAACAAACTGTCCGCCTGAGATGGTTACCGGAACTCTGGCGGGAAGTTCCCCGTTATACACAATAGCTCCCTTATCGTCCGTAAGAGCGGCAATTTTTGACCCCTCATAAATTTTGACCGTACCGCTTTCACCGCCGCTTTTGGTCTTAATCGTAATCGCTTTCTGGGTGAACAAGGTTGCACAACTGGTGAGTCCGGCACAAAGTACAATCCCCAAAAACAAAATACATTTCTTTACCATCTTTTTCTCCTTATTTTGGCTATATGAACCTTTGGCTCATATACTTTACATATCCCCGCCCAACGGACAGGTTCTTTTATCGCCGTTAACAACAGCGTAAAATACCGAACCACCCGAACAGAAGGTAAAAAACCCCAAAGCACACCAAGTGAAAAAGAAAGAAGGGGAAAAACGCCTGTTTCTTTCCTTTGTGCGCCTTGGCGGTTAAAAATTCTTTGTAATTCCCTCCCCACTCTTCCCTCTTTGGTTACGGAATGAGGGCGCTGAGAATCTCCGAGAATTTCCCTTTCTTCACCTGGACCTTACCCCGCTTCCCCCGGTCGCTCTCCTTAAACGTGTGGGATGGGGGTCGCGGTTTGGAATACCCATGGCCGTACGATCCTCGTCCGTTACCGGGAAGTAGCGCAGGTACTGGTTCACAAACGGTCTGACGGCCGCCTTCGCCGCCTTTTTCGCGTCGTTCTTGGCCTCGGTGTCCACCTTGGTGTGGGGGCCGATGACGGCGCTGTAGGCGGTTTTCCACGCGGCATGCAGTTCCCCCAGTTTGCTGAGCGCGGCCTGGGGGATGTGAGCCCACACGGGCGGCTGCCCGGCGCATTTTTGGGACACATACTGGTACTTAAAGCTGAACCAGGTTTCGAAATCCGCGTCCTTCTTGTTGAGATAATCAGTTGCCATACCTATCCTCCTGAAATATACGTTAGAAACCCCGGAGGGCTTCGGGTAAGCCTTCTTTTGATGATTGAGCGCGTTCCCGTGATGGTTTGGAGAGATCTTTACAGGGGGTTTGGAGAACTCTCTGAATGATTTAGAGGGATCTTGTACGGGTTTACCGGGCTCCGGTAAGGATTGAGCGTGTTTTCCCGGAGGGAATGGGGGGGATAAAAAGCCGGAAAAGAGCCGTATCGGTCAGAATAGGCACCTAAACCAGACCAAGGGGAGGGGGGGGGTAATTGCTTGCAATACAAGAAATTAGAACGATTCATTCCCACCTCCTTGACTATCTAATCCGCATCTAAGGCGGCTTTCAGCCGCTGCCGCGGCTGCAATGGTGATTATAATACAAATAATCGGAACAGAGGTCCAGTACCCAGGCCGTTTCCGTATGAAACCGTGAGATAACGCGGATATTTGACAGCACCCGGCTCTTGAGGTATTCTACATAGTATGAAAAGGTTGAACGGAGTTTCCACGTCTCCAGGGATTGTTATCGGAAAGCTTTTCTTCTATCAGGGGAATGAATTTCATGATATTCCCCGGTATGCCGTGGGAAAGACCCAGGTTGATGCTGAGTGGCGGCGTTTTCTTACCGCTATCGAGGCCGCCGCGGAGGATGTACAAGCCCTGCATGACAAGGCTGTCCTTGAAACAAGCAAGGAAAGGGCGGATATTTTTCAGGCCCACCTGATGATGCTGGAGGATACGGAATTTCAGAATCAGATTAAGGAACGGCTGGAAGCGGATCGTGAAAATATCGAGTGGATTGTTTGGGACATCTCCCGTGAGATTGTTTCAAAGATGCAGTCTTCCCCGGACGCCTATCTCCGGGAACGGGCGGTGGATATCGCCGATGTATCCCACCGGATTATACATAAACTCTTGGGGATAAAGGAATTTTCTCTTGCGGATCTGACCGAGGATGTTATCCTGGTTGCCCATGACCTTCTGCCGTCGGAAGTGTTGACCATGAATAAGGACAGGGTCAAGGGTATTTTGATGGATATGGGCGGCCCGACTTCCCATGCCGCTATCCTGACCAGGGCTTTTGGAATCCCGGCGGTATTGGGGCTTTCTGTCGTTACCAGGGAGACCAACGCCGGAGATATCCTGGTGGTGGATGGAAACGCCGGCCAGGTGATCATCAACCCCAATAAAAACACCCTGGTTAAATACCAGGACGCCATAAAGCAGTACCAGCGGAAACGGGATAAACTTCTTTCGACGGTGGATTTTCCGGCTGAAACCAAGGACGGCCACCTGGTGAGCCTTAAGGCGAATATCGAAATACCCGAGGAAGCTGAACAGGTTTTACGGTATGGCGCCGAGGGTATCGGCCTCTACCGTTCTGAGTTCCTCTACCTTACCCCCGGTCAGGCTGCGGAAGAAGAGCGGCAGTACCATGCCTATAGTACGGTGTTGAAAGCCATGGGGAACCTGCCGGTGACTATCCGGACCCTGGATGTCGGGGGAGATAAGGTGTCGCCCAATATTCCGAGTTCGGATGATAAAAACCCGCTCCTGGGCTGGAGGGCTATCCGTATGTGCCTTGCCATGCCGGATCTTTTTAAGACCCAGCTGAGGGCCATACTCCGGGCCAGTGTCCACGGAAATGTTAAAATCATGTTCCCCATGATCTCCGGGGTTGAGGAGCTGGAGCAAGTGCTGCTCTTATTGGAGGAGGCCAAGGCCGAATGTCTGCAGAAAAAGCAGCGTTTTTCCAAAAAGATAGAAGTGGGGACCATGATCGAAATCCCCTCCGCGGCGCTTACCGCTGATGTTCTTGCCTGTAAATCGGACTTTTTTTCCCTGGGGACCAACGATCTCCTCCAATATACCCTGGCGGTTGACCGGGGAAATGAAAAGGTGAGCTACCTTGCCCAGCCCTTTCATCCGGCGGTGCTCAGGATACTCAAGCTGACCATTGACGCCGCCCATGCCAGGGGGATTAAAGCCGCCATGTGTGGGGAATTGGCAGGGGTCACCCTGGTAACCCCCATACTGCTGGGTCTAGGGCTGGACGAATTCAGTATGACCGCCGCCGCTATCCCCATGGTTAAACAGATCATACGGGGAACCACCATCGAGGATTGCCGTATCCTTGCAGAGAAGGCCATGGTCAGTACCTCCTACAAGCAGATCGATGCCCTGGTCAACGCATGGATGGCCGAACATTTCCCCAATAACTGAAGGCCGGCTGTAATGGAATTTGATCCCCAAAATAAATACCGGAAGCTTCCCACGGTAGTTTTAGTGGGCCGTCCCAATGTTGGCAAATCCACCCTTTTCAACCGGCTTCTTCACAAGCGGCGCGCCATTACCGATCCAACCCCGGGGGTAACCCGGGATCCCGTGGTCATGGACACCTTTATCAATGGGAGACCCTTGCGGCTCATGGATACCGGCGGCTTTAAGCTGGACCGCAAAGCTGACGGCGGCAGGGATGTCCCCGATGATACCCTGGACGATCTGGTGCTGGAGAGGACCCTGGGGTCCCTTGAAAGGGCGGATCTGATCCTCCTCATCCTGGAAGCGGGGGAGTTAAAAGCTGAGGACGAGGAATTTATCGGCCTCTTGCGGCCTTACCAAAACAAGCTTTTGGCGGTGGTAAACAAGACCGAGGGGGGCCGCCGGGAAAACGAATCCTGGAACATCCTCTCCTATGGCTTCGATCAGGTTTTGATGGTTTCCGCCGAGCATGGGGACAATGTGGGAGACCTGGAAAATGCCGTCACCGCCCGGCTTGATTTTTCCAAAGTTGAACTTGATGATTCGGATGAACGGCCTATCAGAATAGCTATTGTGGGGAAGCCCAATACGGGAAAATCCACGCTGTCGAACCGCCTCACCGCCTCGGCGGCATCCATTGTGAGCGGGGTACCGGGGACTACCCGGGATGTGGTAGAAGGAACCTTTTCCTACAAGAACCGGGATTTCCAGGTTCTGGACACTGCGGGGATACGCCGAAAAAGCAAAGTTACGGAAAATATCGAATACTATTCGGTGAACCGGGCTATCAAATCCATGGACGACGCAGATATCGTATTTCTGATGATCGATGCCCTGGATGGCCTTTCGGATCAAGATAAGAAAATCGCCGCCCTGGCGGACGAACGGGGCCGGGGACTTGTCATGGTCCTCAATAAGTGGGATACCATGCCGGATGTAAAAAACACCTTTACTGCGGTTCAGGATCGTATCCATTTCCTCTTCGGCCAGATGGAGTACGCTCCCATTATGCCGGTCAGCGCCCGGGACGGTACGGGCCTCGATGAGCTGCTCAACATTACTATCCGGATGTACTCCCAGCTTAATCGCCATACCGATACGGGGGCTCTGAACCAGGCCTTGGAGCGCTGGCTTCTGGATTTTCCGCCCCCTGGGGGAGTCAGAACCAGGTTCAAACTGAAATACGCCGTCCAGGTTTCGGATAACCCCATACGGTTTATTTTCTTTGCTTCCCGTCCCAAGGCGGTGGGGGAATCATATATTAGTTATCTTAGAAACAAAATCCGCCGGGACCTGGGTTATTCCCTCATCCCTCTGGGTATAGAGATCCGCGGCTCCGCTAAGAAGGGACCGGACCGGAAGGCAGGGCGTTGAACCATGACCTGCTACGGGATTGGGAATCTGGAAAAACTCCTGGGGGTTAAGGCTCATGTAATCCGCTACTGGGAAAAGGAAATCCCCCTGATTCAATCCCGAAAGGATCTTTCGGGCAGGCGGGTCTACGCCAAGCGGGATCTGCTGATCTTCTTTCGGCTGAAGTACCTTCTCTACGATCGCCGTTTTACTATCGAAGGCGCCAGGGATCAGCTCTTTCGGGAAATTACCGGCAGAGATGATGCCGGCGGTGATAGTGTTGCTGCCGCCGGGGCGGAAAAGCCGTCTTCAACACAGTTACCCGCGCAAAACCTCAAAGCCCATATTGAAGCTCTCCGCTCGGAGCTGCTGGATCTGTATTTTTTAGTCCACGATCCGGCCTCCCCGGCAAAACGAACCGGAGAAGACCAGGACCCCCTCTGATGAAAAGTATCTTTCCCCCGCTGCCTGTGAAAATGCAGCGGCGCTTAGATGCAATTCCCGAACTGGTAGATCAGGTCCTCCCTATACCAAAACGTTTCCGCTCCGGCCTGCCCCGGGATGTGGCGGAACTCTCCCGCCTGCTTACCAGCGGCCGGGGTGAACGGAACGGCTCCTACATGAGTGAGGCTCCCCTTCTTTCAGCCTACCTGCGTTACTTCCTCCCCTGGAACGTCTACCGCTTAATCCGGCTGCTTCCGGCCTTGCCCCTCTCCCTGAACGCCGGCGTCATTACCGACCTGGGTTCCGGTCCCCTCACCCTGCCTATTGCTCTCTGGATTTCCCGGCCCGATTTGCGGAGTATCCCCCTGGAGTTCCGGTGCATGGACCGTACCGCCGCGGTTTTGGATGCAGGGAAAAAAATATTCGCAGCCCTCATTAGCGGCGATACTAAAGACGATGCGGCTGCCGCCTGGACCATCAAAACTGTCAGGGCTTCTCTGGGCGATCCGGTCCGTTTCCCAAAGGCCAATCTGGTTACCGCGGTTAATCTGTTTAACGAACTTTTCGGGGAACTCCCCCGGACGGGCCGCTCACCCCAGAGGGCCCTTTCGATCTTTGCGGAAAAACAGGCGCGTCTCCTTTCGGCCCTGTCCCTGGAATCAGGCTCCATTCTGGTGCTTGAACCCGGTGTTCCCCGCTGCGGCGAATTCATTAGCCTTCTTAGGGATGCCTTGATCGCCCAGGGCCGCCTGCCCCTTGCCCCTTGCACCCACGCCGATCCCTGTCCGCTGCCGGGTACTTCCGCTTCCCGTTCAGACAAGGGGGATTCCAAGTGGTGTCACTTTGCCTTTACTACCGCCGACGCCCCGGCGGCCCTGCGCCGTCTCTCAGAGACCGCGGGGCTTCCCAAGGAACGGGCTGTTTTGAGTTTCCTTCTCTCAGGACCGGTAAACGCCCCGGCTCCGGAATCTGATCCTGCGAGCCTCCTTACGGTACGGGTCGTCTCCGACGCCTTTCCCCTGACCGGTAAGGAGAAGCGCCCGGGGCATGCGGCGCTTCATGGGCGCTACGGATGTTCCGCCCGGGGACTGGTACTGGTAAGCGGAAAGAAAGACGGTATTGAAGCGCTGGAATCCGGGGCTCAGCTAAGGCTTGCGATGAAAAAACCTGAGCGGCGGGACGGGAAAAGCGGGGCGCTGGAGTTGGAGTTATAACACCTAGGCTTTTGTTTTTTCGTGAAAGTTTCCCTGTTCTAATGTCTCTTTATCTGCCATCGCCCGTCGATTTTTTCAAACCGAGTGGAAGGCAAGGTGATCTGCCGCCCCTCTTCGGCGCTTAGTTTTACGGTGCCGGCTACTACGTTGACCTCAATCACTTTCCAAAGGGATTCGTCGTAGCTGATCTTGCAGCCCTCCTGGGGGATGATGCGGAGTTGCTCATTGTAGAAGTTGTGTTCGTAGGCGAGACAGCAAAGGAGACGGCCGCAGGGGCCGGAGATTTTCACAGAGTTGAGCGAGAGGTTCTGATCCTTGGCCATTTTTATGGAGACCGGCTTTAATTTGTCCGAAACCGCGTGACAACAGTAAGCACGGCCGCAGACCCCAAGGCCGCCCACCACCCGGGATTCATCCCGAACCCCTATCTGCCGGAGTTCTATCCGGGTTTTAAAGACACCCACCAGATCCTTTACCAGTTCCCGGAAGTCCACCCGGTTTTCCGCGGTAAAAAAGAACAGAATCTTGGATTCTTCCAGGAGATAATGGGCCGAAACCAGTTTCATTTCCAACCGGTGGTTCCCGATCTTTTCTTTACAGATACGGAAGGCTTCTTTTTCCTGCTTCCGGTTATAGGCGGATTTTTCCAGGTCTTCCTTGGAGGCGGGCCGTTCAATCCGGGTAACCTCGGAAAGGGCGGCGGAATTTTTGAGCTGAACCGGGCCGATTATCTGGGCCAGATCCCTGCCGTAGCGGGTAGGAACCAGGACCCAGCTTCCTTTGCCCAGAACATCTTTGAAAGCGGCAAGAAAAGTTTCGTTGGAATAGGAGAGCCGGAGCCTGTACACCGGGGTGTCCGGGGACAGGGCTTCCTCTCCGGCTACAACGATTACATCGGTTTTCTCTAAGTCGGTTTCGGAGGGTCTATCCTCAAGGCCGGAAATATCTTCGCCCTCGTTTATATCATCATAATCACCGGATTGAGCCATGTTCTATCCTTTTATTGTAATAAATCTACCAGGAGACCGGTGATCTCATCAAGCCGGGCCAATAATTCAACCTGCTTAAGCTGACCTGACAGGATGCCCGATGCCAACTGCTCCAGCTTTTGATCCACCACCTCAATCTGAACTTTACGGCGTTTCTCGTGGTTAAACAGGTAATTTTCTGTCTTTACCGAATACCCGTTCTCCACCACATAATGCAAAAAATGCCGTACCGCCCGTTTGTATTGTTTTATCTCTTCCGCCAGGGGCCGCTGCTTCAGGGCGTCTCCGGCGCTGTGAACATCGTCCAGCAATTCCTGGAGGATCCCCTCCGACGGCGGATAATCGGGGAGAACTTCGGGCAGCCCGCCTTCCCGGATGTTTTTTTCCTCAAACAGCCGGGAAAAGGGAGTCTTTTTGACAGCCCCTTTTTCCTTGGACTTCTGAGATCCTCCCCGGGCCACGGTATAGGCGTTAAAAATAGGCGCGCCGCCGCCGGGGATGTCTATCTTATCCATTAGTTTTCTCCATCGCAGTTTCCCGCAAAAAGGAGAACCCGGAAAGGGCGGACTTTACCCCCTGGGCGTCCCGGTATTCGGCTATGGCCTTATCCCAGGCTTCCTCACTCTGACAAACCGTTACCTTGCCGTGAATGAGGCATCCATCATCCGCCTGGATACGCCGGGTGATGATATCTCCCAGGACCAGCCCGGTGTTGAGGATGATGATCCGCTCACTGGCAAAGATATTACCGTAAACCACTCCGCCCACGGTTACGGTGGTTCCGCTGATGTTGCTCTTCATCCGGGCCTTTTCTCCCACCACGATCCGGCCTTTCGTGCTCAGGTTGCCCCATATACTGCCGTCTATACGGGTAAAACCGCCGGATTCGATATCGCCGTTAATTGAGGCGCCGGGACCCACAATAGTGTTTATGGAAAAATCTTCAAGTCTGCCGTTGGACACGCCCCCCCCCCTGCAGCCGCCCCGGGTTTACCGCGCGTTTTTTGCGATGCTGGAACGCATATTGAGGTACTTGAAGGGGTCTACCACGTCGGAGCCGATATGGACTTCGTAGTGTAAATGGGGACCCGTGGAAAGTCCGGTATTTCCGATATAGCCGATGGTTTCACCCTGTTGTACCCGCTGCCCCGTGGTTACCCGGAACTGTTGCATATGACCGTACCGGGTATAAAACCCGTGTTTATGCTTAATTATAATGTAATTTCCAAAGCCCGTGGCATCGTAATCCACGGTAACCACCTGTCCGTCCGCGGTAGCCACAATGGCGTCCCCCTGACGATAGGTGGACAAATCAATCCCCTTATGAATGTAATACTGTCCCGTGAAGGGGTTTTCGTTTTGCCCAAAGAACATTGAAATATGACCGATCCCGCCCTTGATGGGCCAGACGCTGGGGATTTCCGTGAGCAGTGCGCTCTGAGAATCCAGCAGGGTGCCGATTTCTTTAACCGGTTCCACCGCAGAGGCCAAATACTCCGATAAGCGGCGCACATCGTTCACTTCCTGAAGGGTGCCTTCAGCGGTTTCTTTGATATCGAATAAGGAGGAAAGGTCCCCCGATAGGGACGGGGAGGCAGCTCTATTCGACGGAGTATCCACCCCAAGAGCGGAAAGGGTGTTTGAAAGGGCCGCTTCAAAACCCCGGGCGGTCCGTAAAAGCCGGGAAGTTTCATCCCGCAGCTGATCCAGGCTTGCCTGGGTGTTCTTTAAGCGGCCGTCTTTCTCCGCCGCAATGTTCTTAGTATTACTGTAGGATGCTCCGTACCAAAAAAAGACCGCCACAATCCCCGCTAAAATAAGGGCCACACAGGCCATGGATAAAACAGTTACATGGAGGTTATAGACCCTTTTTTCTGAATGGGGGACCAAAACAACGGTATAGCGGCAACTTAAGACTCTGACCACAGCCCGGAGGAAGGAGATAAACCCCTTACCAATCATAAGGACCAGATTTTTCGCCCTTTGAACCAGGTTGTTCTCAAATCGCTTATACTCGTGAACCGATGCCAATGTACACCCCCATACTAATATCGGAACAAATTCATATTTTAGAGTATCAGATATTGATATACCCTGTCAAACTATATGCAAAATTTCTGCTATTTGTTGTATCTTAAACATTTGCTTTTGTCAAATATCTGATTCGCATACTTCACTGCTAACTCCTTTTACGCTATACATACCAACTTAGTCCAAACAAGCTGCTAAAACGCCGTCAGAAACGGCTGGAAGTATTCCGGCAAAGACGCGCTGACATCCAGCGGAAAGCCGCAAAGCTCTTCCGGAATGACCAGTCGGCTGGAGTGGAGCAGCAGTTTTTTTAAGTCCCGTTCTTTGCGGAGCTTCCTGTTCAGGACGAAGTCGCCGTACTTATCGTCGCCAAGGATAGGGTGACCCTCGGAAGCCAGGTGACGGCGAATTTGGTGCATGCGGCCGGTACCGAGTTCCAACTCCAGGCAGGAAAATTCTCCGGCTCTGACACAACGGTAGCCGGTGCGGGCCTTCCGCTTAGTCCCGCGGATTTCAAGATCCGTTTCTATGGTTCCACTTGGCGGTTCAGGGCAGCCTGCGCAGAGGACCATGTACTGTTTCCGGACATGTAAGGCCGGAGCGGCGTTTTCCCGGCGGGTAAAGATGCCGGAAAAAAGGGCTGCGGCGGCTTTGTTTTTGGCCACCAGGATGATGCCGGATGTGTCCTTGTCCAGGCGGTGTACCAGCAGAGGCCGAGGAGAATATTCAGCGGCCAGGAGGGAATCCAGGGATGTCCCCACCCTTTCCCCGCCCTGTACCGCAAGACCGGCGGGCTTATTCAGGACTATACATTGGGCATTCTCAAAGAGTACCGCAATATTCTTCACGCTAAATTCCCTATTATACCGATTATTATAGTATCATGAATAAACGAAACATTCTGGCCCCGGTACTGTTCGCGGTACTTTGTGTAGCAATACCGTACGCGGAACCATTGAAGTCCCCGTCCTGGGGTTTCCGCATGGATCTCCCCGAAGAGTATAAATATGTTTCCGGGGATAATAGGGACCGGTTCAGCTTCCGGACTCCCGGCGGGGCAAATTTTGAACTGGTGGTATACCCACCGGCAAGACAGGCCGCATACCCTTCAGCCGAAACCCTCGCTGCGGATCTTAAAAGGCGCCTTAACAGCAGCGGGGAAACTACCGTTTTTGAGTACCGGAACAAAAAGGCGGTTCTTTTGCGGCTGGATTTCTCAATTTCCGCGGCTCCGTCAACGGAAAACCGGGCTCAGAATGTCCGCCTTTCCGGTTGGGGGCTTTGTATGAAACTGGAATCCCAGGCAGCCGGTACACCCCTGATCGCGGCCCTGGCCTACGGTGATGCGGGAAAGGCCGAACTGCAGAACCTCTCCCTTTCCGCCCTGGACTCCCTCTCTCCCGCGGAGGGAGATCAGCGTTTCCCCGGTCCCATAACAGAATTCACCTACCCCCGGGGAAACCGGGTACGGGTATGCCCTTTCGGATTACAACTGGAAGCCTTTGCCTGTGAGTATGATTCCCTGGGAGCCCAGGCCCTGGTGGATCGGGAATTCGAGGTGCTTCAATATTCCGCCGGTAAGCCCTATTGGAAAGAAGCCTGGACCCGTTTTTACCGGGTCATCTACCGGGACTCCTTCAGCCGCCTCAGTGGCATCGCCTTTGCCCTGGAACGCCACTGGGCGCCCGGCCTCTACCCCCTATCTGCACCCACTGCCGGCAGCGGCAGGGATCAAGCCCCGCCGGATATAGCGGAAAAGGCTTTGAGATGGGTACAAACCTTTAACTACGAGCGGGATCTCTTGGGCAGCGATTTTGTAAATCTGGTCACCGCCGCCATTGAAGGCCGGGGGGACTGCGACAGCCGCGCCATGCTCTGGGCTATCATTATTGAGCAGGCGAATATCCCCGCGGCGATTATGGTTTCATCGGACTACGGCCACGCCATGGGTTTGATTGATACCCCGGGACCCGGCGCCCGGTTTGATTGGGCGGGCAAACGGTGGCTGGTGGCGGAGACCACCGCCTCGGTATCCCTGGGGCGTATCGCACAAAACATGAGCGATCCTGCCCATTGGCTGGGGATTATCTTTTGACGGGGTTTACACCGAGTGGGGATTATTACCTCGGGTACGATATAAAGCGGATGTGTACTGGATAAACGGCTAAAATAAGGCGCCTATTCCCATCTACGACTCTAGTATTTCAAAAAATCTCTACTTCCTCGGCAAAAGCAAAGGGCCTCTAGAAAACCTTCTTGGACAACCCCGGATTCATTGCGTACCATCGGGAAATAAAAAAACCCGGCTTTGCACACCGGGCTTTCCGATAGATTTTGCAGTAAACGAAGAACCGCTTATTCAATGACGGCGATAATATCGGCCATTTTAAGGATAAGGTGTTCGGTTCCGTCGATCTTGACCTGGGTTCCGGCGTACTTGTCATACATGACCTTATCCCCAACCTTAACCTTGATCACCTCTTTGTCATCCCCCACTGCTACCACAGCCCCGGTCTGGGTCTTTTCCTGGGCGGTATCGGGAATGATAATCCCTCCGGCGGTTTTTGCTTCGTTCTTTTCCAGCTTAACCATGACCCTGTCGGCCAAGGGTTTTACTTTCATATGGTCCTCCATTCAATTAGTGATAAGTATAAAGTGTTCTAATAAATAGAATATACAAAAAATTCATAGTTAGGGTCAAGAAATTATTCTTCCCGAACGAGAATTTCACTAAATCCCGCCGAACCGAGCCTTCCTGCCAGGGTTTGAATGTCCTCTGCCCGTATACCGGCGATTACTACCCGGTAAAAATTTTCATGCCGTTCATAGGATGGCTCGATACCCAGGCTTTTTATGCGGTCAAAGGTGTCCACGGCGTTCCTAGTAACCTTATAGGCTCCTACTTGGACACGGTACCGTTTGTTCGTCCCAAAGGGGGGAATCCCCGGTTTTACCACCGCGGCACTGGGGTCCGCCGCCGATGGTTGTACCGCCACAGAGGGTTGGGCAGGGGCGGGAATCGGGGCTATCCATGGTTCGGGTAATATGGGCGATGCCTGGGGGGGAGTGGCTATAGCCGCTTCTTCGGCCAGCTCCACAACCACCGGGGCGGTTCCGGTACCGAGTATATCCAGAACTTCCGCAGCCGCCCGGGAAACATCGATGATCCGGGTGTTTACAAAGGGTCCCCTATCGTTAACCCGGACGGTAACCTGACGGTTATTCTGGACATTTGTTACCTTCAGCATGGTACCGAAAGGTAGACTAGGGTGGGCGGCGGTCAACTGGGCCGGGTTGAAAAGTTCCCCCGATGCGGTGGGATGACCCTCGAACTCCGTACCGTACCAGGAGGCAATACCTTCCTGGCGGAAGGCAGCGCTCCCGAGACCGCTTTGAGGCGCCGGAACAGATTCCGGGGGAATACCCGCCGGAGTGGTCCCGGTGGAAGTAACGCTTAAATCGTAATCGCCGATGCCGGAAAGGTTGGTATTTCCGGCATAACCATCGGCCCCGCGGAAGGGGTCTACGGTCAAATCAGTGATATCCTGGGCTTGGAGCGTACAAAACGCGGCCAAAATAAAGAATACTACAAAAATCCGGTTTAACTGTTTCATAATCTGATTATCGGCAGAGTATGCCGGAATGCTAATAGATTATTATTTTAACCTATCGGTACCCGGAGGGATTATCCGGCGGGGTTTGGAAGGGTTTCTTTTCCCAGAATGTACCGCTCGATCAGGTCCGCCACGCCGTCATCATCGTTGGTTTTATCGGTAATCATGGCGGCCATACCCTTGATCCGGTCATCGCCGTTAGCCATGGCTACCCCGATGCCGGCCCAACGCAGCATGGTCTCGTCGTTCATGGAGTCGCCGATAGCAAGTACCGAACTCCGGGGGATGCCCAGGACTTCCGCCACTTTTGCCAGGCTTGTCCCCTTATCAACATTGTGGGGAAGTATCTCCAGAAAGTAGGGTTTGCTGGCAAATATCGTCAATTCGTCGCCTATATAGGTTTTCAAGATATTTTCCAGGGGCTTCAGGATCATAGGATCCCCGGGGATTATCAGTTTATAGCAGCCGTTGCCCACCATAGCCCGAAAATTCTCCACCACCACCTGCCTAAGCCCGGTCAATTTTTGGTCATAATCGGCAAATTCATTGGGCCGGGAGATATACATTATATCATCTTCGTAAAGCTGCACCGGAAAACCCTCCGCCGCCGCCAGATCGTAGGCCACCAGGGCAACCTTCGCGGGAATTTTGGCTTCATAAATGAGTTTCCCCGTATGGCTTTCCTGGATCATGGTGCCGTTATTGCAGATCAGATACCCGGGCCGTTTGTGGAGCCCCAAAAGCCGGGCAAAGTGTTCCATAGCCGAGAGAACACGACCCGAAGCCAGGACCACCACGCATCCCAGAGTCTCCGCTTTTCGTATAGCGTTCCTGGTACGAAAGGAAATAGTCAGATCCGACCGTAAAAGGGTATCATCTAGATCAATGGCAAGCATTTGTATGAATGTCATTTATACTCCTATGTTCTTCCGTTGAGCAGCATTGAATAAGCATAACATAATAATATAGAATATACTAGTTTTGTAAGCGCTGGTTGGAAAAATGGGTAGAGTATATGTTTTTGTAAACCAAAAAGGAGGGGTTGGAAAAACCACCTCCGCCATCAGTCTCGGGGCCTATCTTGCGGAAGCGGGGAAGTCGGTGCTCTTGGTGGATTTTGATTCCCAGGCGAACCTTACCAGCGGTGTGGGAGCCGCCTCGGTCAAACCCGGGGTGTACGAGCTTATTTCCGGTACCGTCTCCGTTAACGAAGTTATCCGGTCCACGGAGATTCCCAACCTTTCGGTGATCCCCGCCAGCATTGATCTTTCCGGCGCCGCGGTGGAACTTATCGAGCAGGATGATCGTGATTACTTCCTGAAAAGAGCCCTGGAACCGGTCCGGAACAGCTATGATTTTATCCTGATCGACTGTCCCCCTTCTTTGGGGGTGCTCACCATAAACGGCCTGGTTTCCGCCGATGCGGTACTGATCCCCATGCAGTGCGAATACTTCGCTCTGGAGGGGCTTAGCCTGTTGCTCCAGACCATTAAGCGGATACAGAAGAGACTTAACCCCAGCTTAGAAATAGGGGGGCTCTTCTTTACCATGTATGATTCACGGACCCGATTAGCCCAGGAGGTGGTAAGCCAGGTGAGCGCCTATTTTAAGCAGAAGGTTTTTACAACCATAGTCCCCCGTAACGTCCGGCTTTCCGAGGCTCCATCCCACGGCCAGCCAATTTCCCGCTACGACCCCCAGAGTTCCGGCGGCAGAGCCTACAAGAGCCTTGCCGAGGAGGTAGTCCGCCGTGGGGCCTAAGAACCGCCTGGGTAAAGGCCTGGACGCCCTGCTTCCGGAAGATGACGATCTGCCCATAGGGCTGGGCGGCGTGCCGGGCGGTACCGTTGCGGGAACGAAGACAGACTCTCAAGTATTGATGATTCCTCTGGAAAAGCTCACGGCCAACCCCGGCCAGCCCCGCAAACATTTTGATGAGGAGAGCCTCAAGGAACTGGCGGATTCTATCAGAGAGCAGGGGATCATCCAGCCCCTGATTGTGGAGGACGCCGGGGACGGGACCTGGATTATCGTTGCCGGTGAACGACGCAGCCGGGCAGCCCGCCTGGCCGGGCTTACGGAAGTCCCGGTCCTTATACGAAACTATTCCGACGAGAAACGCCTGGAAGTAGCGCTTATTGAAAACGTCCAGCGCTCAGACCTTAACCCCATAGAAGAAGCCGCCGCCTACAGGGAGCTTATGGCGCTCGCCGGGCTTTCCCAGGATGAAGTGGCGGCCAAAGTCGGGAAGAACCGTTCCACCGTAGCCAATGCCCTGCGGCTCCTCAAGCTGCCCGGAGCGGTCCGGGACTGCCTTGAACGGGGTGAGCTCAGCTCCGGCCACGGCCGTGCAATCCTTGCGGTAAACAGCGAGGCGGCCCAGGAGCGGCTCCTGGGGGAAATCATCCGGCAGGGGCTTTCGGTGCGGGAAGCGGAGACCCGGGCGGCGGCCCTGAACAGCCCGAAGCCGGAAACGGTCAAAGCTAAACCGCCGGCGGCCAAGCTGGACCCCGAACTGGTCTCCATGGAAGACCGTTTCAGGGAGCGCCTGGGAACCAAGGTAGCTATCCACGGGGACATGAAAAAGGGCAGCATCAGTATTGAGTATTACTCAATGGAAGATTTGGATAGGCTGCTGGAGATACTGGGGCAGCCTACTCCGCCGGGGTAAAACGGTACCCGCTCCCATCCGCCGCGACGGTTCCTATGGCGGGATACACCAGATGCATCCCCGCGATGGGGATTTTGTTTTGAGCGGCGTATTCCAGTATCTGCCGGCGGATTGCCGCGGCAGCCACAGGTTCCGTGTCGAAGCTCACGGACTGGCCCGGCACGGGAAACTGGATGAGCTGGACGTGCATTAAGTCGCCCCAGATGAGGAGCTTCTTGCCTTCGGACTCCACCATAAACGCGGTATGGCCCGGCGTGTGGCCAAAGGCGGCGATGGGTTTTATCCCCGGGATCAGATCGGCGATAACGGTCCCCAGTTCGCCGGGGCGGAAAGTCTCCACCCGGTTTCCGTAAGGGGCCAGGGCCGCGGCGGCGGAATTACCCGCCGTAGAAGCGCCGGGTTTAATCCAGAAATCTTTTTCCTGTTGGGCCAGGTACACCCGTGCTTTGGGGAACAGGGCTTGCCCGTCTTTCTGAAGGCCGTTGATATGGTCCCCGTGCATGTGGGTGATGAGTACCGCGTCCACCTGTGCGGGATCAAAGCCCAGGGCTTTCATGGAACTAAAGATGGCGCCGCCAAAGCCGGTATCCACCACGATGATCCGGTCCGGGGTCTTAATAAGAAAGGTGTTGACCGCCGAAGTATAGGTCCCCCCGGGGATATACCGATCAATCGCCGCCCGGTCGGGGTTTATCAGAATGGAAGGGTTCCCGGGACCCTGGGTTTCCACCAGCATATGTACTTCGATCCGTCCCACCGGATAACTAAAATACGGTTTGTCCGCAGCAAAACTGTTTACCGTCATGGCGCTAAGAATAATCCCGCCGAGAATATTTGTTTTCACATAAACTCCTTTAGTAATTGCTTAGTATCTCTAACAACCGCTCCCGGTTAATAGACCGCAGAAAGTTCGCCAGCCTGGGCCCCTGGTCTTTGCCGATCAGGGCCTGGTACGCCGCCCGGAAGAGGACTTTGCCGTCCATGCCGTGGTCCGCCGCGATTTTGTAGATAGCTTCGGCGCAGGGCTTGTCGTCGGCGTATTGTTCAATACCGGCAATAACCCTGTTCCGGAGGTCCCGTATGGCCGCGGATTCGGTATCGCTGAGCGCCGCCTTTTCCCCCGCGGGCCGGAGCCGGAACCGGAACTCTTCGGGGGCGCAGTTTTCCGCCCAATACTTGGCCCGCTCCGCCCGGGCTTGGAGGCCTAGGATCTGCTCCGGTTTGGGGCCGCCGCCGGTTTCCAGGCCGGCCAGGGCCTGGTCTATGTTCCCGTCGGCGATCTGTATGAGGTTGCAGAGGTGGCGGAAGGGTATCTGGTAGGGCATTATATCGGGGGCCGCATCCACCTGGGAAAGCTCGTAGATCCGGCGGGCTTTCCGGTAGGCAATCTCATCCTTGGCTTCTTCGGCCTTCCAGGCGATACGCTCCAGCCGGTCATAGTCCTCGTAAATCTTTATCACGTCCAGATCGAAGGAGATGGTAAATTCCGTGTTAGGCCGGGTACCCGCAAAGAGGTAGCGGGTTAGCTCGGGGGTGTAGACCTGCAGCACATCCTTGAGGTTTATCACCTGGCCGGAGGAACTGGACATTTTGCCGGCCACACCCTTGGTGCCGATAAAGTCGTAGCGGAAGCTTACCGGGGCGTCATGACCGTAAACTTCCTTACATACATGACGGCCCGTTTCAAAGGAGCCCCCCTGAGTGTGGTGGTCCTTCCCGGCGGGTTCAAAATCGACCTGCTCGTAGGCCCAGCGCATGGGCCAGTCCACCCGCCAGCCGAGCTTCACCCCCGCCGCCCTGCGGATATCCACAGTGCTCCTGTGGCCGCAGGAATTGCAGTGGTAGCTCAGGTTCCAGTCCCCGTCCCAGTCGTCTATGTCCGTATCGTCCTTGTTGCATGTATCGCAGAAAACGCTTACGGGCCACCATTCACCCTGTATCTTATGGTCCTCGTCCCGGAATTTATCCAGTATGCCTTTAAGAATATCCCGGTGTTCCAGGGCCTTGCGTATCCCTTCGGCATAGCGGGAAGCGCGGTACCGTTCCGCTTGGTAGAGGTATTCGGGATGGATACCCACTTCCGGCAGCATGGTTTCCACATCCACCTCGTGGTGACGGGCATAACTTGCGTCCCGGTCCCAGGGATCGGGTACCATGGTGATGGGGAAGCGGAGGTACTTGAGGAGCTCATCCTGTTTAGGCATATTTTTGGGCACCTTGCGGAACACATCGTAATCGTCCCAGGAATAAATGAACCGCACCTTTTTTCCCAGATCCCGCAAAGCCCGGGCTACCAAATCCACGGAAATTATCTCCCGGAAATTGCCGATGTGTACCGTCCCTGAGGGAGTGATCCCCGAAGCGCAGGTATACTGTTCCTTTTCGCCCTTTTCCCGTAGTATCTTTGCCGCCGTTTCATCAGCCCAGTGAGCCGCGGCGGAATGGGGGTTTTCGTTTTTCGTGTTCATTATGCTCCGTAGATTCCCTGCTTCCGTACCGCCAGATAGGCGTCAATGATACTACCCAGGGAATTTTCGTTTATCTTAACTATGCCCTTTTCCCGTTCCGCGCTGGCGGCGGAATCCGACGCGTGGGCGGTGTTGATCATCACGTTGCTGCCGAATTCCCGGCGTACCGTTCCTCCCGGCGCTTTCAGGGGATCCGTGGGCCCCAGGACATCCCGTATCTTTTTAACCGCGTTCTCCCCTTCGTAAAGGAGAATCATGCACTTGACGGTCCCGGGCTGGCTGATTTCTTCCGGCGGGCACTTACCCGTCCGGGTTCCGGACATAAACTCGATAATCTGATCAAATTGATCCCTCGAATACCGGACGCCAAAACTATCGCTCAGGGCTTTTTCAATATGGTCATCAAGGACGATGCCAAATTCCGTTTCAAGGAGCTCCCGGGCTTTTTTCCCGAAGACGGGGGCCAGCTTTTCCCGCAGCGCCACTTCCACCGGGCCGTAAAAATCCAGGGTTTGGGCCAGGGAAAAACGGTGTATTTTGATCCCCACAATCCGCAGGCCGGTCCGGGAAAACATATCGATAATGATACCCGGTTTAGAGGACGCGTACTGCCAGTTATCGGGCTTTAGGATGACCAGAGTCTGTTCTACCTTTGAAGGGTCCGGGTGCTGGAGATTATTGACGATATTCTCCCTGCCCTTCAAAAAACGGGCAAAGAGGGCTAAATCCTTATCCGCCCAGTCCTGGTTCCGGGATGTTATTACCGCGGGCTCAAAGTAGGTAACCTTTTTAGGGTCCTTGGGATCCGTGATGAGATCCGCATAGGTACCCCGAATGGTTTCCCCGGTAACATCATCCACTTCCCGGTGTTCCGGATACAGGTGCCCGCAAATGGCGGCAAGCTTACCGCACGGGTCCTCCCCCCGAAACAGGAGCAGGAGGCTGCGGTGTTCCCTCCCGCCGGAAGGCCCCAGGTTTTGTTCCACATAATCCGCCAGGAGGGTGATGTCGTTGGTCAGGTTCTGTTTACGCAGGTGGCCCGCGAATTCCCCGGTAAAGGCTTCGTTGAAAGTTATCATTTGGCAGCCCACCAGTTCCAGTTCCGCCCGGGAAATAAGCCGGGACAGTACGCCTCCGGTTCTGCTTTTGGCGATGGTATAGGGAGTTACCAATACATACGAGAGGGTCTGTTCCATAAGATACTCCTGGATTGAATAATACTATCACAGAACGTAAAAAAGAACCCCCCTATGGACCCTTGTTGGGTTTTCGGGAACGCACGGGAACGGGGTATGGGGTCCTG
>JAITBG010000186.1 GCA_031283725.1 Treponema sp. | reverse complement strand
CGGTCTCGTGTTTGCTGCGGGCGGCAAAGACAGCGGCGCAGCGGGTGGTAAAAAACAAATTGTCGTCGGCTATGCCCCGCCCACGATGAATAACCCCTTCTGGCTTGCCCTTGAAGAAGGCGTCAAAGAAGTCCTTGAACCCCAAGGGGTCAGGGTGGTGGATTTCCATGCGGATAACGATCAGTCCATTCAGAATGACAAGATCAGGGATCTGCTTGTCCAGGGTATTGATGTGCTGCTTCTTGCACCCAGGGATTCCATCGGCGTCCGCGAAGCCCTCATGGCTTGCCGGGATAAAAAAGTTCCCATAGTAATCTTCGATACCCCGCTGATCACCGACGAGGATAAAGCTATGGTCGTTTCCACCATTGCGTCCAACAACTATAACGCCGGCGTGGTCGTCGCCAAAGACATGATGACAAGGATCCCCAGGGGTTCCAATATCGTCATCATGCACTCCCCCGCGGCAGGCTCCTGTATCCCCCGCTATGACGGCTTTGTCGAGACGGCAAACGGCTATTTCAACATTCTGCAAGTCTATGACGGCGAAGGCGCCATCGATAAGACTATGCCCAAGACCGAAGACGCTCTTCAGTCCTATCCTTCAGGGAGGCTCCAGGCGATCTACTGTATCAACGATCCTTCCGCCGAAGGCGCGGTCAGGGCCATTGAGTCCGCTGGCCGTCAGAATGACGGAATCCTCGTATACGGTATTGACGGCGCTCCCAACGCCAAGAGGATGATTAAAGACGGAAAGATGACCGGGACCGGCGCACAGTCCCCCATCGGGATTGGCAAAAAGAGCGCGGAAATTGCCCTGCAAGTTCTCAAGGGCGATACGAATATCCCCAAAGATATTCCCATTGACACCTTTATCATCAACAAGGAAAATGTCGATCGGTACAACATCGATGGCTGGCAATAATTCTCATGATTAAGCGTTAAAAAAAGGGGACCGTATCTGCGGTCCCCTATGTAAAGGAGACGCTGTGCAGAAAACACTTCTGAAAATGGAACATATTACCAAGTCCTTTCCGGGGGTAAAGGCCCTGGAAGACGCCCATCTTAAACTGGAACCGGGCTCAATTCTTGGCCTTCTCGGCGAAAACGGGGCAGGAAAATCTACCCTGATGAACGTGCTGGGGGGTATTTACAAGCCTGACGAGGGTTCCATTCACATTGATGAAAAGCCGGTGTCGATTAATACGGTGCATGACGCGCAGGGGCTTGGCATTTCATTCATTCACCAGGAACTTGCCCTGGTTTCCTATCTTTCGGTGGCGGAAAACATCTATTTGGGCAGGGAAATTAAAAACAAATTTGGCCTGGTCTCAAAAGTCGCCATGAACAAAAGTGCCCGGCAGTATATGGACATCGTTGGCCTTGATATGGACCCCGCAACCAGGGTCTCCTGGCTTAGTACCGGGCAACAGCAGATGGTGGAGATTGCCAAGGCATTCTCCCTTAACGCGAGAATTGTGGTCATGGACGAGCCCACATCCTCCCTTTCAGAAAAAGAAATCGAAATACTCTTTAAAACCGCAAGAGAATTAAAGAATAGAAACATAGGCATCATCTATATCTCCCACAAGATGTCGGAGATTTTTGATCTTACCGACAGGGTCATGGTGATGAGGGACGGTCACTATGTGGGGGAGAAAAAGACCGAAGAAACCAACGCCGACGAGCTTATTCAGATGATGGTAGGCCGGGAGCTTAAAAACTACTATGTCCGTACTTACAATGCCCGGGGAGAGCCGGCGCTGGAAGCAAAGAATGTCAGTTCCGCCACGACACTGGTACATAATTGCAGCTTTACCCTTCACAGAGGGGAAGTTCTCGGATTTTACGGCCTCATCGGGGCGGGACGCTCGGAACTCATGAACTGTATCATGGGCTTTGACGAACTTGCCGGAGGCGAAATAGACGTGTTTGGGCAAAAACTCACCCGGCCCGACCCTCTCACGGCGAAAAAACACGGGCTTGCTCTGGTGCCCGAAAGCCGGAAAACCCAGGGGCTTATTTTGGAAAATACCGTTTCCTTCAATACATCGCTTGCCGTACTAGAGAAATTTATCAGCTGGCTCCGGGTAAACAGGCAAAAAGAAATGGAAATCGTCAATCATGGGGTCGAGAGCATGGCGGTAAAGACCCCCTCGATTAACCAGCGGATAGTAAACCTTTCCGGGGGGAATCAGCAGAAAGTGGTGCTTGCCAAATGGCTTGCCACTTCTCCTAAAATTCTGATCATGGACGAGCCCACCAGGGGCATCGACGTGGGCGCCAAGGCGGAAATCTATAGGATAATCAACGAACTTGCCTCCCAGGGCATCGCCGTCATCATGGTTTCTTCGGAACTCAACGAGGTTATCAACATGAGCGACCGCCTTGCGATAATGTGGGAAGGCAGTATCGCTGCAATATTGGACAAGGGAAATTTTTCACAGGATATTATTTTAAAGTATGCGCTTGGAGGCGGAAAATGAACAAAAACTTGCTGCAGCAATATGAAAACAATCTCTTTGCCGGTCCGGTAATCCGGTATTTACGGACAAATTGGGGTATTCTTGTCGGTTTTCTTGTGCTATTTACGCTCCTTTCCATCTTCGCCGATTATTTTTTCTCTATGGATAATATGCTCACCGTGATGCGGACGGTGTCCACTAACGCCTTCCTCTCCATCGGGGTGATGATGGCGATCATGCTGGGAGGCATAGACCTCACCGGCGGTTCGCTTATCGCCTTTGCCGGCTGTGTTTGTGTCGTCGCCATAGAACGGGCGGGCCTCCCCATGCCGGCGGGTATCACCCTGGGGCTCCTCATCGGGGTAGCTGCGGGGTTTATCAACGGTGTTATCATCGCCTATTCGGGCATACATCCTTTTGTCGTCACCCTGGCCATGATGAGTATCTGCCGGGGCGGCGCCTACCTCATCGCCGACGGCCGGCCCGTTCCCCTCAATAAAGACCCCCTAAAGTTCGCCTTCCTGGGAAATGGCTACCTCGGGCCCATACCCCTTCCGGCTATTTACATGGTGGTGTTTCTTTTCCTCGCTTACCTCCTTCTCAACCGGACCAGAATAGGCCGCCACATTTATGCTGTGGGCGGGAACCCTATTGCGGCGAAATACTCGGGGATCAACATCACCCGGGTAAAGATAATGGTCTGGACGATAAGTGGCTTCCTCGGCGCATTCGGTGGTATCATCCTTGCGGCCCGTATGTCTTCGGGCCAGCCCGCGGCGGGGGTAAGTTTTGAAACCGACGCCATTGCCGCGGCGGTACTGGGCGGCACCAGTATGTACGGCGGCGTGGGTAACATCGGGGGCGTATTCATCGGAATACTCGTCATCGGTATTATCAGTAATGGTCTCAACCTGCTGCATGTTAATTCCTTTTGGCAGTATGTTGCCAAGGGCGTTATCATCCTGCTCGCTGTTTATGTTGATATGTACCGTAAGAAACATGAGAATACCAAAAAAGCATAACAGGAAAGGTTGCGATTTCAAAACCTGACCTTTTGAAATCGCCTCCTTGTTATAAAATTTTCGGAGGAAATAGTTATGGACGCTAAACGAATCAAAGAATTACGGCTAATAGCGCAGGAACTGCGTATTACAGGACTCAAGATGGTACAGAGCGCTCGTTCGGGGCATATAGGCGGCGCTTTTTCGCTTTCGGAGATCATGGCGGTGCTTTATTTTGAAAAGATGAATATCCGTCCGGAGCAGCCCCAATGGGAGGATCGTGACCGGTTTGTACTGTCCAAAGGGCATGCCACAGTGGCTTTGTATCCAACTTTGGCGACCCGGGGATTTTTCCCCCTAAAGGATCTGGATACGTTCCGGAAAATAGAAGGCAGCTTGTCCGGTCATGCCGAAATGAACCATGTGTCCGGGGTGGATATGTCCACCGGTTCCTTGGGGCAGGGTTTTTCCGCCGCTGTGGGAATGGCCTTAGCCGCAAAGCAGCAGAAAAAAGCCTATACCACCTATGCGGTATTGGGGGATGGTGAAATCCAGGAAGGTCAGATTTGGGAAGCCTGTATGTTCGCTGCGGCTCGGGGACTTGATAACCTGGTTGCTATTCTGGACTGCAACAAGGTGCAGCTTGACGGAACGGTGCCCCAAGTTCTGGATACCGGTGATTTAACCGCGAAATTTTCGAGTTTTGGGTTTGAGGTTATCCCGGTGGATGGGCATGATGTTGAAGCCTTAGGTAATGCATTTGATAAGGCAAAGGCAACGAAGGGGAAACCCGTTATTATTATAGCCAATACAATAAAGGGGAAGGGCGTTTCTTTTATGGAAGGACTGTCCGCATGGCATGGAAAGACGCCGGATGATGGGCAATTTGCCAAGGCGTTTGAAGAACTGGCTGTGGCCAGAAAGGTACTGGAGGGTTAATTTTATGGCGGAAAAAATCGCAACAAGACACGCATACGGAGAAGCTCTGGCTGAATTGGGGAATGTTAATAAACGGGTAGTGGCGCTAGACGCGGATGTTTCTACCTGTACCATGTCCTGTATATTTGGTGAAAAATACCCGGACCGGTTTTACAATGTGGGTATCGCCGAGGCTAATATGGTGGGGATTGCGGCGGGTATGTCCACAACCGGATTAATTCCCTTTGTACATTCTTTTGCTATGTTTACCGCAGGGCGTACTTTTGACCAGATTCGGAACTCTCTGGCCTATCCTCACCTGAATGTGAAGGTTGTGGGAACCCATTCCGGGTTGACCGTTGGGGAAGATGGTGCGACCCATCAGTGTCTTGAGGATATTGGCATTATGCGGACTATTCCGAACATGGTAGTGGTCTGTCCCTGTGACGGCAAGGAGACCCAGGCGGCGGTACAGGCCATAGCCGAGTATGATGGTCCGGTTTATCTGCGTTTAGGACGGCTTGCGCTGGAAACAGTTACCGACTGGCCGGATTATTCGTTTAAGCTTGGGAAGAGTGTTTTAATGCAGGATGGCAGGGATGTAACCATTATCGCCACCGGCTTGATGGTACAGGAGGCGCTTGCGGCAGCAAAGCTGCTTGCGGGGGAAGGGATCAAAGCCCGGGTGCTGGATATGCATACGATTAAACCCCTGGATATCGAGGCCGTGTTAAAGGCCGCCCGGGAAACCGGGGCGATAGTTACCGCCGAAGAACATAATATCATCGGCGGATTAGGCGGCGCTGTAGCAGAACTTGTTTCCGGCAGTATCCCTGTACCGGTGTTGCGGGTTGGTACGGAAGATACCTTTGGCCGGTCCGGCAATGGGGAAAAATTACTGATAAAATACGGACTTACCAAAGAAAATATCGCCCAAAAAGCAAAACAGGCAATGGGTTTACGGCGGACATAGGCGGCTTAAATCTCTTTCAGCGGAAGTTGTTCGGAAACCTCAAGTTTCCGAACAACTCTATTAACTGGTGTCTGTCCATAATGTGTCTACATTATGGATACTAACTAAACAAGGACAACATTCGTTGACTCTTCAATTTGTTTTATTCTATCCATCTCGGCGGGTGTGTCCATGATGAGATAATCAATCTCTTTCCACATAGCAAACTGTGCAAGAGCATTTGATTTACATTTACTACTGTCGGCAAGGGTAATCGACTTTTTACTCCTTTCCAGAATTTTCTTTTTGATTTCCGCATCCTGAAATGAGTCGGAACAGGGACCAGAAAAATTCTGGAACCCGTTGGTACCCAAAAAAGCGGTATCGATGCTTATTGAGTCCAGACAGGTATTAGCCCAGAGTCCAATCAGTGACATGGTTACAATTTTAACCTGCTCTCCGATAATATATACATTTTCCGAGGTTGCGGCCCTGCAAGGAGTACAATTCAACTTGCGGTCTGGGGAAGTTCATGCCCTTTTAGGTGAAAACGGAGCCGGAAAATCGACCTTGATGAAGATCATCTCCGGTGTCAATATATTCTACGTCGAAAATTGTGCGAAGCTCAGGCTGCCGGTACCACAGGATGTAAATTCCACTATGACGGTTGATAATGCGGTATTAACCGGCGCAGCCATGGCTGCATTTTGTGAATAATATTAGAGTGTACTTGTTTTTACCGTGTTTGAGGATTATTATATAAAACAGTCAATAGCGAAAAAAGAGGATATAAATGCTTTTTAGATCAACAGGGTCAACGGAAAAGGAAGTTTCTTTTAAAGATGCGATTCTTCACTGTCTGCCCCGGGATGGCGGACTTTATGTTCCCGCTTCAGTATTAGATATGCGGCAGTATGTTCTCCATATGGGTTCTGAAACCAGCTACCCGGAATTGGTCGCTACGGTGGCGCCGACGCTGCTCCAAGGCGACCTGAATCCTCTTTCTGCAGCCCGGATTGCGGAGAGCGCCTTTGATTTTGAACCGGAACTGAAACAGCTGGACGACAATTTTTCCGTTTTAACCCTGTTTAACGGACCAACGGGCGTCTTTAAGGATTATGGCATTGCCTTTTTGGCCGCGGTAATGGAGGAACTCCTTAAAAATGACCAGCAGGCCATGATACTATCCGCGGTCAGGCAGGATACTGGGGTCAGCATAGCCCATGCTTTTTATAAGCGGCGGGGTATGATTTCGGTTATACTTTATCCCTCCGGTCCGGTTCGGGGGCTGGACCCCAAGTATTATATCACCAACGGGGGCAATATCATTCCCATTCAGATTAGGGGTACCTTTGACGATTGCCAACGTCTTATCGTTGAAGCAATAAATGACCGGCCTTTTGCGGAACGATACGGGATTACCTGTGCAAACGCGATCAATCCGGGCCGTCTTCTTCCTCAGATTTTCTATTATTTTTATGCCTTTATCAAACTGAAAAAAACCCTTTCAGGAGAGTTGATCTTTAGTGTACCTGCAGGGAATTTTGGCAATTTGATCGCCGGGCTCTATGCCTGGAAAATGGGTATGCCCGTGAATGGATTTATAGCCGCCATGAACGCCAATAATGCCTTTGGGGACTATATCAAGGGCAAGAATTTTAAGGCGGGGAGGCTGATTCAGACTAATTCGCCGGCCCTGGATGTAAGCGTTCCCTCAAATTATGAAAGGTTGGCGTCTTTTTATGCGGAAGCTCCGGCGGTAATGCGGAATATGGTATATCCCGACTCTATTGATGACAACACGACCATAGCTGCCATGGAAAAGGCTTGGAAGACCTATAATATCCTGCTGGATCCCCACAGTGCGGTAGCCTTTGCCGCCGCCCAGCGCTTATCCCAAACAGCCGGGTTTAACGGTCATGTGGTGGTCCTTGCCACGGGGCATCCGGCAAAACAGGCCGACCTGGTTATGCAGGCCACGGGCCAGCTAGTTAATATTCCGGAGAAATTTTCCAATCTGTGGAAAAAAACAGATCCCATGGCAACAATTGTACCCCAGCTTGATGCTCTAGAAGGCGCCATAGCCAGTTGTTGTTAAACCACACTGAAAAGGGGGCTATTATGAAGAGTCGAAACCATATATTTGTTTTATGTATAGTACTGGTAGTATTACTATTTCCCTTCAGTTTACCGGCCCAGGAAGCAGTCGAGAATAGTGGGGAACCGGCCCCAGTATCAGTGCTTCCTGCGGAGCTGGACCAGGATACGGCATCGGAAGCGGCCACAGTACAAAGCCAGGATCCGGTGCAGCCCCAGGGAATCATCAGGGACGTAGAAACGCTGAGCGAAAATATAAAACACGCCGTCGAGGTGGACGATGGGTTTAGGTTGAATCTTATTATGCGCCTGGGGATTGCGGCGGCAATCATAATTATCCAAGCTCTGTTAATACGGCTTGTATGGTTCTTTTTTACATGGTTTAAGAAAAGACTTTCGGTTTATGGGATAGAACATTTCAAAAGCCTGGCCATAAAAAATTTTCACATTATGGATACCAAGCAAATACTGAACATACTTTTTACCGTATTAAAAGTAGTAAAGTATATTTTTACCGCCTTTCAATTATTTCTTACCATCCCTATTGTGTTCACCCTGTTTCCCCTGACGAAAAATCTCTCGGATAAATTATTTGGATATATTCTGAATCCTCTTAAAAATATCGCCATGGGGATACTCAATTATATTCCAAATATATTTACTGTTGCAATTGTCGTCATCATAACCAGGTATGTAATCCAGACCCTCAGGTTTTTTACCCTCCGCATTGAAAAGGGAAAGTTGGTGATACCGGGGTTTTACTCCGACTGGGCCAGGCCTACTTTTAATATTTTAAGGATACTGTTATACGCCTTCATGGTGGCAATTATTTATCCATACCTTCCCGGCGCCGATTCTGATGCCTTCCAGGGAGTTTCCGTATTTGTGGGTGTAATCGTTTCCCTGGGGTCCAGCAGTGCCATTGGAAACATGGTGGCCGGAATGGTGATCACGTATATGCGGCCGTTTAAAATCGGGGATCGGGTACAGCTCAACGATACTGTTGGTTTTGTGGTAGAGAAATCCGCCATGGTTACCAGAATTATCACCCATAAGAACGAGTACGTTACCTTTCCTAATCTGATGGTCCTGTCATCAAAGATTGTCAATTACCATACATCTTCCACTGAAAACGAGGAGGGGCTGATCCTCCATGCGGAAGTTACCATGGGCTATTCGGTACCTTGGCCAAAGGTGCATGAGATCCTTCTTGGGGCCGCCAAAAAAACAGCTCTTACTGAAGAGAATCCGGGCCCCTATGTATTACAAACCGCACTGGATGATTTTTATGCCCGCTACCAGATCAATGTGTACACCAAGGCGGTAGAAAAAGTGCCGGCTATCTATTCGGAGCTGTATCAAAACCTGCAGGATGGGTTTAGCGAGGCGGGGATAAGCCTGACGGCGCCGGCCTACCATATACGGCTGTCGCCGGATTCTTCCGTTAGACTTGTTCCTTAACTCTGTTAAATATGTAATTCAAAGTTAATGATACCGCAAACAACGCTAATATCCCCGGATACCCTGTTTCCCCATCTTCTTTCCGTCCGCAGACCGGTAGGGGTTGCGGCGGTTTCGCAGGTAACTCTGTTATGCGAAATTGCGCCTAAATATATTGACAAAAAACAAACTATTAGTATATCATATTTAAATTGGAGAAATTATGTATAATAAAATTATCGAGACAATAAAATCAACGGTTATTGATTATGCAAAGAACAACAAATTAAATAAATTATGGAGAGAACCAATTATAGAGATTATTTCGGCAAAAGATGAAAAATTGAAAATATTAAAAGTGGTTGTATCTGCAGAACATTTTATGCCGTGTGATATTTTACCTGATGCAAAAAGTATCATAAGTTTTTTTATTCCTTTCCAGGAAAATATTGTAAGAAGTAATGTTGAAGGAAAAATGGCTTCGGAAGAATGGACGATAGCATATATAAAAACAAATGACCTAATAAAAATAATAAATGATAAAATTGAAATACTAATGAGACAACATGGATACAAAGCGGGAAAGATACCGGCAACACATAATTTTGATGTAAAAAAATTAATAAGCAATTGGTCTCACCGTCATATAGCGTATATAGCCGGAATGGGAACATTTGGCATAAACAATATGCTTATAACTAAAAATGGATGTTGCGGGAGGTTTGGCAGTATAATAATAAATTATGAATTAAATGAGTATAAACAATCTAAAGAAATAAAAGAAAAATGTTTAAACAAATTAAACGGGAATTGCGGGGTATGTCAAAAAAGATGTATTGTAGACGCTTATGAAAATAATAATTATGATAGACATAAATGTTATAAACAATGCTTGGAGAATGTAGAATATCATAAAAACGTTGGATATGCGGATATTTGTGGAAAATGTCTTGTTGGTTTACCTTGTTCAATCAAGGAGCCATAAAATAATAGAGTACGGCGCAACTTCGCATAACAGGACTGTTTACGCTTCGCCGCCGTTGGCGGCTCGGCCTCCGCAATGGCTAGGTCAATCGCTTCGCTCATTCCCACGCCATTGCTCCGGCACAGTTTGCCAGCCCTGCTATTTGACTACTCCCTAGTGGGATTGATAAGGATATTTTATTGTAGTATAAGGAATTAGTCAATACCCATGTGAGATAGAGAGGAATTGAGAAAGACCGAAAAGGACAGGTATTTGATGTCTTTTATGATGTCTTAAACGACGAATTTCGCATATAACACCC
>JAITBG010000044.1 GCA_031283725.1 Treponema sp. | reverse complement strand
TCCCGGCTGTATCCGTTTGAATACCCGGAAAAACGTGCTTTCATCGGGTATCCCATTCGGCAGTTCAAGAAACTTTCTCAATTCCGCTTCCCGGTACGTCCCGAACGTTTCCATGTCCTCGAAATCGGCTCCGTTACACACCAGCGCCGCCAGCCCAATCACCAGAATGTCTTCCAGTTTATGCCGCAGATTGCCCCACGGCCGCCGGGGGTCCGCTACCCCCTTCAGGTTTTCTCTCAATCCCGCTATGTCCATATCCCCTCCCAAGAATATGTCCATTTTCACTCTTTTTCAGAAAAAGTAAATGCAGGAGCCCTGGTATACCAATCCGGTTATTATTTGCCTCAACATACATGAACACCGATTGTCTGACCTCCCCCGCCGAATGGTTACCGCCCAAAGTTTCAACTTCCCTCTTCAGCGTTTTGAAAAATGATTCGGCACACGCAAAGGCCTGAGCTATTCCCTTTCCGGCTCATGTTCCCGCGAACCGGCGGACAAACCTCCCCCAGACTTTCACGAAAAAATTTTGCGCAATACTGCATCCCCCGGTCACAGTGGAATATCAGCCCCTCCCCGGCCTTTCCGGTTGCCAAACGTCATTTCCAGTGCGGGTATAGTCGTATGAGCAGTCTCCTTATTTAAGCGCAAAGCGCAACAAACTGCTAGCCGAAGTATTCCTTCGCGTTCCTAAACGAAATATTCCGTACTATTTCCAAAAGCTTATCCATATCGGCGGGGTACTCCCCGTTTTCAACCCAGTTTCCGATAAGGTTGCAGAGTATACGGCGGAAATATTCATGCCGGGGGTAGGAGAGGAAACTGCGGGAATCCGTGAGCATCCCCACAAAGGCGGGCAGTACACCCACATTGGCAAGTACGCGCATCTGATCCTCCATGCCGTCCCGGTGATCGCAGAACCACCAGGCGGATCCGAACTGCATCTTTCCCCGTATGCCCTGCCGGTTTTCCGCCTTGCCGTAATTGTCCTGAAAGCCCCCCATGATCGTGGCGAGGGGATAGTAGTCCTTTGGGTTCAGGGTATACAGTATGGTTTTCGGCAGGCCGGAACCGTCCGATTCCATGCGGTTAAGCAGGGCGGCGAGGTTCGCGCTCTGTTCACGGTCATGTACCGCATCGTAACCCGTATCCGGCCCAATCTGTTTAAACATCCGTCCGTTGACGTTGCGGATAGATGCCAGGTGAAGCTGCATAACGATATTCCGTTTCGTGTAGAATCCCGCCAGGGCGCAGAGGACCTTTGTCTTGTAGGCGTCCGCCGCTTCTTTTGGCGCCGCTTTTCCCTCCAGAGCGTCCCTAAAAGTTTTTTCGATTTCCCCGTCCGGCGCGGTGACAAAGGGCGGATATTCAAGGGCGTGATCCGAAGCGCGGCAACCGTGGCGGACAAAGAAATCCAGCCGTTTTTCTAGTGCCGCCAGTACATCCTCAACGGAATGTATGGCCTGACCAGCCGCCCCGGCAAGGGTTTTGATATAAGCGGCAAATCCGGAATGATTGATATTCAGGGCTTTGTCAGGACGGAACGAAGGGATCACCTTGGTAGTAATACTGCCGATGGGAGCATTCCCTTCAGCTATTACTTTGTGGTATTCCAGAGAATCGGCGGGATCATCGGTAGTACCAACGGCATAGACCTTAAATTTCTCAAAAATACCTTTGACGGATAATTCCGGTTTTTGAAGCAGAGCGTTGGCCTCCATCCAAATTTGTTGTGCGCTTTTTTCGGTAAGGGGTTGATAAATATTAAAATACCGCCGCAATTCCAGATGGGTCCAATGGTAGAGGGGGTTTCCTATCAGGTTTTCTACGGTCCGCGCCCAGGCGAGAAATTTTTCGTAAGCCGGAGCGTCACCGGTTATACAGGACTCGTCAACGCCCATGGCGCGCATCATGCGCCACTTGTAATGATCTCCCTCCAGCCAGACCTCGGTAAGGTTGGCAAACCGCTTGTTTTCCGCGATTTGAGAAGGGATAAGGTGGCAATGATAATCATAGATAGGCTCATCCTTCGCCCCGTCATGGTACAAAGCCTTTGCCGTTTGAGTCTCCAATAAAAAATCCTGATCCATAAAAGCTTTACCGTTAAAATTCATAACTTTCCTCCTAAAAGCTCTAAAGGGTTACTCCGTTCTTAAAAATAGCGATTTCACGATACCCGTTTATTTCATTTTGAGTTTTCCTGCGTCCCGATGCAATATCAACAATCAAATCCAGAAGCCCGGAACATAGGGATTCCATGCCTGCGTCAAAAAGGGCGCCCGCGTCAAAATCGATCCAGTTTTTCTTTTTCTCCGCCAGAGCGGTATTGCTGGCGATTTTTATGGTCGGAACAGGCGCGCCCAAAGGCGTTCCCCGTCCGGTGGTAAACAGGATGAGGTGGGCCCCCGCAGCGGTCATGGCCGTTGTAGACACAATGTCATTGCCCGGCCCTTCCAGGAGCAGTACCCCTCCCCTGCCGGGAACTATCCGTTCGCCGTAACGGTAAACCCCCCGGACCGGCGCCGTACCCCCTTTCTGGACACAACCGCAGGATTTGTCCTCCAATGTCGTAATGCCGCCGGCCTTGTTTCCCGGAGAAGGATTTTCGTACACCACCTGGTTGTGGGAACGGTAGTATTCCTTAAAATTTACGATAAGGTCCACGGTCCTGTCAAAGAGTTCCCTGGTTTCGCAGCGGTCCATAAGCATCTGTTCCGCGCCGAACATTTCCGGCACTTCGGTCAATATGGCGGAAGCCCCCATGC
>JAITBG010000166.1 GCA_031283725.1 Treponema sp. | reverse complement strand
TCTCCCAGCGGCGTTCAAGCTGTTCCGCTTCCTCCGGCCGTAATGTTTGGTCTGTTTTCAATACCCCTTGCGGAATGGCGTTGTTTTTCAATAATTGGGAATTGGCTTTATTGGCGTAGTAATCCTGTTCCAGTTCCAGGGCCAGGGACACCAGCGGATTAACGCCCCGTACCGGGTTCCACGGGTTCCAGTCCCTAAAGTGGATGAGCTCATCGGAAAGAATAGGAATGAGTTCAGTACCGGCATGGTAAAACCATCTCCGGTTTTTATATTTTGTTATGCTGCCCAACTCCCCAATACCAGTTTCCTCATGCTGAAGTTTCCGGGGATTAAGGACGTAAATCTCTGTTGGCAAGCCCCCCGTGTAGTCAGGGCCGAACCACCAAAACGCTTCACCTTCTATATGCCACCATGCGGCGGTTTCTTTCCAAAGGTCAAAGCGGCTTAGTGCGCGGTTCGGTCTTCTGAAAAGTTCATACAAGGGGCCGCTTGTTACATCGTTCCCCCTTATTTTTATGGTGAAATCCGCCCGTGCGATATTACGGATAAGGATATTAACCGCAATATTGACCCAGGCGTTATATAAATAGTTGTCCCCATAGCGGGGTGATATATTAAATATATTGAAATTATCTTCATCCGTTGAGAGATTTGATAAAAAATTCCCATCGTTTCCCTGTATATGCAACAAATCAGGATTTTTGTTGCATTTTTCTTTTGTATTATGTTTATATTGGGATAACAAACGGCTCAATATATTCATACCAGAATTACCCCCTGCTGGACATCGGAGAATACCGCATAACGCAAAGCGTCCATGAAATGATCATTAACTTTTACAATGTCCCCCGCTTCGTCCCGGCAGTAATCCCATATCTCTGAAAGTACCCCGGTACATTTATCGCAGACAAAGAATTGCCGCCGTTCTATTTTGGCGTTAATGAAATCAATCCCGCTTTCAACTGAATTATTGGCCTTTGTTCCCCCGGTAATTTCCTGTATCCGTTCCCCGCCAGCCGGATCGCAGTACACCGAAAGGCCGTACCCACCGGCGCAGTCAAGCCAGCCCCTTGCGGCCAGTTCCTCATTGAAGGATTGGGTAGTCATGTTAAAGGCCCCGTAATCGCAGAGGACATAGACGCAATCACCAAGCCAGCCGATTTTCACAAACGTAATATTCAATCCAAAGTCCTGCCCGGCGGCGTAACGGTCAAACTCCTTCGGCATATCCACCGCCTTGACGATCATCGTTTCGTCAAACTTGTCGTAAATAACCCCTTCGGCTTTTACCCACAGCCCGTCACGGAACCGGGCCTTCTGCTTTTCGGGAAGCACGTCAAGAATGTCGGAGATATAATCTTCCGGCAGATGGTCTCTGTTATCCTCCGGGTTCAACATCATGGACTGGTACAATTCAGGTTTCTCTAATGGCTCCCCGGAAAGAAAAGTTTTTTTAAGCACAAAGATTTTATATGCCCAATGGAGAGGCGAACCGGGATTGCAATCATAGACAAACAGGTTCCGGCAGCCCGACACCCGCATAGCCAGCCGGGAATAAGCCGTAGTTACAGCGGCGTAGGAAAGTTGGCTAATCTCGTTAAAGTAAATCGTGTTGTACTCATGCCCTAAAATTTTGTCCGCCTGTTCCCGGTCTCCCAATCCGCCTATCCATATTTCAGAGCCGTTAAAGAGCGTTACCATGCTTTCATGGGCCAAATAGGTATAGCCGTTTTTACCGATGGTGTTATCAAGCCAGGGTAACAGGGTTTCCCGCAGTACCGAAGAACGTGCGTCTTTGGCCCGGTAACGGCAGATCAAATGACGGCTTCCCGCAAAGTTCAAAGCCCGGTAGATAATCGCCATCACCAGGACGGTAGTCTTGCCCGACCGGGAACCGCCGAATAACAAAATATGTTTGGCCCCGCCCTTGAGGAGGACGAGGGCTTTTTTCTGTACCGCCGTAGGTTTGAATATCACCGTTGTTCCCATCGTTCCCAGCCGCCTTATAACCCGTTGAATTCAGGGGTAAAGTTAATCTCCCCCTGTTTCGGTTCCGCTTTGCCGTTGTTAGATGCAACAAGGCCGGCGGCCTCCCGCTCGGCCCTAATCGCCGTCTCTACCCATTCCGTTACCGTGCCCTGGGTCAAATCCGCCGGGTCCATCAGGTCAAGTTTCTTTTCAACCACCGCCAGCATTTTCCCGGTAATCGCCCGGTGTTTTTCCCCTTGCGCCTCAATCGTTTTCCGCAGCTCCGCCTGTTTCAGTTTGTCCATGTAGTTGTCATAATCCGCCGCCCTCTCCCGCCAGCGGAATTGACTGCACCAGTTCCGCCACACCCGGTATTTCTTGGCGATAGCGGTTTCAATCTTTACATCAGACAGTTCTGCTTTGCCGAATTGCCCCTCTGCTGCCTTGCGGATATTCCGTTCAGGCCCGTAATCCCGAAAGGCGCAGAAAGCGGCGTAAGCCAACCCGCTTTCCCCCGGTAATCGCTCCCAGCTTTCAAAAGGCATAATCGCCGCCCTTGCCTCCTCAATGGCCTTGTCCATGTCCGTCATGCCTTAACCTCCCCGGTTCCATCCGGCTCAGCTTCCCTGGTATCGTTATCCGCCGCCCCGGTTTCCCCCGCCTTCCCGTTGTCGTTATCCTCCGCAGACAGATTATCAATCCCGGCGAACAAGTCCCCTTCCCGGCCATCAGACGGAACATTCCGGCAGGCCCCGCCCCCTTTGTCTATCCATTTCTCAATTTCAGAAAGCCGGAAGCGGATAACCTTTTTCACTTTGTGGAAGGGTATCTCTTTGTTGAGCACATACCGTTGTATGGTCTGTTCCGATAGCCGCATATATTCCGCCACATCCTTAACGGTCATCAGGTTATGTTCCATGCCGCCTTATCCCTCCGCCTTCAATCGTGCCAAAGGCCGGGCGAAAAAGAACTAAGTAAAGTGGGAAATTTTCAGGGTTTTTTGGGGGAATTATGATCTCAGGAAAAAAATACCCCCGCCCAAAAGGGGGCAGGGGTTTTAAGATCAGGGGAAGGGCTAGGCTCCCTTCCGCGCCGAAGTCTCTTTCCGTTCCGGTATTTTCACAATCTTCAGTTCAGGCTGCCCCGGCTTCTTCCCGGTTCCGGCTTTAGCGTTTTTCGTATCTTTCCCGCTTGCCGCTTCCCCGGCCTTCTTCGGTTTCTTTCCCCCGGCGATAACCGCTTGCGCCTCCATCACGTCCGCAAGCTTCCGTGCGTCAAAATGGCTGTACCATTCCGTCATACGATCCGACTTATGCCCCGTTACCGCCTGTACCTGTTGCAACGAAAGTCCCTGCGTCTGCAATTCTGTGTTCAGGAAATGCCGCCAACTGTGGATAGACAAACCCCGCCGGGTAATCTCCGCCTGGTCTATCCCTATCCGCTTTAACGCCCGGTGGAATTCGTCGTAGAAGTATTTCCGGCATACCGGCTTCCCCCCGCCGTCCAGGGAAAACACGTACCCCTTCCCGTTCTTCTCCATCAGCTTTTTCAAGAGTTTTATCATTTCAGGTATCAGCGGGATAAACCGGGTTTCCTTGGTTTTCGTGGGGCCGTAGCCGTACTCCCCGTAACTCCCGCAAACGTAAATATAATCGTCAAAGACATATTCCCCCCGCAGCCCCATGATCTCCCCGGCCCTCATGCCCGTAAGGGAAGCGAGGCGGTTGGCGACATAGGCAGTCTCCTTGTCCCCCCATACGGTTTTCCAGTTTTTGGGAAAGAGTTTTTGTACTTCCCCCACGGTGATAATCTCAATCTTTTTCCGGTCATTTTTGAGCCGCTTCACTCTGGCGCAAGGATTCGCCTTGATCAATTCCTGTTCCACCGCCCAGGCCATCATCGTGTTAAGCGTCCCCAATACCGTGTTGGCGTAAGTGTTCTTGTAAGACTTTATTTCTTTTTTGCCGTCAACGGTTATTTCCCGGTTCTTAAAACCCAGCAGCCACTTGTTAATGTCCTTGTAGGTAATCTTCTCAAGGGGCGTATCGGCAAAGAAAGGGAGTATCTGGTTGGCCGTCATTTTTTTGCAGTTGTCGATATAGGCGGGTGTAATATCCGCCCTGCCTTCCTGATTATCAAGATAGCCGGAACCATGCTCCCAGAACCCGGACGCAAACTCCCCGAAGGTTAAGAGCTTGCCCCGCTTGGGTATTAGCCGGTCCGTCTTGATAAGCCGGTTACAGTAATTCCGAGCCGCCGTAATACTTTGGCACTTGGTAGTCCACGGCCCCTGCCGTACATCCTTGTCATCATAGGCGTAGTAGAACACCACTTTTTT
>JAITBG010000023.1 GCA_031283725.1 Treponema sp. | reverse complement strand
TCCACAACAGATCCAACTACGATCTCAGCCGGCACACCGAGTTCAGCGGCAAGGATCTCCAGTACATCGACCAGGACAATAACAACGAGCGGTACACGCCCTTTATCATCGAAACATCCGCGGGCCTGACCCGCACCCTGCTGATGCTCCTCTGTGACGCCTACGACGAGGAGAAGGTGGCGGACAAGGGCAACGACGACGACTGGCGGACGGTGCTGCGTTTCCATCCAATGGTGGCGCCCATCACGGTTGCCATACTGCCGCTGATGAAAAAGGACGGCCTGGCGGAACTGGCCCAGGACATCCGCGACGAGCTGCGGGAAGACTTTGCCACGGACTACGATCAGGCCGGGGCTATCGGGCGGCGTTACCGGCGGCAGGACGAGGCGGGGACCCCCTTTTGCGTCACCATTGACTACGAGTCCAAGGACAACGGCACCGTAACCCTGCGTTTCCGGGATTCTATGGAACAGATACGGGTACCCCGGACGGAACTGGCGGAACGGTTGAGAAAAGAGATTAAGGAATACAAACGGATTAAGTGAGCCGTTCCCATGGGAAATTTCAACGATATCATAGGCACACAGGTATTTCTGATCGCCCTTATGGGCATTGGGGTGATCCTTGCCAAGATAAAGCTGGTGGATAAACCGGGCATAAACACGCTGAGCAGTTTGGTTATTTCCCTGTTGCTGCCCTGTAATATACTTTCATCTTTTTTTAATGTCGGGGGAAGAGACATGCTTTTTTCCCTTGGGCAGATGATATTCATATCTGCATCCCTGTCGGCAGCCGCCTATTTTCTGGGCAGGTATGTGTTTTTTCGATCCCTGCCGCTGGAGCAGAAACAGGTTCTTCACTTCAGTATCTTTATTTCAAACGCGGCTTTTTTGGGGAACCCCGTAGTTGAAAGTATTTATGGACTTTCGGGGCTTGCCTATGCATCAGCATTTCTGCTGCCCATGCGGATAGTTATGTGGACCTTTGGCCTTGCGCTCTTTATCGGCAAGGGGGATCAGAAAGGTACGGGAGGGGGGATAGTAAAGATACTGCTGCACCCCTGTCTCATAGCTACTTACGTTGGCATGATCATGCTTATCGCCGAGTTGAGGCCGGGGATTTTAATGGGCAGGCTGACATTCAGTTTGGGGAACTGTACCACCCCCTTTTCTATGATCGTGGTGGGCCTTCTTTTGGCCCAGGTGAAATTAAAAAACATCATCAGTAAAACGGTGTTCTACTATGTCTTCCTCAGGCTTGTATTACTCCCCCTGGCGCTCCTGGGGGTTTTGCTGCTCTTCAAAACCGATCCCCTGGTTATGGGAATCGCGGTCGCCCTTACCGGTATGCCCGCCCCAACCAATGCTTCAATATTGGCCAACAAGTACAATTCTGACAGCGAACTGGCCTCCAAAACACTCCTAGTGAGCGTTATGCTTTCCATGCTGACCCTTCCGGCATGGGTCATGCTTATCCGGTACATCGCTCCGTCCATAGGAGTTTGATAATTGGAAAAACCGAAGCCCTGCGGCGCCCAATCCGCTTTTTTTGCGCAGGTTCGGGGACGGGTCCAGGGGGTGGGGTTCCGGTATTGGGCTTACCACGAAGCAAGCCGCCTCGGCTTGACCGGCTGGGTACGGAATACCCGTGACGGGGAAGTGGATATCTGGGCCGAAGGGCCGCAGGAAGACCTGAATATGTTTTTCCATCAGCTCCACCAGGGGCCGCCCAGGGCAAGGGTAGAGTCGGTAGAGGTTGAAGAAAAAAATCCCGCAGGGGCATATATTGCATTTTCGATTGAATAACTCATGATGGCAACGCAAAAGATTGACAGACCCGGCGTTTTCCGGGTATAGTGAAACAGCTTAGCGCGGACGTCATATAACGGTATTATCCAAGCTTCCCAAGCTTGTGACGCGGGTTCGACTCCCGTCGTCCGCTTTTTTCTAATTCTTTATAGGATAAGGAAATAGCCTACCCGAAAACGGGCGGCATATCACACGAAAAGGTAGAAGTGACACTAAAAAGTGATACTTTGCCGGAAGGAGTGATTATGCGCCTGAAAAAAGCCCATAAGCCGTTTACCCTCTATCAGAAGAAAACCCAAGCCGGGCCGGTGTGGTATGCCCGGTTCTGGGATGAAGCCGCTAGGCGTTATACCGTCACCCGATCAACCGGCGTCCCTGTTGAGGGGAAACGGCAGCGCCGGTATGAGGCGGAGCAGGCCGCCCGGGAAATGTTGCCGTTTATCAGTTTCGTGCTGCCTCTACCGGAAAAGCCTTTTATTCAATATGTGGCTGATTTTTGGTCACCTGGTTCACCCTATGTGAAAGAATGCGCCCTGGTTAAAAAAAAGCCTTTATCCGCCGCCTATATAACTATGAATCATGAAAATGTACGCCGACACATGGCGGCGTTTCCCGGCTTTCAGAATGTTACCCTTCGGGGCCTTACTGCCGGTATTATCCGCGACTGGATCGCCTGGGCCGCCGACAAGGGGCTCTCCGGCAGGATTATTAACCTGGTATTACAAGGCATGAGAATACCGGTCCGGCAGGCCGTTATGCGGGAAGATATTCCGCATGATCCGTTTAGGAAGATAAAAAACGCCCCGGAAACTCACCGGGAGAAAGGC
>JAITBG010000183.1 GCA_031283725.1 Treponema sp. | reverse complement strand
TTTTTTTCTCTGCCATGGTAAACCCCATTTGTTCCTCCGGACTCAGTCCGGATAAAGTGTGTCTCCATGGTTAGATTTTTACATGGCGCAAACGTTCCCTTATGGTTAGATTTTACGTGGCGCAATTCGCCTCATTGACCCCCAGGGTCGTTTCTTCTATAATATTGAACCGTGGCAGCTCCCAAAAACCAGAAAGCCAAGCCTTCGCCGAAAAAACGGGCCCCCTTTGTCTTTTGGACCCTTTTTTTTATCGTTGTTATCAGCCTTTTTTTCGTGAACCTACAGCTTATCCGGTCCAGCGTTGAAAATTCGGGCCTTCTGGATCGGCTCTTTCATAAAACCGACGCCGGAACCACCGGCGAAGGCGCGGGGGACCTCACCGAAGCTCCAGCGGCCCCGGAAGCGCCGGATACCACGGGCATTGCCGGCGAGCCTGCTGCGCCAGAACTTCCCCCGGAAGAGCCGCCTGCGGACGCGCCGGAGGAACCGCCCCAGATTGTTGCCGTTCCGGAACCCAAGCCTGCGGCCCAGCCTGTAACGCCGCCAAGCCCCGGACCAGGCCGGACCCGGACCCTATATTTCATACGAGTCGATGAGGACGGCGCCCTGCTGCGTACCCCGGTAACCAGAACCACCGCGGCCTCCGGTTCTCCTCTGACGGAGGTACTACGGTTCCTTCTCCAAGGCCCTTCGGCGGAAGAAAACCGCCGGAATCCCGGACTCAGATCCCTTATTCCCCAGGGTACCCGGCTTCTCCGGGCTGAAGTGCGTGGTTCCACCGCGTATATCAGCTTTAGCGAGGAGTTTCAGTTTAATACCTTTGGCGCGGAGGGATATATGGGTCAACTTTGGCAGATCATCTGGACCGTCACGGAGTTCCCCAATATCACCGACGTGCAGATCCTCATAGAAGGTAACAGGGTAGATTTTCTCGGAGAGCGGATTCCTATCGGAAGTCCCCTGAGCAGAAATTCCCGTTTCTAAGAACCTCAGACTTCAGAAACCCGGAGCCGGCGTATAGAAATTGCCTTACCGGTCTTAGAATCAATTTCCGCAAGTATCCCCTGCAGTTCCGCCGTCTGAGCGGGGGAAGGGGCGGCACAGTTCATGCGGTACAGCACTTGGGTCCGGGCCCGGTCCAGGCAAATCTTGGTGTCCATGCCAATAACCCCGCCGGATACGCCGGTCATCCCCAGATCGGTAATGTAGGCGGTGCCTTGGTTAAGCACCCGCTCGTCCGCTGTTTGCACATGGGTATGGGTACCCGCTACAACGCCGGCCCTTCCGTCCAGGTAAAATCCCATGGCTTCTTTTTCCTTGGTAGATTCCGCATGAAAATCAACTACTACAATCGCTCCGGGTTCCCGCAGTATGTCCGGTATCGAGCCTTCGGCGTTCATCAGGGGATGAAATTCGGCAACCTCGTTTTCCTGGCTGTCCCTCCGGGTGTCAATGATCGAATCGAAGGTTCTAAAGGGGCAGTCTATGGGGGTCATCAGTTCACGGCCCTGAAGATTTATTACCAGCCAGGAGACGCCGTTCTTTTTAATCAAAACCCAGCCCCGGCCTGCGGTCTTCCCGGGGTAATTCGCAGGCCGCAGTATCCGTTCTTCCTGGTCCAGCACAAGCCAGAATTCCCGCTTCTCCCAGACATGGTTCCCCGTGGTGATAAGGTCCGCCCCGGCATTGAGGATACGTTCTTTCTCAACTTCGGTTATGCCGAAGCCGCCGGCGGCGTTTTCCCCGTTGACCACCACAAAATCCGCCCCTTCCTTCTCGATAAGGGCAGGCAGCAGCTTTTCCAGGATATCAAGCCCCGGGTTCCCCACCACATCGCCAATCATAATAAGTTTTAACGCCGGCATAAGGGTAGTATACACTACTATAACCGCGTACACTACCCGCCGCCGGGGGCGAAGAAACTATCTAAGCCTAAACGGTTTTTAGTATCCCATACGCCGCAATTCTTCAAGGTTGCCCTGTGCTTGGGCATAGCCGTTTCGGACAGCCTGCTCCCAATCCGCCCGGGCGCGGGTATAGTCCCTTTTGGCATAATACGCATGGCCCCGGTTATGGTAGGCCGCAACGTCATCCGGGCTTATCTTGATGGCCTCATCGAAATCCGTTAGCGCCCGGTCTATTTCTCCTTTGGAAGTATAGGCAGCGCCTCGATTAATATAGGCGTCGGCGTAACCGGCCTTGAACCTGATTGCCTCAGTAAAGTCCGCTATCGCTTTGTCCGGCTCCCCCTTTTTACGGTGGGCGTTACCCCGGTCATAGTAGGCTTCGGCAAAACGGGGGTTTATCCTGAGGGTTTCCGTAAGGTCTCCTATTACCTGATCAAGTTTCTCCTTTTTATTGTAGAAGTAGACATAAGCCCGGTTATAGTAGGCCGTGAAATGATTAGGGTCTATCCTAATCGCCTCGGTGAAATCCGCTATCGCCCGGTCCGGTTCCTCTTTGAGCGCGTAGGCAACACCCCGGTCAGTATAAGCCGCCACATAATCAGCCTTGATTCTGATCGCTTCGTCAAAATCCGCTATCGCCCGATCCAGATCCCCCCAGCGGGCATAGGCATTACCCCGCTCATAGTACTCCCTCGCGGCGGCTTTTCTTTGATCCGCCCAGGCGGGGACCGCTACGGGGTCTTCGGCGCGCCTTTCCCTCTGATCCGCTCCGGCGGAGTCCGTCCCGACCGCTACGGGGTCTTCGGCGCGCTTTTCCCCCTGATCCGCTCCGGTGGAGCCCGTCCCGACCGTTACGGGGTCTTCGGCGCGCTTTCCCCCCTGATCCGCCCCGGCGGAGTCCGTCCCGGCGGGATTCCCGGCGATGGTAACTGCGTCCGAAACCCCGGCGGGATGACCGGTAACAACGCCTAAAAAGATGACCGCCGCCGTGAACACCGTCATCGTACAATACAATAACACAAATAGCTTTTTCATCATTACTCTCTTTTTAGGGCTCTAACAATTCTCTTTCGGCCATAAACCGGTCGTGCTCGTCATCCGGTTTTTTTAAACGCTCAAAGGCTGTTTCAAAGTCGTATTCCTGTTTGTATATATCCAACAGTTTTTTTTCCTCAACCGGCGAAGTACCGGCGATTGTTTCGCTTGATTGGGTGGAAATTAAGTACGAGGTTATGCGCAAAATTTTCTTTTCTATGACCTTCATCGATTCATCGAGCCCGGCAAATTCCACGGCACCATCCGTACCGGGATCGTTGCCTTCCACAAGAATCTTCATTCGGGATCGCAGATCGGTTTTTACCGCCTCAATAAACCCTTCAATATTAAGTTTAGGTATCATCCCTCCCGGTATTAGCACTTCCTTTATCAAGGTTACATAAAATTGAAACCGTATATGTAAATCCAGAGAACAATATTCGGCATAATTCGCGTCAAAATATTTGTCGTATTCTTTTTGCTTTTCCATCAGACTCCCGGTGCCGGGAACCCCTTTGCTTCTACTCAGTACCCGAATATAATTTTTTGTTGCTTTGGATATTTCCTGTAAGGAACGAATATTGCCCTCAATTATTTTTATTTTTCGATACATTTCTACGATCGGTTTTGGCGGGAAAGAAAGCGGTTTGTTATGGATAACCTTTTCTATTTGTATGTTTACGGGAAAAACACGTTTTTTGTATTGTATGAGCAATAAAAGCAATGCGGCCCAGCATGACGACGAGAGGACGAGTATTGCAAGGGCCGGGCCAATCCCAATGCTGGTGAAAATTGCGGGCAGGAAAAACAGGAGCGCCCCTCCATGACAGATAAACATAAACACCGTAAACGCCGCGGCCTTATCCCAGCCTTCCCTGACGGCGCTTCCCTTGCCTGAGGACCGCGCCCAAAGAAACATGGCGAGGGCGGCGCCGGCCATACCGGCAAGCCGGGCATACCCTTTTATCATACCATCCCCCGGGGGGAAAACCACGGCAAGAACCATAAGGGCCAGGGAAATTGTGACCCAAACATTTTTCGATAAACCTTTCATATTGAACCTCATTTTGGGCGTTCCCCCTTTTTAGGGGTACCTCCTAAAAATTCCGCCGTTTCTAACCGGGCCTTCTGCCGTCAAAAAAATTATTCCGTATATAATACCCCATGTCGGCGAACCAGAGTTTCAGCATCCGGGGATCGAGCCTTTTTTTTATAAAGCATAACACCGGATGCCGGATCATATACCGGGCTAAACCGAAAAGCTGGGAGGGATCCCTGAAACATTCCCAATGACATTTCGCACAAAACGGTTTACGCCTCCTGCCTTGGGCTTTCGCTTTTTCCAGATCCTCCCCCATATCTTCATTGCCGCGATAGCCGCAGGGGTAAAAATGGCCGTCTTTACAGTCCACAAAAAAATAAGCGTATCCCCCAAGGCAGGGAAAAAGAAAGCTGGCATCCCCTTGCGACAGGGCATAGAGAACCGAACGGGGGGTAAATATCCGAATCCGGTTTCGGAAACCGGGGATTACCTCAAGCAAGGCTTTGAAAACAAGCCGAAGTTCCGCCGGGGAAAAATCTACCACCGGATCACCGGAAATGGCGCCGTAGACCGGCCGTTCATCCGCGAGCCCGGCCTGAACGGAACTCATGGGGTAGCAAACATTGGCCGTGGTAAATCCCAGATCGACCGCCTTTGCGAAAAACGCCGTAAACCCCGCCATAAAGGCTTCAAAAAAACGGGGCTCATCCGCCGGATCCCCCAAGGGCGGGATGGACGCTCCCGCCACATTCCGGTTTATCCCCAGATTCGCCGCAAGATACAACCCCTGGGCGTGAAAAAGGGGCAGGGCCCTGCGGATTCCCTCAACGACACCCGGCAGTCCCCGCATGGTTTCATGGGTCCGGGTATCCGCGGAATCCAGGCTGATCCAGAAATTCCGTATTCCGGTGGCGGATAGGGCTTTGGCAAAGCTCCCTATTTCCTCGATCCCGGCGGCCTTTCCTTCAGGGGCAAACATATACCCATTGGTGCCGCTCCGCAGATAGCGGATCCCCCAGTGGGCGGCATAATTCAGGAGGTCCAACAATTCGAGGAGCCTGATAAAAGGTTCACCACCGGTTAAAGACACCGCCGCTATACCGTTCCGGGAGCATTGATCCAGGATTTTCCTGAGCCGCAGATCATCAAGCTGATGACGTTTTATGCTGGCGGTTTTTCTCATCCCGCACTGGGGGCAGGCGGCGTTGCAATAATTGGTTATCTGGATAACTACCTGTCCCGGCGATCCGCCGGAAAAGATAGCCCTGAGGTCCGGCGGGTTACGAAACGTCATAGTAGCTGTATTTGGCGGGACCTTGTTTGTCCGTAATGAGTCCCCGGTAGACCGAAAGGAGGCCGTCAAAGATCGTATCCCAATCCCGTGATTGGGCCAGTTTCCG
>JAITBG010000180.1 GCA_031283725.1 Treponema sp. | reverse complement strand
GCTGAGTTACCGGCAGCGGGGTACCGTTTGGCTATGAACTTTTGGAGGAGCTCCGTTTCCCGCTCAAAGTCCAGTATTGATTTGCAAGCGGACTGGGCCGTGTTCCGGTCTATACCCTGCCGGCAAAGGCCGGCGATGAGCCGGAGAGGGCTGTCTGCGCCGCGGTACAGCCGGGACTGTATCCAGTGCCCGGCAAAACGGCGGTCATCCACAATTTTTAGCTCCGTAAGGTAGGAGACCACTGCCTGTATGTGGGAGCTTTCGTGGCCCCGCTGTTCCAGTTTCCGGATGATACCCGCGCGGGCCTGCTCGGCTCGGGCTACCAGGCGCAGAGCAGCGCGTTCCGTCCGGAAACAGTCCGCGGCAAAGCGGAGACCGGTTTCTCCCTCGAGGCTGATTTCCTTGCCGGGAAAAAAATAATCCTCGCCCTGGAATGTGTGAGGAAGATAAACGGGATTGAAGGAAAACAAGGAGCCGTCCGAAAGACCGATACGGAAAATTACCGGGCCGGCCTTTGTTTCGGTTGATTTTATGGATGTCACCACCATTGAAGGCGGTCCGGCTCCAAACCAGGGTGTACGTTAAGCTGCGCTTAACGCTTGGAGAACTGGAAGCGGCGGCGGGCGCCGGCTTGACCGTACTTCTTGCGTTCCACCATCCGGGGGTCCCGGGAGAGGAAGCCGTTGCTCCGTAGAGCGGTATAGTTGGTCTGGTCAATCTGGCAGAGCGCCCGGGAAAGCCCGTGACGGCACGCACCGGCCTGGCCGTTAGGCCCTCCGCCGTAGACATTGATCAGAATGTCAAACTTATTTTCGTTGGCGGTCACCACAAGAGGCTGACGTACCACCATGGCGTACTCACTGAGGGCAAAATATTGACTCAATTCTTTGCCATTGACCACTATTTTACCTTCCCCGTCCCGGACATATACCCGGGCAACCGAGGTTTTCCGCCGTCCAGTTCCGATACCAAGATTCTTAATCACCTGAATATCTCCTAATTACAGTTCGATGACCTGGGGATTCTGTGCCCTGTGGGGGTGCTCGGTCCCCGCATAGACCTTTACGTTTTTCCACAACTTCCGGCCCAAGGGGCCCTTGGGAAGCATACCCTTAATTGCCAGCTCCAGGGGAGAGGCGGGGTGCCGGGCGGACAGCTTTTCGTAGGTAACGGTCTTAAGACCCCCCACATAGCCTGAATGATGATGGTATTGCTTATTCTGGGCTTTTCTACCGGTTATCACAAGCTTTTCCGCATTAATCACCACCACAAAATCTCCCACTTCCTGGTGCGGGACATACACAGCCTTTTCTTTTCCCCTGACGATGGAAGCTACCCTAGCCGCAACTCTGCCGAGAATTTTACCCTCGGCGTTGATAATAAACCATTTTCGCTCTACATCAGCGGGTTTTACAAATATCGTCTTCATACCTAACCTTCTTGTTACTATACGAGTGAGATAAAATGATCGCATAAAACAAGAAAAAAAGTCAAGCCCCGTCTTCTTTTTCTTCTTTTTTTGCCTCCGCCCGGTCTTTAATGTCCGTGATACCGATGAATATTGCGATGAGGCCGATAAAGGCCGCCAGAACCGGCAGGGCGCCCCGGAGAAAGGTCAATACATCCCCCCACCAACCGAGGCCCGCAGGCAAAACTACACAAACCGCCGCGGCGATAATAACAATTCCAAAAATCAGCGCTTTCATCAAATTCCTCCAAAAACTAACGGTGAAATTTACGGATAACCATAACCAAAAACGCGGCTATGAAGAAACCGGTTGGCAAATTGGATAGTATGAGGGCAGGTATGGGAACGGACCCCACCAGGAGCGCCGTACCTGTAGCTATGCCGAATAGACCGAGAATACTGTAAACAATATCGGCATAAGCGGCTATTGTACCGATAACCATAAGCATCCAGGCCACATCCCTGGTTTTTGACCAGAGCATAATGGCTAAAAAGGACGCCAAGGATCCTAAAAATAGGCGGCTCGATATGTAGAGTATCTCCCCAATATCCATTGTTACAGTATCATCAGTTGGGGGTTTAATTTCAAGATACGATTATGGGGCAATGCGGATTATTGACAGAAGTGCGCCAAACAGGCAATACCTATTTTCTTTGTATGATTACCCTAAACTTTCACGCAGCAACCCCGCCAGCTTTGCTTCCTCCCCCGGTGATAGTATGCCCGGCAGGATAAGCGGATCGTCCTGGGTGGGGGGGAGCAGGAAGTCCTGTTCCAGGAAACGCGTAAAGATGCCTGTGTAGGCTTCATCGTCCAGGTCCAGACCGCAATAAAGGTATATACCCCGCCGCAGCCATTTTTTTTCAGCCAGAGCTTCCTCGATACGGGGATAGACCTTCTGCCCCCGGGCCGGAGTTGCGGCGATAAGGTTGTAGATACCGCGGGTTGCGGCGGCCAGGGTGACCGGTGAAATGAGCTGTGAAGCGGGTATCCCGGCTGCGGTTTTCGCCAGGGCCGGCGGCAGGGCCAGAACCCGCAACGGGACAGGCCAGTGCAGGGGGAGTACCGGGATCAGGGGACGATCCGGGGAAATAACGCTGTCCAGGAAAGGACGCCACAGTATTGGTGTGGGTGGCGGCGGCATATCCGGGAACAATGCCGGATCGGGAAAGCTGTCTGTGCCAAAAGCGCGGCGAAGCGCAGTATCGCTGCGGTAGAGACGGAAGTCCATGCCCGGAAGTAGGGCAGAGAGCGCTTTGAAGAGACGCCCTTCCTGGGGGTGAGGGAGGGGGGTAAAAAGACCCCGCTGGGCGCTGTTTTTCAGGACCCGGAGAAGTCCTCCGGATGTGCTGCCCAGGATAGCAGCGCCGCCATGCTGCCAGAGGTCAATCAGGCGGCGGCCGTCCCGGGTGTAAAGGCGGAAGTCCCGGGCCCGGAGTATGGGCGGAACAAGGCGTAACCGGGTTTCGTTAATCATCATTACCTATCTTCATATACTTTGAGCTTCGGTGGAGGCTGAGGAACCGGGTATCCTTCCCGGTTTCAAATTTGACCCGGATCACCGGCCCTTCGTTGCTTTCCCGGATTTCTATTACCGCGCCGTACCCCTGATCGTCATGGAATACCCGGTCCCCCACTTTCCAGCGGCCGTCCGAAGAAGCGGCGGGGGAATGCCTCCGGAGCCCCTTTTCCGGGCTGTCGAATCCGCTCCCGTCAAAGCCGAAGGGGGCTCTTCCTATGATCCGTAGCGTATGCCTATCCGCCTCACCGATAAAAAGAGACGGCTTCATAGGCATGGTACGGCCAAACATACGACGCATGGCGCAGGAAGTCAGGTAGAGTTCATCCATGGCCCTGGTGGCGCCAACATAGAAGAGACGGCGCTCTTCCTCCAGATCATCCCCATTTTTATCGTCCCGGGGGAAGACCCCCTGTTCAATGCCGGTCATGATCACCCGGCGGAATTCCAAGCCCTTGGTGTTGTGCACCGTGATTAGCGTTACTACTCCTTTTCCCCCTTCATCGCCGCTTTCCTGTTCTATGGAACGATCCAGTTCGATATGCTCCAGGAATTCCAGAAGCCCTGCCCGGGTGGCCGGGTAAATGCTTGCCGCATTGACCAGTTCCTGGAGATTACCGATACGCTGGAGAGCGGTAATGTCGTCATGGGTCAGATGGTATTCCCAAATCCCCGAATCTTCGATGAGCCGCACCACACAGAGCGAGAGCCCTTCTCCGGCGCTCAGACCTTCCCGTTTGCTGCTTCTACGGCGGGACTTACTCTCAGTATTACTGTTCAGGGCCGATGGGAAAGCCAGAATTTTGGCATCCCCGTTGTTTTCCATTGACAGCGATTCCGGGAAATCCGGTATGACCGGATTGTCCGGGGCTAAAAGGGACCGGCCTCCCTCCAGGGCTTTGAAAAAAGCCGTTACCCCGGCGCGGGCCTTGGCGGGCAGGTCCGGCATGATACGCCGGGCCGCTTTGGCAATGTCCCCTGCGTCATCGGATTCCCCGTTGGCAATGCCGCCCATAAGGGCTTCCGCTACAATACGGTCCACCGTGGCGTTTCCGGCGCCCCGGGCAGGTTTGTTTACCACCCGGCGGAAGGCGATCTCGTCCCGGGGGTTTACCAGGAAGGAGAGGAGTGCCAGAGTGTCTTTTATTTCCTCCCGTTCGTAGAACTTGAGGGAACCCACTACCCGGTAGGGAATACGGCGGCGGAGGAATTTGGTTTCAAAGCCCAGTGACTGGGCGTTTGTACGATAGAGTATTGCCCAATCGGAATAGAGGCTTTTTTGCTTTATCGAATTTTCGATCAGCTCCGCGCAAAATTCCGCTTCCGAATCCTGATCCGGAAGAAAAGCCAGGGTTGGGGTTTTGCCGCCCCCACGGTGGGAGACCAGGGTTTTCCCCAGGCGGCCCTCGTTGTGGTCCACCACCGAAGATGCCAGGTCCAGGATGGGGGAAAAGGACCGGTAGTTCCGTTCCAGTCGGATGATATCGGCGCCCGTAAAGCGGTCCGGGAATTCAAGGATGTTCCGCACCTCCGCCCCCCGGAAACGGTAGATAGACTGATCATCGTCCCCCACAACGCAGATATACGTCGCGGGGCCGCAGAGTTCCTTTAGCAATTCAAACTGGGCAACGTTTGAGTCCTGGTATTCATCCACCATGATAATCCTGAAACGATCGCGGAAACGCCGGGCTACTTCGGGGTTGGCGCGCAGTATTTCTACGGGTTTTTTGATCAGATCCCCAAAATCCACATTGCCGATTTTGGCCAGCCTTTCCTCGTATTGGGTATAGATGCGGCGAAATTCCTTTCGGTGATCTATCAGGTCCAGTTCCGGGTCCTTCGGCATGAGGAAGTAGTCCTTGGCCCGGGCGATGGAATGGGCGATTTGCTTTACCTCCGCCTTGGGAAGATCCTCCAGGAGGGTGGAAAGCAAAGCTACAGAGTCATCATCATCATAGATAACGAAATTTGAGTTAAGCCCTCCCAGATTTCCGTTGCGGCGGAGAAACCAGGCCCCGAAGGAGTGGAAGGTCCGCAGCATGGCAAGACCGGCACGATCGTCAATGAGCCGCGCTCTATCGGCCATTTCCCGGGCCGCCTTGTTAGTAAAGGTAACCGCCAGGATGGATCGCGGGTCCACCCCCTGTTCCCGGATCAGCCAGGCTATTTTGGTGGTGATTACCCGGGTCTTTCCCGAACCGGCTCCGGCGAGGATGAGCAGGGGATGTACTTGGGCATCCTCTTTGTGCTTTCCGGTATGAAGCACCGCCTGGCGTTGTTCCGGGTTGAGGGTTGCCAGATAAGAAGGTATCATGAGGGGCTTAGTTCCAAATCGAAGCCGGAACGGGCGAAAACCCGGCCCTGTATGAAGGTTCCCGGCGTCAAGGGACGGTCGGAACGTATTACTGTGGAACCGTCCACCTCCGGGGCTTGGCAGTAGAGACGGCCCAGGTAAACGTCCTCTTCGTCCACCGTTTCCTCTATGAGACACTCCAATGCCCGGCCTATAAAACGATCCATCCGCCTTTCGGTGATGCCTGTCTGTTGTTCTTCAATCATAGTTTTCCGTTGGGCTGCAGTTTTCTTGGAGACCCGGCCTTTCATATTGTAGGCGGGGGTGTCCTCCTCACGGGAATACGCAAAGACCCCAACCCAGTCCAGATCTGCCCGGGCCTGGAAATCCAGCAGTTCCTGAAAGTCCTCTTCTGTTTCTCCGGGGAAGCCCGTGAGAAAGGTAGAGCGGATCACCACATCCGGGAGAATTTCGCGGATTTCCCCCAAGAGGGAAAGGTAGGCCCCTGGGTCTAAGCGGCGATTCATGGCCCGGAGGATTTTGGCGGAACCGTGTTGGAAGGGTAAATCGAAATAGGGAAGGAAGCGCTTGTCCCGGCGGCAGACCTCCAGGATGGGCCGGGGGAAATTGTCCGGGTGTATGTAGAGAAAACGCACCCAGAAATGACCCTCCAGAGAGGACAGGGCTTCCAACAGTTCCGGAAGCCCGGCGCCGCCCAAATCCGCGCCGTAGGAGCCCAGGTCCTGGCCAATAAGGCAGAGTTCCCCTATGCCCCGTTCCAGAAGGCGGCGGCATTCATCCAGCACCCGGGGGATGGGCCGGGATTGCAGGGGGCCCCGGATGCCCGGAATGGCGCAGAAGGAACAGCGGTTGTTACAGCCCTCGGAGATTTTAACATAGGCCTGCCCGGGCAGGGAGAGAAGGGGACGATCCCCCAACAGGGAATGGGGAAAGAATTCCGGGGAAGAGGAGGAATCATCCCCCCTGCCGGTAATACTGTTCGCAGTTTTAGTGATAGCGGCGATGTTGGTGTTGCCAAACAGGGCGTCCGCTTCGGGGAGGGATTCCGACAATTCCCCGGGATAACGTTTGGCCAGGCAGCCGGCGAGGAGTATTTTCTTTTCGGGATACTGTTTTCGGTAGGACAGGACGGCGTTGATCGATTCCTGTTTGGCGCTTTCGATAAAACCGCAGGAATTGATGATGATAAGGTCGGCGTTGGAGGAATCTTCCGTCCGGGACCAGTCTGACCGATCCAGGATGGCCATCATAGTTTCCGCGTCCACCTGGTTTTTTACGCAGCCAAAGGGGTCAAGATAATAGCTTCCCCCGGCTTGTTTTATGGAACCCACTGCTAATCGATCCCGAACCGGGCCAGATAATATTTTTTGTCATCACCCTGGACCCAGCGAATGTCCGCCACCACCACTTCACCGGCCCCGCCGATTTCCAGGGGAATGGTCTCTACCCCGACTATGACCTGGAGTTTTACCGCCATGGCGTTGGACACCCAGATACGGACACCGTTCTGAGCCTGGATTTCCAGCTCGTTGGTCCTGACAAAATACTGTTCCTTTCGATCCTGCCATCTCAGTTCCCGGTATATTTCCCAGCGGAACATACAATAGCCCTGGAAGGACGCCTGGATGATAAAGGGATAAGGTGTGTCGCTTCTGTAAATGATCCGGGCGTTAGAAAGATTGTTTACAGCGTCATTCTGGGCGCCGCCGACATCGGCTGCCGGCAGAATCGTTTCGTTATCTATGCTCTCGTTGACCGGCCCTATATCAGAATTGATATCAAACCGGAGCAAAACCCCTACGGAAGGATCATCCCGCGCAAAATCCTGTGCGCTTATCCGGATATCGTCCAATCCGTCGCTGTTGATGTCTATGTTTATCTCCTGGCCTAAATCCAGGATCACACTTCCCATGGGAGCCGAGATGGTTACCGCTTCTCCCAAATTAACAAGGTCAATTTTGTACTGATTTCCCCTCATGGATATTAGGATGGAATCGCCCTTATAAAATCGCCGTTCAAGGGAATTGCCCTCCATGGTATACACCACCGCAGGATGTTCCTCTGTTACGGCGGCATTCGTTTTCCAGGAGATATTCATAAAGAAATATACACCGCCCCCCACAACGCCTATACCCACAAGGATCAGAAAGATGGTGAGCAGTACCTTGGGTGCTTTTGAGGGAGATTTGAGCAAAGCTTCCACTGGAACCGGCTGTTCCCGAATCTTTAGCGCCCGGTACAAAGAAAGTAATTCATTCACATCCAGTCCCAGATATTCACCGTAATTTCTCAAAAACCCAAGCAGATAAGGCTCCCCAGGGAACACCGAAAAATTCTCGGTTTCCAGGGCCTCCAAATAACGGATGGCAATATTGGTTTCCCGGCCTATATAATCAAAAGTATAACCCTTACTTTCACGGACAGATCGTAACTTATCTCCCAGGGACTCCACAGAATTCCTCCTCCGACCCGTTCACAGGAACTAATCGGTATCACTAAATAAAAAATTATTATAATTATTAGCCGAAGCAGGGGAATCGTAGATAAACCGCTGCTCCGGGATTCCCTGATTGATTTTTATATCGGAAAAATCAAACCGAACTTGGACTTCCGCAATAGTCCTCCCAAAAATACGCCGTATCAACCGGGTAGCCGGATCGATACTCAGGATGATCTCCCTGAAACCTTCGGAAATAGACCTCCGGGAAAGACGCAGATTTACTACCATTTCATCGGACCCGGCTTCCAGGGGCACGGGCTCAGGGCCGGTAACAAAGGACGGGATATAGTTGCGCCTGAGCAAAATCAGCCCCTGGGCGGTTGCCAGATTAGCCCCCGTGTTTCTGCGGCTGGGGGTGATGGATTGATTCAGGGTAGCCCGGTATTCAGGCAAATACACCGTCAACATTTCCCCGTTAAAGGCGAGAACCTGTTCCATGGGTTTGGTAAAGTCGATCCGCAAAAAGGACGGGGCCAGGTGGCTCAGGTTGCCGAACATCTCGGTACTTCCGGAGTGGACGACGATCCGCGCCTCGTAATCCCGAATGCTGCCGTAACACTCGGAAACCATCTCGAGATATCGCTCCGCAGTAATAATTTCCTGGGCGGAGACCCTAAAAAGACCGGTTATACAAAAAAATAAAACAAAACAACGGTTTTTTACCGTACTAAAGCCCATTAATTACTCCTGCTTGGCGATATTACAACGTTTTAATTTTGTACATCGCGGTAGTAAGCGCTTTCTAATTGCGCTTACTACCGTAATATTAGCCAAGGGATATAAAAAGCGCAAGAGGCGGCGGACCTTGTGTCAGGGCAGCCGCATTATGAAGTTTCTCCCCGGAGTTTAAGCCATTCTCCAGGATGTGCGCCCACGCGGGGACGCACCCGCGCATTTCCGGGACACGTACCGGTACACGCTGAACCGGGTATAGAAATCAGCGTCCCGCTTGTTGAGATAATCGGCTCCCATACGTATCCTCCGAAAATAACCGTTAAAAGCCCCGGAGGGCTTCAGGCAAGCCTTCTTTTGATGATTGGGCGCGTTCCCGTGATGGTTTGGAGACTTCTCCAAATGATTTGGAGAC
>JAITBG010000165.1 GCA_031283725.1 Treponema sp. | reverse complement strand
CGGAAAACAGCGTCTGTTTTGTACCCGGGACCCGCGCGGTTCCTGAGCGGGTCCTGTGGAATCAGAACTTGGTACTTACGCCGACCGTAACGAATCTGGAGAAGGGCACCTCAATTTTTTCGCCACCAAAATCTTTTTCGAGATTGTACCGGTCAAAACCGGCCTCGGCAAAAGCCCCAAAACGGGGGGTGAAATAGTACGCGGCGCCCACGTCAAAACCAAATCCTATGCCGTTATAGCCACCCTCGCTTCCACTACGCGCTTCAGCGAAGCCCAGGACATAGCCAATCTTGCCGACCACATAGAGATCGAGGTTCGCCATAAAATCAAAATGATAGGCAACACGGGCCAGCAACGGAATTGCGCTGCCTGTAACTTTGTCAGCGCCTTCTTCTATTGAAGCCGTATCAAAACCGGCCTCAACCCCCAGGGACAGGGGAACGCCGATGGGGAGCAGGTAGTCAACGTAGATATTGCCCCCGAACCCAATGTCGCCATCAATCGACCAGACATTGCCTTTCGCCTCCATGCTTGATAACGCGAAGCCGCCGCTAATCGTAACCTGCGCCGACGCGCCCGCGGCCAGGGCCGTAAAGAGGGTCGCGAACAGCGCCGCCCTTAAAAAACTTTTCCTTTCCATTTTTACACTCCTTATAGCAATACGCACCCGCCGCCTTCGTGTAACACACGGACTCGGCGTTGTGCAAGTTTAGACGGGGGCAGTGGCGGACAGGCTCCGCCGCCCCCTGGTGAACCCCCGAACCTGCCTGGGGTGGTAATTACCGTAGACAGGATCCCATAAAATACAGTAATTACCATATCAACAACCATAAAATATATAATAATTACCATTATGTCAAGCATAAAATCAGGTAATTACGATATTTTTTACTTGTCATGGAGAGTAATTTCAGGAAAAACCTGAGGAACGAGCTTGAGTATCAGGATTTGACCGTTAAGGAACTGGCCGTAAAATCGGGGGTGGCGAAGGGGGCCCTTGACTGTTATGTGGGCAAGCAGGCCTCGGTGCCCCCGGCCACCACGGCGGTCAAGATAGCCAGGGCCCTGGGGGTTTCGGTGGAATACCTTGTTTCCGGCCAAAAATCCCGGCGTGAAGAAATCGCCGTCCCCTCCGGCCCCAGGATGCGCGCTATGCTGAAAATCTTCAAAGACCTGGACGAAAAAAGCCAGGATATTATGATTGGAATTGCCCAGCTGTTAAAAAGACACAACGCCCTTAGGAAGCAATAGCAGACTGTTAGGCCGGTGCCAAGGCAAATCGCTTAAAGGCGTCTACCTATCGGGGTAAAGTCCAGTATACAGGATACTAGTAGTTTGGGTTTTGTTGAAAGACGGTGTTCGAACATGGCTTGATGTAAAACCCGGCTTTTTAGTATAATACTTCTATAATGTTATCATACGTAAATTTCAGAGGAGTACGCAATGGAATTATCGGCGTTGCAAAAAGTCCGTTATACTTATAAACCAAAACTTCCCGGCAGTTTATCCCGGCTGGTAACCGATATAGCAGTCCAGTTGGGAAGCCCTACCGAATCCATTTCGGATCAGGAAGCGCTGAAAGCCCGTTTTAAGGAAACCTATGGTAAACCGCTGGCTACCTTTGTACAGGGCAAGAACGACGCCTTAAGCCGCAGGCTTTCCGTGGGGGTGATTCTCTCGGGAGGGCAGGCCCCCGGGGGACATAATGTAATCACCGGCCTCTACGACGGCCTCAAGAAGGGGAACCCCGGTTCAAAACTTTTCGGCTTTCTAGGGGGACCCAGCGGCCTCATTGATAATAAACAGGTGGAAATAAGCGGACCCATGATAGATGCCTACCGGAATACCGGGGGCTTCGATATGATCGGTTCCGGCAGGACGAAGATCGAAAGCCCGGAACAGTTTGCCGCTTCCCTGGAAACCGCCAAAAAACTGAACCTTGACGCGGTGGTGATCATAGGCGGGGACGATTCCAACACCAACGCTGCTCTTCTTGCGGAATATTTTCTTGCAAAGGACTCGAATATCCAGGTTATCGGCTGCCCTAAAACGATAGACGGGGATCTGAAAAATGAACACATCGAAGCCTCCTTTGGGTTCGACACGGCGGTAAAGACTTACAGCGAACTTATCGGGAACATTGCACGGGATTCCAACAGCGCCAAAAAATATTGGCACTTCATCAGGCTCATGGGCCGTTCCGCCAGCCATATTGCCCTGGAATGCGCCCTCCAGACTCAGCCCAACGTCTGCTTCATTTCCGAAGAAGTGGAGGCTAAAGAGTTGTCCCTGGGCCAAGTGGTGGATCAGATATGCGGCTCCGTGGTTAAACGGGCGGAAAACAAGGAAAATTTTGGGGTGGTACTCATCCCTGAGGGGCTGGTGGAGTTCATCCCGGAGGTGAAAAAGCTCATTCAGGAGCTGAACGACATTATGGCCGCCCATGAAAAGGATTTTTCCGATCTGGAATCCTTTGCTGCCCGGCGTGATTGGCTGATAACCTGGCTTTCGGACCCCTCAGCGTATCTCTTCAAAAGTCTTCCGGAGGAATTTGCCAAGGAGCTCCTCATGGACCGTGATCCCCACGGGAATGTTCGGGTTTCCCAAATAGAAACAGAAAAACTGCTCATGGGGATGGTGGAGAGCAGGCTCGGGGATCTCAAACAAGCGGGAACGTACAAGGGCAAATTCAGTTCCCTGGGCCATTTCTTCGGCTACGAAGGCCGCTGCGCCTTCCCCACCAACTTCGATGCCGATTATTGCTACAGCCTTGGTTTCAGCGCCTTTGTGCTCATAGCCTCCGGCCTTACGGGCTACCTTGCCAGCGTAAAAAATCTGACAGCCCCGGCGGATCAATGGATAGCCGGCGGGGTCCCTCTGACCATGATGATGAACATGGAGCACCGGCACGGCGCCGACAAACCGGTAATCCGGAAAGCGCTGGTGGATCTGGACGGCAAACCCTTCAAGGCTTTTGCCGCAATGCGGGAAACCTGGGCGCTTAAGACCTGTTTTGTCTATCCCGGCTCGGTGCAATACTACGGCCCTGGGGAGATCTGCGATCAGCCGACCATCACACTGAAGCTGGAGAAAAGCTAGTATCCTGTAAAGGCTAAAGACTATAACCATGCTATATAACCACGAATCTTTTACAAAATATCATAAAAGATTCGTGGTTAATTTTTTTAGGCATATCCGGCCGCGAGTGTATTAGGGCTTAGCAGCTCTCATGCGCCGCCCCCTACATGCTCCCCTATGAGCCGGGTAAAGGCTTCCCCATATTTCTCCATCTTCACTTCCCCCACCCCGGATACGCTGAGAAACGCAGCTTTAGTGGTGGGTTGTTTACGGCACATATCCCGCAGGGCGGCGTCGGAAAACACAATATATGCGGGGACTCGGCCGGCTTGGGCAAGCTCCCGGCGCAGGTCCCTGAGCTTTGTTAAGAGGGTTTCATCTATAGGTACATCCGTAACGGCGGAGGTTCCGGCGGTTTTTGACTTCCCGTAACTCCTGGTAACCGCAAAAGTACGTGCCGTATCTCTAAACCTTTCCTCCGGCGCTTCATCCAGTAATTCCGCCTGAACTGGGGTATCCTTCGAAGCGGAAGCTGCGCCGGGCAACATCATGGTTAATCGCCTCTTCTCCATAATGATTTCCCGGGCTTTACCGCAAAGGTCCACCACGGGATATTCCCCGGCTTCCACCCTTAGATAGCCCCGGCTGATCAGGTAATCCAGGATGGTCCGGATGCGGCAGGCGGCGGTATCCGCCATGATCCCGTAGGTGCTCAGGGTGTCCAGGCCCTGGGAAACGATCTTGTTCGTTTTACTACCCCGCAGAATATCAATGATCATGATTTTGCCGTAATTCCGGCCCCGTTCTTTTAACCGGTAGACACACGAAATGATTTTCATGGCTTCCAGGGTGATGTCCACGGACTCGAACATGGTTTTGCAGTTGGAACAGTTACCGCAATAGGCAGCGCTTTTTTCCCCAAAATAGGCGAGAAGCCGGGAGCGAAGGCAATCGGAGCTGGTAGCGTAGAAGGTCATCTGCTTAAGAAGTTCCAGATTATACTCCGTTTGTTTTTCGTCCCGTTCGGTATCCTCGTCCTGGCCATTGGTAATCAGGTAGGTATTGATCCGCACATCCTGGCCGCTGTAAAAAAGGATACACTCCGCGCGCTCCCCGTCCCGGCCTGCCCTGCCCGCTTCCTGATAATAGCTTTCAATGTTCTTGGGCATGTTGTAATGGATCACAAAGGACACATTAGACTTATCGATCCCCATGCCGAACGCGTTGGTGGCCACCATGATAGTTTTCCGGTCATACAGAAAATCATCCTGATTTTCATGGCGTTCCCTATCGTCCAGCCCCGCGTGATACCGGGTTACGGCATACCCATTGCGTCCCAGGAGTTCCCAGATCTCCTCCACGTTTTTCCGGGTAGAGCAGTATACAATACCGCTTTGGCGTCTATGGTTTTCAAGATAATCCAGAAGCGCTTCCAGTTTCCGCTTGGGCTTTTCAACCCCAAAGTAAAGATTCTGCCGATCAAAACCCGTGGTCAGCGAAAGGGGGTCCTGTAACTCCAGGAGCCTCAGAATATCCTCCTTGACCTTCGTCGTGGCGGTAGCGGTACAGGCCGTCACCCGGGGGCGCGACGGGAGGCTCCGGATAAACCCGGCGATCCGGCAATAACTGGGCCGGAAATCGTGGCCCCACTGGGAAACGCAGTGGGCCTCGTCTACCACTACCAAGGGTATGGGGGTAACCCCAATTTGTCCAAAAAGATCCTCCCGCTGGAGCCGTTCCGGGGCGATGTAGAGGATACGGTACTCCCCCGCTTCCAAGCCCCGCAGAATTGCTCCGTATTCGGCGCCTCCTAAAGAGCTGTTCAGATACGCCGCCTTAACCCCTACCTCCCGCAGTGCGTTTACCTGATCTTTCATAAGGGATATCAGGGGGGAGATTACCACCGTAAGCCCTTCCAGGAGTATCGCCGGAATCTGGTAGCAGAGAGACTTCCCCGCGCCGGTAGGCATCACCGCCATCACATCCCGGCCGGAGAGGATCGCGTCGATACACTCCTCCTGACCGGGCCGAAACGCGGTATACCCAAAGTAGTCCCTCAATACGCTCTGTTTATTCATCTTTTCCCATCCACACAGTTCATGCTAGTATACCCCTATGACGATTTGGTTTGCCACCGGTAATCCCCACAAAAGGGCGGAACTTGCGGCCTTATTTCCCGGCCATACCGTTAAAATCCCCGCCGATGAAAACTTCCCCTTCGAACCTGACGAAACGGGCGCCGCCTTCGCGGAAAACGCCCTGATAAAAGCCCGGGAACTCCGCCGCCTGGTTTCAGCCCCGGTTATCGCCGACGACTCCGGCCTCTGCGTGGACGCCCTGGACGGCCGCCCCGGCATCTACTCCGCCAGATACGGTTTCGGGGGCGGCGAAAAACTCAACGCCCCGGAGCGGAACGCCCTGCTCCTCCAAGAGCTGGGGGATAACCCCTGCCGTCAAGCCCGGTTCGTCTGCGCCATGGTTCTCCTCTTCAGTGAAGACCGCTTCTACCTGGTCCAGGAAACCCTGGAGGGGGAACTTATTCGGGAAGCGCGCGGTCAGGGCGGCTTCGGCTACGACCCTATCCTCTACCTCCCCCAATTAGGATGCACCGTGGCGGAACTTTCGGAAGAAGAGAAAAACCGCGTCAGCCACCGGGGCAAAGCCGGAAGGGCTATCGCTAAACTCCTTACCGAACAGTGAGACAGGGCGAAAGCATCCGCTAAGAAGGATTAGCCGCAAAGATGCAGAGGAGACCGCTTGCGCGATCAATGAACCTCCCCGCCCTGAAAAACGGGGTATTAAACCCTCAACACGAATCAAACAGCACCAAGGGGAGAAGCGGCCATTCTTCATTCCCCCTTCCTTCGCGCGCCTGTCATAACGCGCCTCGCCTGATTGACCTTATTTCCAAGCCCGTATAGGATTTCCGTATGAAAGGTCCATACACCGCGCCGTGTATCCGCCGCCCCGCATCTTCTTCACTTGTTCATTATTCCCCGTCCATTGTTAATTTTTTTACCCGCCCCCTGGGCGGCGTGTTAGGTATCTAGCGGCCGGAATCCCGCTTTTTATCCCTTTTCCGCATTTCCGCCTAAAACCGCCCATTCGGAGGCAAGAACGAGCCATCCGTTGGCAAGAACGAGCCATCCGTTGGCAAGAATGAGTCATCCGTTGGCAAGAATGAGTTATCCGTTGGCAAGAACGAGTCATCCGTTGGCAAGAATGAGTTATCCGTTGGCAAGAATGAGCCGTCCGTTGGCAAGAATGGCCCGTCCGCGGCAAAAACGGCGTTGGCGAACATGCGTTGGTTTGGGGAACTCGTTCCTCATAAAATAATAGCTCAAATAGAAGGAGGCATATAATGTCACAAACAACCGATTGGCTCCCCGGTATGAGGGACGCCACACTGGCCATGGCCGCGGACTGGATTACGGTCTGTTCCGTAAGGAAAACCGACTGGACTATTCCCCAGGCGGCCCTGACGGAGCTCATCACCTACAACGGAACCGCCGAGGCGGCCCTGGGTATCGCCAAAAATGAGACCACCAGAACGCCGGTAACCACGGCGTAGTGCAAAGAGGCCTTTGACGCCTTGGTTGCCTACATGAGAGATTTTAAGCGGCGATGGCCGGAGGAGTTTCCCGTTTCTTACGCTCCAGTGCGGCGGCGAGCCCCTCCTCAACGAAACGCTTGCGGAGGTTGCCTATGGTTCGCTGATGGGCGTCGTAGGCCGCGGCTATTTTTTTGTCGGTCCAGCGAACCTTCGGTTCGACGGCATTTTCCGGGA
>JAITBG010000160.1 GCA_031283725.1 Treponema sp. | reverse complement strand
CCACCATTCCATTTCCAGCGCCCATTCTTCCATCGCCTCAAATTCGCCTTCCCCGATGATAACCGTACACAACGCAATGACCAGCATATCCACCAGTTTGTGCCGGAGATTTCCCCATTCCCGCCGGGGGTCGGGGATGGCCCCCACATACTCTTTCATACGACCGATATCGTCTTCGGTGATTTCCATGGCGTCCTCCCATGGATAGTTTCGTCATTTTTTCCTGAAACCTTTCCCTCTCGTCCTTTTTCCCTTCCCCCTTTAGTTCAAAGTAAATGCTTTTGCCCTGCATTGCTGCCCCAGCTGCTTGACAACCGGTAGTTGTTCTTCCGAACTCCTACAGTATACCAGTAACCGCATGTCTTTATCATAACTTCGGGGTATGAAGACCCTAACTTAGTATATTTGGAGCGGCTGCCGGTATTCAAGGAGAGGGGTAAACCTTAATCTTCGTCCTCCCCCGGTGGAAACAGGTACAGATCCGGCAGCTTAAAAGTCCGATCCATGGAGAAGGATTCGGCATCGTTTATTTCACTGATAACCGGGATTTGGAAGAAGTGGACCATGGTTTCAAAACCCGGTACTTCGATTTTTACGGAATATTCAAAGTTTTCACGGCTTCCCGCTTCCTTGGCGGGGATGGATTCGGGCCAGAAGGTAAAGGTACCCTGGGTATTCGATGTCAAGGTACAGGGGTTCTGCCAGTTCCGGTTCTTCATTTCCACCAGTTTTCTATCCCGCAAAAGCTCCACATTTACTCCTGCCAGAGGGGAAAACTTAGTGCCGTCAAAGGCTCTGCCGATGATCGTGGGAATATTGAAGACCGGCCCTTTCTTGGCCACCTTGGCCGAGCCGTTGGTATGATCGGAATTGGGACGCTGGTTGTGATTAACTCGCTTAAGGGCTTCAAATACCAGAGAAACGACATCCGCTTCTTTCTGCTGCCGGCTGATGGTTTCCTGCTCAATCCGAGCGGCGCCCCGGTTGGAGATAATATAGTGGGGAGGAATACGGTTCAACACAAAACAAGCAGCGTTAATACGGCATTGATCACAGAGACAAAGTTTATCAGGGTTACCACTTTTCTCAATAGAAGCGCATATTTCACTTATTGTCGAAAAAACGAGATCCTCAGTAGTATTATGTATCTCCATCACGAACCTCCAAAGCTTATGTTAAATTTAACCATTTTTTACGTATATGCAATATCTCCTCGAACTTCGGGTGTAATTTTACCCTATTTTCATGATCAGGGTCCACAAAAATTCGAATAATTCGTAAAGATTTTACCAGGTTATCCACTACTTTTGGGTTAAACACACTGGAGCTTTCGGAAAAATAACAGCCTTCATCGGCAACAAAGAGGCCGGTTTCAAAGGAAATCGGCTCCGGTATATCGATGATTATCGATTCCGGCCCTAGGGTTTTCCCAGGTAATGAAAGTTCCGCCGCCAGAGCCGCTTCATGTCTAGATCGCTTACCGATATCCAGTAAACTCCGGTGCAGGGTCTCGTCAAAGGGAAATTCCGCAATAACGGTGTAAAACCGGCCGGCATGAACCTTTTCCGCCAGATGAAAAAGGGGGTGGGAACTGTCTGATAGGAGACCGAAGAGCCCGGCGTCATCCAAGCCGTAGAGATCCTCCGGCTTTAAGACACCGTCTTCAAGGCCACCTATGAGGGCTTTTTTAACCATTGCAGTGGCAGAACGTACCATAGAATGCCAATAAACCGCCCGGTACATCAGATACTTTGAAAAAAGGATGGACTCCACGCTGGGAATCCCCCGGCCGTCGATAACCACCCCCCTTTCGCTGTCCGGGTGCAGGTGACTCAGAATAAAATCCACATCCTGGGCGCCGTAGGGGACCCCACAGTACCGGGCATCCCGGTTCAGATAATCCAGTTTATCCGGATCCAACGCCCCGGACAGAAGTTTTTGGTAAAAAACCGGTTCCTTTTCATTGCCCCCGGGAAGCCCGGTATCAACAATGGCGGCGGTAAGGGCAGGATCGCCCCCGGCCCCGGCTACCAGAGACTTTATTGGCTCCCGGAGTATGATTTCCGCGGTGAGCACCTCATGGCGGATCAGGGGCAATTCCTTGAGGGAATGAGTATACGGAAAATGTCCCAAGTCATGGAGCAGGGCGGCACAAAGAAAGGAGACCACCCCTGCCGGGCTAAGCCAGGCACCGGCCCCACGCTCCACCAGATTTAGAAGAAGCCGCCGAGCCAGGTGATACACCCCGATGGAGTGGGCCGCTCTGGTATGAGTCGCCCCTGGGTAGACCACATAGGCAGGACCGAGCTGAAAAATACGAGAAAGCCGCATGAAGGGCTCCGATTTGATCAACGCCGCCAGTCCCGAAGTAAGGTAAATATGCCCCCAAAGTACGTCCCGTATGGGTTCCGAGTATCCGCTTTGAAGCGTGGTATAAATATCCTTCATTATGAAGGGATAATATCCTTCCGGGAAGATACCTGTCCATCCCTGGGGTGGCCGGAAATCAACCCTTTGACCTTTCGCATTGATAAGGGTATCCTATGAGTATGGTTAGAATGGGAAAAATCCTGAATTTAGTAATGATAGGTGTACTAATAAGCTTTTATGGGGTATCATTATTTGCACAGGAATATGCCGAAGAACTTTTGGAAGAACCGGCACCGGAAGCGGTCTTTAACCGCGGGACCATCCCTGAAATTCTGCGGCAGCCACAGCGGGGGGACGAATCCCCCAGGTACCCCCGGGACGCTGTTATTGGGGAACTTGGCCGGGGCCTGGCAGACGAAGAGGCCTACCTATATGCCCGGAACGTGCTGGAAGGGGTATTATCGGGGAACCGGGAATCGGCGCTTCTGGCTGGAGCGGCACAGTCCCTGCTTGAAGATTTGTTTACCGGCCTTGAACCCCTGAGCCCGCAAAAGTACCGGCTGGGCGGGGGCAGAGAAGAAGCTGACGGCGCCACATCCTTCCTTTTCCGGTTTCTCGGCCGGGATATGAGCCTGGCCGGAGAATTATACCTGCGGCTCGTGGATGAAAAATGGCATCTGGAAGATATACTGGTTGAGGAAGCGAGGGCGATATCCGAGAAGGGAATGAGCACCTACCGGTTTGATTTTTCTCCCTACGAACGGTTTTTTTAGGGTTGAGGTATGGCGACACCGATTAAACGAATTGAAAAAGATTTATTTCTCAAAATACTTTACGATGAACAACTTCCTATAATTTTCTTACGCAACCGTACTGAATATGTGTTATGGGTAGAAAAACCTGCAAAAGACGAAATCTGTCTCCTTTCAGATCGTCCCATTCCGGGGCTAAAACCCCGAAGAAAAATGAACCTGATGTTTGAATACCTCGAAAGGATCATCACTTTTTCCCTGGAGATTGATACAATCAGGGATAACCATATCACGGCGAAGACCCCGGAATTTATGTATAAAAACCTGGGCCGTTCCCATTCCCGAGTAGTAACCCCGCCGGATCTGCAGATACAGTTCACCTTCCGAGGGGACCGGTATTCCCTTTCCTTTCCCAAGATAACCAATTACGAGCCCGAAGAAATTACCGGTTTTATGAAAAACCTGAACCCTCAGGACCTCAATGGGCTTATCGAGCAGCTGGCAGTGTGGATCCATAGCTTTGCCAGCGGATATAAGCTGGTTATGTTTAAGGATGTAAAACCTTCCACCGCGGAGGAGCGGTTAATAGCGGAAACCGGCAAGTCCATTTTTCTGCCGTCCACTCTAGGAGCTCTGCCCGAAACGGACCCCCATCCTAAAAAGAGACTTGTAACCGGGGATATGCTTAAACGATACTTGGAAAGCACCGGGGTTGGGAAACAATATCTTGATGAAGCCGCGGCCCGTTTTATCCGCTCAAAATTTGATGCCGGGATTTTTTCGGACGCTTGGATTCCTATCATCTTCCAGGAATATGTGATCGGCTATATCCACCTCTGGGTTAGCAAGGAAGGCCTCCCTCCCTTGAATTATGAAATCATAGATACTCTTTATCAATTCACCCGGATTCTGGCTTTTTCCCTAAAAATAAAGGGCTATTTAAAAAACGAACCCTTTACGGGGAACGTCATCGACATCAGCGCCTCGGGGCTGCTTTTTGCCTACCCCAATTCTGATTTTACCACGGCATTACAGCCGGACTCTGAACTTTCGGTTAAATTAAGCACTCCAAAAAGGACCGCTAACGCCACCGCCCAGATAATCCGCCGGTACAACGACAAGACCACCTACTACTTCGGCTGCCGGTTCCTGGATATGGCTCCGGAGGATATACATTTTCTCTTTGAATTCATCTACGGCAAACCCTTTACCGATGCGGACGCCTATTTTCTTGCCGGTCATGTATAAGTTTGGCAGCCTCAGAAGCGGTCCACAATGGAGCTTTTTTTATTATTAAAGAACTTCTTCATGGCCACGGCGTTTCGTTTTTCATTAAATACAAACCCACCATTCCAGTATTCCACCGCGGCGAATAGGGCGTTCCCCCCGTCATAGGCGTCACTATCGGCGCCCCGGAAAGAAACGTATTTCCCCAGATCATTAAAATTCTGCTCATATATATATTGGAGTCTTTTACGGTTAAACTCATTCCACTTTTCCAGGTCTTTAAAGCCATCCCCCTCATCCTCAACAATCAGATGGACCATTTCCGCGGTAAGCTTATACCATATCTTTATTTTTTTATTGATATTGTTCTTATTGCCGTGTTTTATCGCATTTTTAATGATTTCAGATATCTGCTGTTCCAGAAGGTTAAATTCCCATATTCCCGAGGGAGTAGACCGGATCAGCCAGGTGGCATAAAGACGGATCCGGGAAAAATCAGAGGGAAATTCTTCGTACTCCATATCAGTCTTATTAAACAAAGGGGAGACATCGTCAACTTTGATCTCAAATACGCTTTTCTCCAACCTTAAGCCCCAACCTTTTTCATTGCTTCATCAAGGGTAGCCGTAATAGGGAAATACCCCATCAGTTTTGTAAGTTCGATGACTTTCTTTACCGGCCCATGGATATTGGTTATGGCAAGCTTAAAGTTGTGTTTTTTGACCGTGGATGATATATAAATAAGGGCTCCAATACCGCTGGAATCGATATATTCAACTTCATCAAGGTTAATAATGAACCTTTCTATCTTTTTCTCAAGCATCTTCATCAGCAGTTCTTTGAGTTTATATGAATTATAGAGATCTAATTCCCCCTGGATATCAATGATATATATCTCTTGAATCTTACGTATCCTCAGCTCCATATGATTCCTACTAAAAAATCCTCTTCATGAAAAAGTGAACCAATTAAATCAGATTGAAAATAACAAATCCCATAATATGGCATGTTAATTTTGCAGGAAATTGAGGGGTTTGTCTAGTACCCGTATGCCTCAAAACTCAAAATCTAGCCTAAAGCCAAGGGAGCCCTGCCGGGCGAGTATGCCCGGACGCTCGGGTATCTCGCAAAATCCTCCAAAACACGCCGGAAGGCCCCGGGAATGGGCA
>JAITBG010000156.1 GCA_031283725.1 Treponema sp. | reverse complement strand
TGATGGGTTAGTTTTTAAATTTGGTTATTCCCAGGATTTAAGGAAAAAACGGGTGTTTAGCTGTTTTTTCAAATTGGCGGAGTATAAGTTTTGAAAAATTCAGAGGACAAAGAAGCTATGGAAGATATAAGCGTCAAAACTATGCCGGAAATTTTTGAACGGTATCCCTTTGTGGAAGATTGGCTTGCAGAAAACGGATTTATATGGGATCTGTCCCGTTCTTTTGACGCGAATCTCCGGGCCCAGGACAGGGCTTTTTTCCAGAATAACGGATGTGAGGAAGAAGAATTTATCCGGCGTTTCCGGGACTATATCGCCGACATGACCGCCTTTTTGGGGGAAACTCCCGGGGAAATTCAGGAAATCAGCATACTGCCGGGTTTTGACAAAAACGGCGTCCGGGAAAATTTTGAACAAATCACCATTAGCCGGGGCAGTATCACCGCGGTGGTAGGGGCCACGGGCAGCGGGAAAAGCCGCCTTTTGGCGGATATTGAATGGGGCGCCGCCGGGGATACCCCTACAGGGAGAACCATCCTTTTGGACGGCCGGCGACAGACCTGGGAGGGGGGGATAAAAAACAAAATCGTGGCCCAGCTTTCGCAAAACATGAACTTTGTGATTGATATGAAGGTATACGACTTTTTAAAAAAACACGCCGAATGCCGGATGTGTGAAAACCCTGAGGATTTAGCGGAGCAGGTTTTTGTTACCGCCAACGATTTATCCGGGGAACCCTTCCCCCGGGACATCCACGTTACAGGATTAAGCGGCGGCCAGTCCAGGGCGCTGATGATCGCCGACTGCGCCATCCTGTCCTCGGCGCCGGTGGTATTGATTGACGAAATAGAAAACGCGGGGATCAACCGCCGGGAAGCCCTGGCCCTGCTTACGGGAAAGGATAAAATAGTCGTGATGGCCACCCATGATCCGGCCCTGGCCCTGCTGGCGGATTACCGGTTTATCATAAAGAACGGCAGCATCACCGGCATTCTACAAAAAGACGAAACAGAAACAGAAATACTAAAAGAGGTAGAAGCGCTGGACCGGCGCCTGCTGGAACTCCGGGACCAGCTGCGGGAAGGCCGGCGCCTTACTCGTCCCCGAATCTGAGAAAGGGATCAAATTCAAGGAAGCTGTTCCAAAAGCTGAAGTTTTAAAACAGCCTCATTTTATAAAGAATTAGCATATTGTTGCCGTTCTAAAAATGAACGCCCGTACTTTATCGGGCTGAGTATCCCTCTAAGGTTCCAGAGGAGCAAGCCTTTCCCGGCGGCGGTACCCGTTATGAAAAAATAACCTCAGACTTTTTTGGTGATATAGTCACTTTTAAGGCAGCGGGCGCAGATCTTAAGGGTTACCGTGGTACCCTGAATTTCGGTCTTTACCTTGAGTAAATTCGGCTTCCAGGTGCGGCGGGTATGATTTTTCGCGTGGCTCACCTTATTGCCGGTGATGGTGTGCTTACCACAAATATCGCAAGTACGGGACATAATAAACCTTCCTTTCGGAGTAAATTGCTGTACGAAGGTTGAAGTATAGCGGGAAATAAAAATAATGTAAAGTGAGCATGGTTCGTTTTTACGTGGCGCAACACGGTGAATCTAAGGCTGCGATTTCAAAATATCGGATTTTGAAATCGCCTCAGATTTTTTCAAAGGGAAAAAATTCCGGGCTCAAGAGTAAAATTGATTTTCCGATATTAGTTAAGAGGAGACTCCCATGTTACAAAGAAAATCGTTCTACTTTGTGATAACCGCCCTTATTTTCGGCGGTTTATACCTTTGGGCGGGGGATAACGCGTCTTTTGTCGACCTTGGATTTTCCCCTGACGGTAAGGTATATATGTTTGCCCAGTATGGGGTGGATTCGAGGACTCTTAGACCCTGGGCGGAGTTAGGGGTTATCGATGTTCCCAGAAACAACTTTGTGCCCGGCGGCAGGGTTTCCTATACCTACACCGACGTAGTTGTCACAGGCCAAGACGGTTCCGGCGCCCTATTCCGGCTCATTACTCAGAATAGCGCCTTGGCGGATCGCTACGCCATCACTTTCCTTCACCATGGACAGCCCCTCTATATTTCACTGGAAACATCCAGCAGCCCGGGAGATGGCGGCGAAACTGTCGAATTCCGGGATTTCCAGGCCGGCGCATCCTACAAAGCCTCCCTTATTCCTACCCTTGAGGGTTATGGAACCAATCTGAAGTCATCCTTTTATATTAACGTTGAAAAAACCGCCAAAGACGGTTCCAAACGGTCTTATGTAGTGGGAACCCCTCAGATAAAACGGCCCCTGATCACCTCCTACCGTATCCGGAAGGCAATGATTGCCCCCCAGGAGGGTTCACTTATCTTTGTGATTGAGATGAAAAAACCCGGCGACGGCGGCTTTGATCTCCGTTATATGGTGGAAGCCCTGAAACTTTAGGTATTTTTTATTCCGCTAAAGCAAAAAATTCCTCCACCGCATATTCCGGGTGGAGGCAATTATGTCAAAGATAAACACGTCGATTTTATGGGGAATCATCCTGTTAATTCTGGGATTCTCCGCCTGTACCTGTTCCACCGGGCAGGCCATACAGAAGGTCCTGGGTTCCAGTGCGGAAACGCCGGTATTCCTGGGGGTTAAGGCCCTTTCTTCCAAAAAAATTCTGTTTGAGTTCTCCAAACCTATCACGGTATCGTCCATCAATTTCGATCCTCCCCTGGAAATCCAATCCATTAGTGATGGAACATCCAGTGAGGAGGCTTCGGTATTGGTGAGCCTGAAGGAGGCCATACGCGGGGGTGAACGGATCGTGGCGGATCTTCTGGTAGAGGATGAACTGGGGAATACCCTGGGGGTACTGATACCCTTCCGTTCCAGGAACGAGCAGATCCCCGATCTGATTATTACGGAGCTGCGCACAGAATATGCCAACCCTAAGGCGGAATTCCTAGAGATTAAAACACTCAGTCCGGGAAATCTGGGAGCGATCCGGCTCTTTATTGCCGGAACAGGTATGGCGGAACCTATCTTCGAGTTCCCCCCAACGGAGGTTGCCTCCGGGGAATACATGGTTCTGCATCTGCGGACCTTGGACCCCGCCAGTGTGAACGAGACCGGGGAGGATATTGGGCTTTCGGCAGGGACGGAAACCTTTCCGGATGCCCGTGATTTCTGGGTTCCGGAGGCGCTTAAACGGCTCAGAAAAACCGATGTAATACTGCTGTTGGATCAGGATAACAAGGTCCTGGACGGGGTGCTGCTCAGCGAAAAACCCGACAATACCTGGGCGAAGGAGGATCTAAGCCGGGGAGCGGATATGTTGACCGCCCAGAAGGCCTGGCTTCCCGCGGAAAAAGAAGAACGAAATTTGAGCCCCCGGGATGCGGTACTTACCAAGGGGGCTACCGCAACCAGGACGATCTGCCGGGACGAGACTGCCCCGGATACGAACACCGCCGCCGACTGGTACATCGCCGCTACCAGCCAAGCCAGCCCGGGAAAACCAAACAGCGGCAAACGGTATGAGCCTAAATAGCGTAGTCCTTTACTAGAGAAGGGGTTTGAAAAAACTGATCATCTCATGCTTGGGCATGGCGCCGGTTTTTTGGGCCTGGATATGACCGCCCTTATAGAGAACCAGGGTCGGGATGGATACCACGCTGTGCTGTCCCGCCAGGTCTCCCTGCTCATCAACGTTGATCTTGCCAACCTTCAGGCGGCCCGAATATTCATCGGCGATTTCCTCCAGCATGGGGGCTATCATCTTACAGGGGCCGCACCAGGCGGCCCAAAAATCAATTAAAACCGGGACGGGGGACTGCAAAACTTCGGTATTAAAATTATCCTTCGTTATTGTTACTTCGCTGCTCATAGAAGGCTCCTTGCATAAGAATGTTTTAAGTATATCAAATTCGGCGGGAATTTACAACGGCCGCTTTTTTTCATATACTGGAACCGGAGCGTATTCATGGATGTTTATACCGAAAACTACCCCGTAGGATTTACCGCGGTGGACGAATCCGGTTGTTTAAGCATGGCGGCAACCTTTAATTATCTTCAGGAAGCGGCCATACGGCACGCAGAGGCTTTGGGGGTCGGCAGGGCGCCTATGACGGAAATTGGGCAGGGCTGGGTACTTTCCCGGATATCCGTAGTAATGGAACGGCGGCCCCGTGAGGAAGAACAAATCACGGTCAGAACCTGGCCCCGGGGATGGGAAAAACTATTTGCCATCCGGGATTTTGATATACGGGATGCGGCGGATATTCCTATTGTACGGGCCAGAAGCTGCTGGCTTATCGTGGATATTGATAAGCGGCGGCCCCTGCGGCCCCAGGCGACCATGGAGAAGCTGCCCCTGAACGAAGGGCGGGACTCCCTTACCGGCGGCGGGAACGGCCTGATCGCACAAGAAGCCATGGTGAAGATCGGTGAGCGGAGGGCGGTTTATTCGGATATAGACTTCAACGGGCACATGAACAACGCCCGGTACGTCCAGTGGATCCAGGATATTACCGACCCGGATGCCCTGGCAAAAGCAAAAACCATGCGGCTGGACATCAATTACCTGAGTGAAGTTAAACTGGGAGAAACCTTGGAATTGTGGACCGCCCCGATTCCCGGAGCCGATAAGTCCGCTGCCTTTGAGGGACGCCGGGCCGGCGGCGGCCAGGCTGCCTTCCGCGCTGAACTGCGGCTTAACCCTGCCGTTTAGGAGACCGGCTAGAAGCCCATACGGAAACCTACATCAACACCAAGGCCCGCACCCTGAAAACTTTTTAAAAACTGCTGGGATTGGGTTGATATTCCAATACCCAATTCAATGACCCGGAAGTTCAGGACCAGGTTCGCCCGCTGTTTCCAAACCAGGTCTTCATAACGGGTGCCGACGCCAAGAATAAAAATATCGGCCAGGTTCAGTTCTCCGGTCAAACCGAAGTCCGCGTAAACCGGTATATCATAGATACTGTTGAATACCAGGGCAAGGTTCGGTTTAACGGCCAAAAGCCGCAGCCTGAAAGGACGGTAGACCGCATCGACACCTACCTTGAGGGGACGGAGCACTATCTTGTTACCGTTCCCTTTTTCGGGAGGATTCATTATCAATTCAGGAGCGTCCTCTTTGCCGTTTATAATGTCTATAATATTTTTTTTATCCTTGCCGTCCTTGCCGTCCTTGTCGGGAAAGCCAAAACTCCCGCTTATGGAATATTTATCCGAAAGCTGGGCGGGGAAAAAAGGAATATGGGTTATGGTACCCCCCAGAATGAGGTTGTAATACAGGGGATACTCCGCCCGCAGACTTATATCTATTCCGCCCTTGCTAAGTATATTCCCTATATCTAAACTGTCCTTGCTAAGTATGCTCCCTATATCTAAACTGCCGGCATCACCAAGAGAAATGGGTGTGTAAAGCTCCGCCTTGTATTTGCCGTGCACCGAAATGGTACCGTCCTCCCCGGCGCAGAAAGAATAATGTACCGTGGGTTTACCCAAATATGCCAGGGGTACATAGTAAGCCGGCTGCACAGTAAATTTAATCCGTCTGAACTTTAAGGAAGTCCAAAAACCGGTTTCCAGAAAAGCGGCGGCCCCAAGGCCCAAGTCATCAGAGTAGGATTTATTCAGATCGTTTCCCCGGGCCAGTAATTCTACCATGGACTGGGGAATCTTAAACTGCCCCATGGCATCTGCGCCGGCAAACAGGCCGAACCCCCAGGAAACCCCCAGATTAACATTAATAAAAGCCTTCCCATGGGCATTAAAAAGTACGCTGAATCCGTCGTAAAGATCATCCATTTGAGACAAATCCAGGGTAACCGTTTCCCGCAGGATATCCTTCATGATCAGATAGCTGTTAGCAATGGAAGCGCCGGCATCAAAGCCCAATTCGATTAAACGATGGGGTTTATCCTGCGCCCGGAGGGACAGGGTACACATAAAAAGGACAATAACACTAATTCGCTTCATATTACGGCTTACGGCGCCCGCCCTTGTAATTCAAAAGTTCGATAAAACGTCATCCGTTTCAAGCCCGACAGTAACACCGATACTGCCGCCCCTGCCGTTTCGCCTAAACGCTAAAATACCGCCCTCTTCCTCGTCGGGGACGATGAGGAAGTTCAGTCTATACGGATACATATCCTTAACAAGCGATATTTTAGCATCGTCCAAATATATCCCGTCGTTGTGGTTGTCGTTTGGAGAAAAATTAAACAGGAGGCCCAGGGGATCCTCCTCGGGCTTATTAATATTACTCTCATCTACCAAATAGATCTTCCCGCCGGTGAAAAGCTCCTCGCCCTTCCTGAATCCAAGGGTAAACCGCATGGATTTAAGGGTATCAAATAGGGAATTGTCGTCTTTACTACCACGCTGGAAGAGATCATCCCCAAAGGTGTCAAAAACAAGGCCCGCCGGATTGTTCACCTTGAATTGCAGGGGCAGGAGGATAACCAGT
>JAITBG010000117.1 GCA_031283725.1 Treponema sp. | reverse complement strand
GCCAGAATAGCGGCGGGGCCGCCGGAAATGGCGGCCACTAAAGAACCACGATCCAAGTATGGGGTTGTGACCCCCATTAAAAAGCTTAGTATATAAAGCCTTTTCCAAAACTTCAAGTTTTTTGCGGGGTTCCTGCATGTAGTAGAAAATATGGATAATCCCGAGACTTTCCAAAACGGCAGCTTTTGGGCAAGCGCCCTTTGATTTAGCCGCTTGTATGCGGCATATCGCGGCCCCTTCCCCCGGCGCGGTTTCCTGCGTCCGGGAACACGCCCTCCCGCTTCAAGGCATAACGATTCCAACCCGAGCTGAAACCATTTCAACCCGGGCTGGAATCGTTTCAACCCGAGTCGAAATCGCTTTAGCTTGGGTTAAAACCGTTTGAGCCCAAGCCAAAATCCCTGTAACCCAGGCTCGTATGCCCTGCGCCCGGGCCTTCCTTTCCGGCGTTCACGGTGGGGCCCTAAGACCGGGCGGCCCGTGGAACCGCCGGTTCGCGCCAGCCGGGTAATTTATCGGTTTTATTGTTTTTTTACTTTTTTACTATCCGTAAACTGCCGGCAGGGGGTAAAATAATCTTCATGATTTTAGCGGAATTTTAATAAGGAGGAATTGTATGGATAAAGACAATCTGGAGCGTGCCGTAACGCTCCGCCATGAACTGCACCGGCACCCTGAGTTGTCCTGCCGGGAGGTATGGACCAAACAGCACCTGATTGATTTTCTGAAGCAGCATACCGCTCTTGAAGTGGTTGACCAGGGCCGCTGGTTTTATGCGGTTTACCGCGCGGGGGCGGATAAGCCCAACATCGCCTTCCGGGCGGATTTTGACGCGCTGCCGATAGATGAATCTATTGATCTGCCCTACGGTTCCCAAATTCCCGGCGTTTCCCATAAATGCGGTCACGACGGCCACAGCGCATGCCTGGCGGGTTTTGCCCTGGAAATCGACCGGAATGGGACGGATAAAAATATATATTTTGTATTCCAGCACGCCGAGGAGACCGTCGAAGGGGGCGCGGAATGCGCTTCTCTGATGGAAGAAGCGGGGATTTCCGAGGTTTTTGCCTACCATAATCTCCCCGGCAGCCCCGTGAATACCGTCACCGTCATAGACGGCGTTGCCTGCTGCGGTTCCTCGGGGATGATTATTTCCTTCAAAGGCGTTCCCTGCCATGCCAGCCAGCCGGAAGACGGGCGGAATCCCGCCAAGGCCGTTGCGGAAGTCATACGGTGCCTCGACTCATTTACCGAACCTGCCCTGTATCGAGGCTTGGTGATGTGTACCGTGATAATGATCGATGTGGGGAAGGAGGCCTTCGGGATGTCGGCCAGTGAGGGCCGCCTCCTCCTGACTATTCGTAGCGAATTTGACGAAGAGCTTGAGGTATTGCGGCAAAAGATCGAAGACAAGACCAGGGAACAGGCGGACAAATACGGCCTGGAATGCGGTTTTTCCTTCCGCGACAGTGTCCCCGCGCTGGTAAACCACCGGGAAAGCACCGACAAAGTTCGCCGGGCGGCCGTGGGTATGGGGCTTGCCATCGTGGAATCGAAGACTCCCAGCCGCGGTTCCGAAGATTTTGCCTGGTTTACCAAAAAAACCAAGGGTGCTATGTTCGAAGTGGGCATTGGCGAAGACCGCGCTCAACTTCATATGTCAGGCTTCGATTTTAACGATGAAATCATCCCCACCGTAGTGGATATTTACATGGCTATTGCGAAAGAGTGAGAAAGGGCCGCGGCTTATGCCACAGCTTATTTTTATGAAAAGGAGTCAATTATGGAAAATTTTCTTGCGGTGGTTGGCGCTATTTCAGGGTTTTTATGGAATCGCCTCTTTTTGGTTGTGCTGGTAGGCGGCGGGATTTATCTCACCATCCGGCTCAAATTTTTTCAAGTACGGTATTTCCCCTATATCATCAAACAGACGTTCGGCAAAATTCTGGATAAGGGTAAGGGTGAAGGTTCGGTAAGTCCCTTCAAAGCCACGGCCACAGCACTGGCGTCTACTATCGGCGCTTCCAATATCATCGGTGTTCCGGTCGCCATTGCCTATGGCGGTCCCGGCGCGCTTTTTTGGATGTGGGTGATATTCCTGGTGGGTTGCGCCACTAAATTTTCCGAGGCGGTGCTGGGGGTATATTACCGCGTGAAAAACGCCGACGGATACTATGTGGGCGGTCCCGGTTATTACATGACCCAGGGCTTTCCAATCAAGAAAGTGGGAAAGATTATGGCCCGGATAACTGTTTTTGTTTCGATGATATACTACTTTCCTTCCATCGCGATGCAGTCAGTCTCGCTTATTCAGAACACTTCGGCCCTGGGAATCAATCAATATGTTAGTGCCGCAATACTGACAGTTCTGGTGGGCGTGGTGGTGATCGGCGGCCTGAAGCGCGTTGCCCAGGTGGCAGGTAAAATGGTGCCGACCATGTGTATATTGTACCTGGCAGGCGCGTTGATCGTTGTAATCGCCAATATCAAGAATATACCGTCCAGCCTGGCCCTGGTTTTCGGGTCGGCGTTCACCGGAACCGCCGCGGTTGGCGGTTTTATGGGAGCGGGAGTCTCTATGGCTATCCGTATGGGAATGGCCCGCGCCACCTATTCCTGCGAAGCGGGCATGGGGTCGGCGGGTATTGCCCATGCGGCAACCATTACCGATCACCCTGTACGCCAGGGTTTCTGGGCGGTTTTTGAAGTAATCGTTGACGGTACTGTCTGTACTTTGTCCGGTATTCTGGTGCTGGCCAGCGGCGTATGGAAAGATATTGCCCCGAGCGTGGCGACCACCATGCCCGCCGCAGCTTTCCAGAAGGTAATGGGACCTGTGGGCGGTTATATCGTGACCATAAGCATCACCCTCTTTGTGTTGTCCACTATCATCGCCATTATCTGGTATGCCGAAAAGATGGTGGAATTTGGTTTGACTACCAAAATCTCCAAGGCTGCCCGTATCATATATACCCTTTCTATTATGCTGGGCGCCCTAAGCGGCCTGGAAACGGTCTATGTTGTGCTGGACCTTGCCAACGCCTTTATTATCCTGCCCAACATACTCACTGTTCTGATCTTGAGTCCCCTTGTAGCCAAGCTTTCCAAGGAATTTTTTTCCGGGGAACAATTCTATCTCGAGAATATTAAAAAATAAGTAATGCTTTCAAGGTTCTGTCCGAAGCTATAAGTTTCGGGCAGAACCTGTATCCAGGTTATACCCGAACCCGGATTATATGCTTACTGCCCTTTTCGGGAAGTAAATGCAGGAATCCTATGCGTTTTCCGTTCAACCCTTCACATTACGCTTCATTTCCTATATACATAGATAAGATATGCCAATTGATTCCGCAAACCCTCTGATCGTGCAAAGCGATCGAACCCTGCTTTTAGATGTTCATGCCCTTAAGGCTGAGGAAGCCCGGGCTGCTGTTATGCCCTTTGCGGAATTGGAAAAATCCCCCGAACATATTCATACCTTCAGAATAACCCCCCTATCCCTCTGGAATGCCGCCAGCGCAGGCTTCACTCCCGCCGATGTAGCGGCTGTTCTGGATACCTATAGCCGATACCCGGTGCCCCAGAGCATACTCGACGGATTCTCCGATACCATGGCCCGTTATGGCAAGATCCGGCTCGTTGCGGCGGATGAGCCCTTGGATCAGCTTCACCCCCTTCCGGAGGAGCTTCTCCTGGTTGCGGACGATACGGCCATCCTGGCGGAAATAAGGGCCGCAAAGTCCCTGGCCAAATTACTTCGGGGCTGCGGCGAGGGGTTCAAGCTGCGGCTTACCGACCGGGGCAGCGTTAAGCGGGAGCTTATCAGGATGGGCTGGCCGGTACAGGATATGGCGCCCCTGATCAACGGGGAGGCTCTGGAGCTGAGCCTGCGCTCCACCACCGTTTCTGGCCGGCCCTTTATCCTGCGGGATTACCAAACCGAGGCAGCCCGGTCGGTGCTGGGGGACGGAGGGCCGGGAGCAGGATATGGAGTGGTGGTGCTTCCCTGCGGTTCCGGCAAGACCATGGTAGGGATGGCCCTGATGAGCCTCCTTAAAACCAATACCCTGGTGCTTACTACTAACGTAGCGGCGGTACATCAGTGGATGGACGAGCTTCTGGACAAAACGGACCTTACACCGGAACAGATTGCCGAGTACACCGGCGATTCCAAGGGGGTGGCGCCGGTAACCATAGCCACCTATCAGATCATCACATGGCGGCACGATAAGGATGCGGAGTTCCCTCACTTCAAGCTTTTCCGGGAGCGGCCATGGGGGCTTATCATCTACGATGAAGTCCACCTGCTCCCCGCCCCGGTGTTCCGGATTACCGCGGAGCTTCAGGCGGTCCGCCGATTAGGGCTTACCGCTACCCTGATCCGCGAGGATGGGGCGGAGGATGCCGTGTTCAGCCTGGTGGGGCCCAAACGTTACGATGTGCCCTGGAAGGATCTGGAAAGCAAGGGCTGGATTGCGGAGGCCCATTGTACGGAGATACGGTTGGATATGCCGGAGAAGCTCAAGATCCCCTACGCTGTGGCGACCCCCCGGGAAAAATACCGTGTGGCCAGCGAAAATCCCTACAAAGAAATTATCGTTCGCCAACTGGTAGATAATCATCCGGAGGATCATATCCTGGTGATAGGCCAGTATATTACCCAGTTGGAAAGGCTGGCCCGGCTCCTAAAGACGCCCCTGATCACCGGGAAGACCCCCAACGCGGAACGGGAAAAGGTGTACGGCGCCTTCAGGCAGGGGGAGTTCAGGGTTATCGTGGTGTCCAGGGTGGCGAATTTTGCCATTGACCTTCCCGACGCATCCATGGCTATCCAGGTTTCAGGATCTTTCGGTTCCCGCCAGGAGGAAGCCCAGCGCCTGGGCCGTATTCTTCGCCCTAAAAGGCGGAACTCCTATTTTTACACCTTGGTTTCCCGGTATACCGTAGAGGAGGATTTTACCGCTAATCGCCAGAAATTCCTTGCCGAACAGGGGTATAAATACGCCATCCAGCACTGGGTTGAGGGAGAAATTCTCGCTGGACAAAGCGAGGTAGGGTCGAATGAATAACTCTTCCTTCCGTTCCTCGGATGTTTGGAAGTCCGCCCTCCTAACCCTGCCGGATAGTTCCTACTTCGAACTTATGCGTAGCGTCTTTGGGAGCATTAAAACTCCCTTCAATAAATTGCGGCTTGTGGAAGATTTGGAGGCCTTCCTCTCCCGCAGGGAAATCCGGGAAACGATTGCCGCGTATATCGACGAAATCGACGTCAGGGTTATCACTGCCATTGCAACCCTAAAGGAACCGGCGCCGGGGGAGTTGGAAACCTTTTTCGCCGGGGAGTTTAGCTATGCTGAGCTGCACAGTATACTTCTCAACCTGGAAGAACGGCTCATCCTCTACCGGTTTCAGGAAAAGGGCGTCTACCACCTGGCCTTGAACCCCCTGTTGGAGACGGTGCTTAGCCCCATCATTGCCGACAAAAGTGTTCTTTTCCCGTCGGAACCTCTGGATATTTCGGAGGGCAAAGAACCGGTTAGTTCTGGGACGTTTGATGATCGTATCCTGGCGGCACTCTTTGCCTTTGTCTCTGATGAACCGGACTTTTTCAAAACCGAAGGGGGGATACGGAAAAAAGTTCTGGATGACGGAAGGCTCCTCTTTCCGGACTTGGACTTTGAGTCTTTTATAGGGAGCTTGCAGTACCTGGGATTTTTTCGGCAGCAGGGGGATGGTCTTGCTTCCGATGAAGTAAAGCTCCGTCATTTCATGGATCTTTCTTTCAGTGAACGGCGGGAATACTGTGCCGCGGCAATTTGTATCAATAAAAGTGTCCCCAGGTCCGCGGTTTGGCAGCTTGCGGCAAAGTTCCCCACCCAGTCTAACCGGAGCCGTCTTTTGGCGCTGACCAGGGTCATCCATGCTTTTATGGATATCCTGCGGATGGATCGGCGCTACCCCCGGTCAACCCTCAAGCGGATTGCGGATATCCTGGAGCGGAGCGGTATTGAACAGATTTCCTGGGGAGCGGAAATTAATGAGCTTCGGGGGAACAGCTTATTCGATTTGCTGTTGGAAGCCTTACAGACCGTGGGCCTCCTGGGAACTGAAAACAACGGATTCTTCCGGTATCCCCTGCGGGCGGATACGTCCCCGGACGGTGCGGTGATTGCCATGGATACGGTTTTTTCCTGCATACTCTTTCCGGAGATATCTCTCCCCGACGCTTTGGCCTTAGCTTCTTTCAGCCTGGTCCGGGAAACCGGTACGACGGTGCGGTTTGAATTTACCCGGGAATCGGTGGTCCGGGGTTTTGACCGGGGCATGAATGCCGGGGCCATGATTACCCTGCTGGATCGCCTGTCGGGAAACCAGGTTGATCAGAACCTCCACTGGACCATAAAGGACTGGGAAGCCCGGTATTCCAGGGTTTCCCTGTACCAGGGGATAGTCCTTACCCTGTCGGAGGATCGCCGGTACCTGGCGGAAGTGGAACCTGTAGCTTCACTGATTAGCCGTACCCTGCTTCCCGGGGTCTACCTCCTTTCCGCAGCCGAAAAGACCGGCGCTATCCAAGCCCTGCATAAGGCGGGGATAGATATCATAGCCCAGCCGCCCCAACCCATGGCCCCGTTCCCCGGTACTTCCGGTCCCACCGAAGATGCGGCTTTTCACAGCGGCAGGCATTCCCCCTATCCGCCCCAATCGGCGTTCTGTTCCCATCCCCGTGGGCTTTGCCCGGATCTCTTTCTTAGCGATGAGGTTCATCACACAGAAATACTGTGCCCAAACGAGGAAAAGAAGGAACAGTACAAGGATCGTTTCCGTTCAGCCTTAGAAAAACTATCCCTTACCAAGGGTGAACGGGATGAGCTTGCCGCCCGGATAGAGCGGCGGCTGATACTCAATGAATCCCAGCTGGCAGGTGTCTCGGTACGGTACGAAAAACTGGAAGCCCGGGGCCTTGACTATGTGGGAAAGACATCTATCGCGAAACAGGCCATTGCCTCAAAGCAGCTCATAGAAATTATGTGGTCCAATCAGGATGGAGAGGTGAACCGGGTCATCGGTATACCCGAGGCCATGGAAAAATCCGGGGGAGAAACCCTGTTGGTTCTCAACCCCGTACCGCCCGGCGGCGTGATCCGCTTCCCTTTGGGAAAGATCAGTCTCCTCAGGCGGATTAAACAATCAATTTTTGGAGAATAATATGCCCTTATTACCTTTTTCCGCTAACCAAATAGAATCAAACCAAGCCAAATTGGCGGTCCTCATCGACGCCGACAACACCCAGCCCGGCATCATCGAAGGGCTCTTGGGCGAAGTGGCCAAGTACGGCGTGGCCAGCGTCAAACGAATCTACGGCGACTGGACCAGTACTAACCTCCGCTCCTGGAAGGACCGGCTGCTGGATTACGCCATTCAGCCTATACAACAGTTTTCCTACACCACCGGTAAGAACGCCACGGACAGCGCCATGATCATCGATGCCATGGACCTTCTCTACAGTGACCGCCTGGACGGTTTCTGCATCGTCTCCAGCGATTCCGACTTTACCCGCCTTGCGGCAAGGCTGCGAGAAAGCGGCCGCACGGTCTACGGTTTTGGGGAAAAGAAAACTCCCCGCGCTTTTGTTTCGGTCTGCGATAAATTTATCTACACAGAAATACTGCGGGACAACCAGGAAGATGCCGATGAAGACGACACCCGCCCGGCGGCGCGGTCTAAGCGGGACTTTAAGGTGGACCGTAAACTCCTCAAACTCCTCCACGACACCGTAGACGACCTGGCCGACGAATCGGGCTGGGCATACCTCGGCGGGATAGGGCAGAAGATCACCCTTCGGTCCAGCGAGTTCGACCCCCGGAACTACGGTTTCAAGAAGCTGGCAGACCTTTTCCGGGCGGTTCCCCAATTCGAGACTGAGGAACGGCCCCAGGAGAATGGGACCGGCAGGCAGGTGTATATCCGGTGGAAACGCCGGAAATAGAGGATTATCTTCCGGATTACCTGCCTCACAACTCTATTCAATCAGCATGAAAGCAAATCGATTGGTGAGTTCATTATGATTTTTAACTACCTGAATTGGATAGCCAAGGTTATGAGCAGTCTGATATACATCAATGCCCATAGCATCAGCGCCGGGCCTGCATTTGGTTTTATTGATGCATTTTATACGGGTACCTTCGGCCATACATTCTTTACAAAAAACACATGAACTATACTGTAACAAAAAAACTTTGTAATTCCCCGCAAGAAATAGTGCGTTTTCTAATTCAGAAAGACGCGAGGTCAATTTATAGTGGGCATCCTGACTCGCCGATTGTATGGGAAAATGAAAAATAATCGCGTTTTCATATTCATAAATCATTTCACGGCATTCTTCAACAGAAGGTACTACGGGAGGGCAGCTTCCGTTTTTTCCGTAATTTTTACAGCCAAATTGACAACGGAACCTAACCCATTGCGCAACAATAATACTTTCCTGGGGAACTATCCATTTATAATCAGTAAAACAATACTGTTTGATGATTTGATCAATTTCGTTTTTATTGTTCATAAGACACTTCCTTCTTAACCATAGGGTTACTAGAGTTGTTCGGAAACCGGGGGTTTTCGAACAACTTCCGCTGAAAACCACTAAAGCTTTTTCCCGAAATATGAATATCTTTAGTCCGGTACAGGTCTACAAATCCAGCTTCAAATCCCCCGCCTTAATCCACCCCTTCTTTCGTAGCGGCATTGCTATGGTACAGGTCAGCGCCGCCGGCAGGATGAAGCAGATCAGCAGTAACCCTGCCCAATCGAAGGATGTGATCGCCTCTTTGGTGCCCGCGCTAATATCGTTGAGCCAGCCCGTGTAGACGCCGATTTGTCCTACCATGCCGCAGGCGCCCATGCCGGACGCGATCGCAGGGCCGTTCATCTGGAGCCTGAAAACGCAGGTCGCTATAGGGCCGGTTATGGCCGAGGCGACGGTGGGGGGTATCCATATCCGGGGGTTCCGGATGATATTCCCCATCTGGAGCATGGAGGTGCCTAGACCCTGGGCAAAAAGACCGCCCCAGCGGTTTTCCCTAAAACTCATCACCGCAAAGCCCACCATCTGGGCGCAGCAGCCCGCAACCGCGGCACCCCCGGCCAGTCCGGTAAGGCTCAGGGCCGCGCAGATGGCGGCGCTGCTTATGGGCAGGGTGAGGATCATTCCTACGATGACCGAGACCAGGATGCCCATATAGAAGGGCTGGAGTTCCGTGGCCCACATGATGGTCCTCCCCACTGCGGTGGCCGCCGCGCCGATGGTCGGGGCGCAGCCCATGGCCACGAGCACCCCCACGGTCATGGTTACCGCCGGGGTGACGATGATGTCGATTTTTGTTTCGCGGAATTTTTTTTGAAGTGCGAATTTTAAGGCGAAAAAACTTCGTAAGGGGTTAGGTAGCCTAAAACCTTGCGTGGTCGATTATTGATTTTGGCAACGATCCTGTCAAGCTGTTT
>JAITBG010000103.1 GCA_031283725.1 Treponema sp. | reverse complement strand
CCTGACTCTGTCCCTTGGTAAACTTTGTCATCATAAGATTATAAGGGTTCGCCGAAAAGGATCGGAGATCAAACGATACAACATCGCCCACTTTATTCACCCGAATGGAATCTTCTTTGCGGTACAATATTTTTTGAATAGGGGCGTTTTTAATAAGTTTATTGGATAAATTACTAAAGGCGGGTTTATTCCTGATAGCATCCATTTTTGAATGGTTATTGGTATTAATGAAATTTACAATATCTTGTTCATATTTATTTAATTGATAGCCACCCCACAGAATCATTTTTGGACGAGGGTTGTATAGCCTTTGAATTATGTTGGGCGATGCTTCATAGCTGGCCGGGTTGGAGTCTTGAACCGCCATATTCGAGATACCTGAAGAACCAAGCGCGGATCTTTTTGTTGTTATGACTCCCTTATCTAATAAAGAAACGTTTCTTTTATACATTCTGTTAAACGCCGTAATGAGATCTTCTTTGGTATATTTGCCCTTGTATACATTCACAATACGATCTATGAATTCAATAATTAATCTGTCATGAGCCTGACTGTTGTATCCGTAATGTTTGAATGCCGAGACAATGGCTTTATCCGCATCACTGGCGGCTTCGTTAAAAATTATCACTTTTTAATACCTATTTCTCAACGAGTTTATTTAGAAGTTTTTTAACGCCCGGATATAATCCCGGTTCTTTTCAATCCATTCTTTATTATTCTCCATCCCGCTCTTTTCATAGGTTTCAATCTTTGCATAACATCCTTCAACAACCGGATCAACAAACAACTGTCGGCAACGTTCAATGAGGGATAAAACATAAGCATTAAATTCAGGTGTATGAAACTCTTCCCATTGAGTTCCGCAATGCCACTCTACAACTTTAATGTTCCGAATGATGTCATCATGTACCCTTTTAATCCACGCTTCGTTTTTTTCCTTATTAGAAAACGTTTGAGTAAAATGATTACGGGCTATTGAATTATAGAGTGGATTCAGTACCCGGTCCACTATCGCTTCACATATCAGTTTATCCGTACTTGGTAATTCGGCGAGTATGGTTTCCCGTGTATCGTTTAAGGCTTCGCGGCATTTAATTTTACAAGTATCGTCAATCCGCTGTATCGGAACCCCAATTGAAGTACTGCCAATTTCAAAATTTCCGGCTTTTAGTTTTCCTCCACGGCGAAAATATATGAATAGTATAATGATTGTAAATACAACCACCCCGGCGATAATTGCAACATTGATGGTGTTTCCATTTACCACTTCCCCGGCTAGAACGGCTTGTAATCTATACATAATTATTCATCACTCCTTGTGTATCTTTGCCTATATCAACTGGTATATTGCCAACATATTACTATCGAGATTCGCCCCTATCATGCAATGTAAAACGTGCGACTCTCCGTTATTCGTCGTAAAATGCAGATCTAGAGTTAATGCACCCGCTTGAGCAATCGTAATGGTAAAGGGGGTATTATTTTCAAGATACGCTATGTTTGAGTTTACGCCGCCCGTGCCGTCTACCGTGGCGTAAACAACTTGTGCCTTGTCGCTAGAGTAGGATATTGCGACATCTCCTGTAGTAATATTAAGCGATAGGGTTACACCGGGATATATCGTTTTCGTAGGAGTGGGAATGCTCGGTGTAGCTTGTAATTCGCCGGAGGTTTGTTTTGGAAGAAGATGTATGATTAGATCGAGGTACCACTTAAGTTGGTCTTCTGTGCCGGGCGGAGGGGTTATCCCGCTTCCGCCAGATAGGGCTTCTATTATTTTCTGTAATTCTATCTCAAGAGGGTCTGCCATGATTAAATAGGCTTCTCAATTTCGGGTAAGGGATATCCTTATTTTTTGATAACCAAATTCTGGATAAAAAAGGCATGAATTTGAGAATTTACCGCTTTCAGACTATAGACCAAATCCGTTTGAAAGGATAAATTTAGATAAATCTATTCTTATTGAGGAGAAATACGATGATCGTTAAAAATCTTAATGGAACGAGCGATAGCCCAAAGTGTCCCTGTGGCGTCTGGCTTAAGCATTGGGAGCGTTACAGCGGCAGAACCGCCGGATTATGTGCTGAACATACTTGTAAAGAATCAGCGACGGTTGGCGCTCATGTCCAAAAAGATAGTGGTGACAAAAGTTGGTATGTCATTCCTCTCTGCCGTAAACATAATAACCAGTTCGGGCAAGACCTGAATATCATGGACAGCACTAATCTCGTTCCAGTTACAAACCGGTCTAAGTGTGGAAGTTAGCATTAGTTGCCACTCTAGGGTCTTCTCCGGGAGCGGCAGGCTGGAAATGGATGGTTAGGTTTACAAGTTGACCGTCTTCCTGCCGGCTCCAGCTCATGCCTTCAACCGAGCATAGGTTTATTCCCATGTGATTCGGGATAACGGCAGGGTCAAGGGGCCATTTCGCGGTTTCAAGTTCTGTTCTCATCGAATGAAATTCTGTTTTCATATAAACACCTTATTATTTATAATTCCGTTACTATTTTGATTGAGAAATCAATCTAAATAGGGCAATTTATAATTGCCCCCCTATTTATAATGTTAATAACCAGTGTTGACGATAATCAACATGAATTCCGCAGTACTGATCCTACTGCGGGTTTTTTATTTTAGAGAAATAAACTGTAATTATAAAAAATCAGTGAATTTCCTATTGAGATTGTGAAAGCAATTCCTAATTCATATCCTATACTGAGAGAGGCGAAGGTAATTAACACTACCGATCCGGAAAAGTTAGGCCGTATTCAACTCAAGGTATATCCTGAGCTTGCGGAGATTCCCGATGCGGATTGCCCGTGGTGTTTTCCTCAAAGCGATGGAACGGTACCGGACTACAGGCTGCATTCCGGGGAGGCGTCATACATTCTGACCGGAGCCATGATCCCTGAAGGGGGCGACTGTGTGGTCCCTCAGGAGGCGGTTCAGGTTAGGGGGGAAAATGTCCTTGTGTTTGCCCCTCTTGCGCGTCACCAGAATTACATATTCCGGGGGGAAGGCGTCAAAAAGGGGGATTTGCTGATCTCGCCCGGGGAGCAACTCGGTTCCATCCATCTGGGACTGTTGGCTTCCATGGGGCTAGAAAAAGTTCCGGTCAGGAAAAATCCGAAAATAGGGGTACTTTGTACCGGTGACGAATTGGCAGCTCCGGGCAAGGTCCTTGTGCCGGGGAAAATATACAACAGCAACGGGACCCTTCTCTTTTGCCGCCTGCAAGAATTGGGATTCAGGCCGTTGTTGCTGCCCGATTCGGCGGATACCTCAGAAGAGGCGGCGGAAAAAATCATGTCGGTTATTAATGACATTGATCTTTTCATCAGTTCCGGTGGGGTCAGCGTAGGAGAAAAAGACATCATGCACCAGGTTTTTGATTTGCTGGGGGTGGAACGGCTATACTGGCGGATAGCGATAAAGCCTGGCAGCGCTATGCTCTGCGGTCTCTTTCAAGATAAGCTGCTCCTGGGACTTTCGGGAAACCCCTTCGCATGCCTGTGCAACTTTGAACTTGTGGCAAAACCGGTTTTGGCAAAACTTGCGGGGCGCCCCGATTTGGAACCCAGACGGCTTTTTGGAACCCTGCAGACTCTTTGCTCCGGAAAACCCGGCGGCCCCCGCCGCTTTATCCGCGCCCGGCTGGAAAATGGCATCATAAGCCTGCCGCAAAATCATTCGTCGGGCCAGTTGTTCTCCCTGCTCCACTGTAACTGCCTTGTGGACATACCCGCCGGTACGGGAGTCCTGCCCGCTGGAACAGAAGTAAGCGTACTGCCCCTGTAGGCAGGGAAATACAGCGACATTCCCCCGGAGGAACTCCAACAGAATGTCAACAAGGCTGTCTTGCGCTTACGTCAACGGCTTGCCCAAACCTTCACTCGATTGCTGCCGGGTTTAAGGCACATAATAGGACCCGCTATTGTTGTTTTACCCCCCACCAAATTACCTGCATAGTCCGTATTGAGCGTTACCGGGTTTCCGTCGGGGTTCTCAAAATCGGCATCCACTATGCGCACCCTTCCCAATGAACAAGTGTCATGAACAGCGCAATTTGAAACAAAATCTTTTGGCAAATCAATTTCAAAATATACTTCATCGCAAAGCGTCTCAATATTAGAATTCGCGTTGAAATCGGGCTTGTTGATGTTCGTCTTTTCCTTATTGAAAGGAAAAGCGCCGTTAAAATAAGCATTGTCCGCTATGTAGGCAGGCTGCTCAAATTTCTCGAAAGCCTCCAAGTCAGAGCCTATGCCCTCCGCATCAATCAATTTGATATACTCCTCAAGCGAAGTGGTACAGCCGTTATATATAGATGTTCCAACCACATCCTGAGTTTTTCCTCCTACAAAAATGTTCCCATAAAACCGATCGTCCGCGCCGTAAACCATCGCGTAACCTGTTACATCTGTACTGTGCGGCGTATGATAGGGTGTTGCGCGGTTAAGCATTTTCTTTAGAATGATCTTGCCCGCGAAAAAATTATTTACATACGCGCCGCCCTGCGCATGATTGTCAAGCGCGTATTTTGAGCCAAAAATATTGTGGTCTACGATATAAGGGCCGTGGGACACCTCGACAAACAGATCGCGGTTATTGTGATTGTAGAGATTCTTACTGACCCGTGTTCCCTGTGCCTGCCAGTCGAGCCATGTTCCCAATGAGCAATCGTGAATGTAATTATGGTGTATCTGAACGTCAATAGCCGCATGCAGTTTTATCCCCGCGATCTCATATCCGTAAAACTCGCGTTTTAACGCAATGTTATAAATGTGGTTGCCGTAAATTTCGCTGAACACGCAGCCCAGGTGACCTACCACGCCGTTCTGCCCGCAGTCATAAATAACATTATTACGTACAATATGTGAACCAATTTTTTCCTTCGACCAGCCTATTTTTCGCGCCGAAAACACGGCTTCAAGCTGATATTGATAGCCTGGTTTGTCTTTTCTGAATGTTCGGTAATTATCGCCCGTCGAAAGTTCCTTGCCTATGCTTACCGCGCTACACTTGGCGTCGTGAATTACGTTTCCCTCAATGATCCAGCCTTTGCTCCAATTCGCGCCGATAAGACCCGGCTGGTCGCCTGTAGGCGGCGCCCAGGGAACGGCAGCGTGGGCCATTTCAAATCCGCGGACGGTTATATAATTCACACCCGTTTTATCGGGATAAAAACAACACTTGCGTACATTTACTTCCACAAGTTCCTTATTGGGATCCGCTCCGTGGAAGTTTGCGTAAATTGTTGTATTATCGCCGCCGGCTTCGGCAAACCAAAAGTATTTTGTCTGTTCAACGTTTTTTATAGGAACAATCTCATTCGTCCAATGGTCGAGTATTTCAAAGCGAGGCTTTGGGGCCAGCAGCGCGTCATAACTTTCCGCCTCATAAAACGACATCCCGTTGAGGTACACATCACCCAAATGAACACTCCGTTCCGGCGGGTATATCATCCAGTCCCCCACAACGATTTCTTTGTAGGGATTCCAACCGCCAAAAATTACGTTCGGCAAAACGGCCTTCCAGACGGGGCCTTCGACATTCTCCCAATTTTGCAGGCGCTCCGAACCTTTGATGACAACTTTTTCGCCTTCCGCCGCCTGGTAGGTAATGCGCCTGGCATCGCTTAAGCCGCCCTCTTTCGGGTTGACCCATTCGCGGTACACACCATTGTGAACGACAACGGTATCCCCGGCACGGGCCGCAAAAGCCGCGGCCCCTATGGTGAGAAAAGGCTTTTCACGCAAGCCGGTATTATCGTCGGCTCCGTCTTTTGATACATGATAAGTAGTTGGCATTGCAATTCCTCCATTAGAATTATTCAGATATTTTAACCCTTAACCGCGCCAGCCATCATGCCCTTGACGAGCTTATCCTGGCCAAAAATATAGAGCAGGATAATGGGCAAAGCGGAAAGGGTAAGAACCGCCATAATCAGCGGAATATTACTTGCGTATTGGCCCTGATATTCCCATACGGCAAGGGGCAGCGTTCTGACCGCTTGGGATTGGGTAAGTACCATGACGAAAATGAATTCATTCCAAATAACCACGCCATTATAAATACCCAAGGTCGCCAGTCCCGGCATAGAAAGGGGGAAGATAATTTTGAAAAAAGTAGAAACTTTGCCGCAGCCATCAATTTCAGCCGCTTCCTCAAGCTCTTTGGGAATGGCGTGCATAAACGACACCAGAATAAAAACAGACATGGGCAGATTGAACGCGATGTTTGGCCCCACAAGCGCCCAAATAGTATCGTAAATATTAATATTATTTGCCATTGTGAAAAGCGGAATCAGGGTAATGTAAATAGGTACAGCCATGGCAGCCACAATAATGCTGTATATTGGGCGGTTAAGCCTGAATTTCATACGGGAAAGCGGATAAGCAGCAAATGCGGAGAAGAGAAGCAATAGCGGGAGGGTGATAAGGATAAGGATAATACTGTTAAAGAAATATTGAAAAAAACCGCCTTGAAAAATCCGCATATAATTACCGGGAACCCATGATGCCGGCAGTTTAAAAAGATTGCCGCTCAAAAATTCCCCTAATGATTTGAAAGATGTAACAATCATATAAAAAAACGGAAAACCGGTAATGAGAAGCCAAATAGCGGCAAAGAAAAATGCCAAACACCACCAAATTGACACGGCTTTTTTCTTTTTATTTTCTTTCATAATTCTTCTACCTTCCTGTTTAGAGTATATACCGTAAGGAGGGCGATGAGGGTAATGAGAATAAACATCCCCCCCGCAATCGCCGCGCCGTAGCCGAAATTTTGTTTGACGAATGAGGTTTTGTACATTAATGTCGCCATAAGCTCCGTGGCCGAGCCCGGGCCGCCGCCTGTCATAACATAAACGAGGTCGAAATACTTGAGAGAACCGATAATACTCACCGTGGCCCCGGAGATGATCGTGGGACGGAGCAGAGGTAATGATACTTTCCAGAAATACTGAGAGCGCGTCGCGCCGTCAATTGCGGCCGCTTCATAAAGTTCCTGGGGGATTGTTCCATAGGCGGCAAGGTAAAGGATCATATAAAAAGGTGTAAATTGCCAGCTTACCACACCTACCACGGTAAGAAGGGCCTTTTGAGGATCTCCCAAAAGATCGACACTGCCGCCGCCGAAGAGTTTTGCTATCGATGCGAGTATCCCAAAGTTAGCGTCCAGCGCGAACTTAAAGAGAATACCTACAGCTACCGAAGAAATGAGATAGGGAAGAAACCATACGATTTTGAAAATCAAGCCCTTCCTTCCGGTTATATCGAGAAAGGTAGCAAGAACCATTGCCAAAACACCCTGGGTTGCCAGGGAACAAAACATCACAATTACATTGTTCCGGAATGCCCGCCAAAAAAAAGGATCCTTTACCAGTGCCTTCCAGTTATCCAGTCCAACAAATATTTTGTCCGCAACAAGACCGTTCCATCTAACGGTACTGAGAGCAAAGGAATTAATAATGGGATAGGCGATGAAAACAAGGAGAACTACGAGAGCCGGCGCCAGAAAAATTGCCGCGGAAATATTTACAGCACGCCGGCGGGCCTGTTTAAGTGTCATACTATTGTTCGGCATAGCAACTACTCCTTAAAAAGGAGGAAGAACCGGCAAATTGCAATCCACCGGTTCTCCCCTCTTTAATTTGTTAATTTTTCAGCGAAGCGGTCTGAGCGTCCGCCCAACGGCGCGCGAATTCCTGGGGAGTAATGGAAAGGCCAAAGAGTTCCTGGGACGCGCTCAACATAACATCCCCTACTTCCGGGGTCAAGGACTGGTCATACCATAATTGAACATCCGGCGCGTCCTGTACCGCGGCAAAAACTTCCCGCAAGGTAGGATCAGTTAGTGTTATGCCCTTGACCGGCGGAATGCGGCCGGCGGCGACACGCTCCTTTACGGATTGTTCATCAAGAAGATATGTCATCATCTCGAACGCCTTATCGGGGTACTTGCAGGTGCTGGCAACATGGTAGAAATTATCCCCTATGGTACCGACAATTGTTTTTGGATTTCCCGTTCCGGTTTCATCCGCGGGGAAGTTGAAGAATCCCATTTTTTTGAGATAGTCAGGATTTTCCCCAAACATATTTGAGACAACCCAGTTACCCATCATGTGCATGGCGCATTTATCGGTATAGAGGAGAATACGTGACTGGCCGGAATCTTCATCAAGGCCGTTAAAGCCATCGTTGAAGTAACCCTTCCGTACCCATTGCTGAATTTTTTCCGCCGCCCAGACAAAGGACGGGTCCTCAAACGTACCGTTTCCGTCCATAGCCTTGGCAAAAGGTTCAAGCCCCGCGTGGCGGGCGGGCAGTATCTGGTAATACATCATGCCGGTCCATTTGGTCATATTTGCCAGTGAAAAGGGGGTAATGCCATTGGCTTTAAAGGTGTCGCAGGCCGCTTCAAGTTCCGCAATTGTGGCGGGAACTTTTATATTATACTTGGCAAAGAGTTCTTTGTTATAAAAAACACCCTCAATCGATACATTTTCACAGGGAAAGCCGTAGATTTTACCGTTAATTGTGCCCTGCGCCACAGCGGCGTCCAGCAGTTTGCCCTTGTAATTGTTGGCGTTCATGTACGGCGTGAGGTCCGCGAGTTTTCCCGCTTTGACGTACTCATTGGTAGTTCCGCCGGTCCAGGACAGAAATATATCCGGCATTTGATTACCCGCAATGGCAACGGCAATTTTTTGCTTGTAGGAATCATTCGCGGTGATCGTGATATTAACTTTAAAATCCGGGTTAGCGGCCTCAAAGCGTTTTACCGCGTCCTCGATAAACTTCGGCGCGGGATCTACGGTTTGGATATGCCAAAACTCAAGAATCTTTTTCTCACCACCACCCGTTCCCGATGTTACGCCGGACTCTTTTTTGCTGCATCCCGCAATCAACGCGAAGGTTATTCCCAACGCCAATAGAAGAACTATTATTCTTTTCATATTAATCTCCTTGAAAAATGCAATTCAGTTTACAACTGTGAAAACCATGCTAAAGCAGTTTTCAGGAGGTATATTATCAATTCTTGCTCTGCATATACCAATTCTTGCTTTTACGGTAATTAATGGGGGTACTCCCGGTTCCGGCCTTAAAAACACGGTAAAAAGTGGGCAGACTTGCGAAGCCGCTCTCCTCTGCTATCAACGTTACCGGTAAATCGGTTTTTAAAAGAAGATCCTTGGCGTGGCTTAAACGCACCGCTGAAAGAAAAACATAAAAGCTCCGCCCGGTATGCTGTTTAAAAAACCGGGCAAAATGAAAACGGCTCAAGGCGGCTTCACGCGCAGCCTGATCCAAATCAAGGTCGGCCTGGTTAAAATTCTTAAAGATGAACAAATGGACCCGTTCAAGGCGTTTATCCGCGGTAAGGGTATCCGATTTTTTCGAAACCGCGTCAGGGCTTCCCGTCAGCCTGTTCCGCATATAGGTTAGTACCAAAAGATAAAGCCCTGACTTAATGGCGAGCCGGTAACCCGTCTTTTTTTCCCTGTATTCAATAAACAGTTCCGTGAGAATTCCAAAAAATCTTGTGTATAAAACATCATCAAGGGCGTCTCGATCTGGCTGTGGAACCGCGTGAATAACTGGTTTTTGAGAAAAAATCGTCCCGTCTCCGACAATTCCGTGTATATGGTCTTCGTTTACAAATATTCGCTGTTCAAAATGAAAAAGCCGCAGGATGGTCCCCGGACCGGAAGAAGGAAAGCTGTGAACCTGCCCTGGATCTATGAATACAATGTCACCTTGGCAGGCTTCATGAGCATTACCTTCTATAACAATATTGACCTTTCCCGCATGAACGATAAATACTTCGTAATATTCATGCCAGTGGGCCGGATAGAAAAATTCGGACAATGTCGAATCCCAACACCGAAAAGGCAAGGAGAACCCAAATTCTTCTTTTTCCTGCCAAGGTTTTTTTCCCATGAGATATCCGCTACAAATATTCTACCGCGGCTTTTTCAATCGCCAATCCTCTCTCATAACGTTGTATAAACGCGGAAAAACCCTGCATATCCTTTGCATCCGGCTCGACCAGTTCCCCCGAGTTTTTGTCAAAGACCTTTTGCGCAAGAAAAACTTCAAGCAGTTCCCCCGGGTTCTTTTGCTGCCCATAGGCCGCCAGGAGCGCAATACCCCATGCGCCGCCTTCACCTGCGGTCTCCATTACCGCAACCGGGGTTTTCAAAGCCGCCGCCATCAGCCTTTGGCCTACTACCTTTGTTTTGAATAACCCCCCGTGGCCAAGCAGTTTATCAAGGCGGACATGCTCTTTTTCGGTAAGTATGTCCATGCCGATTTTCAAGGTAGCCATGGTGGAAAAAAGAAGGGAACGCATAAAGTTTGCCAGGGTAAAACGGCTGTCCGCTTTCCGTGTAAACAACGGACGCCCCTGCTCCAAGACAGTGATCGGCTCACCTGCGTAGTAATTGTACGATAGAAGGCCTCCGCAATCGGCGTCACCCTCAAGGGCCTTTTCATACAGGCCGTCGTAAAGCCTGGGCTTGTCAACCTTGGCGGCAAAGGCTTCGGTTATTTCGCCGAACAGCTTTACCCATGCGTCAAGGTCCGAAGTACAGTTGTTGCAATGCACCATAGCTACCGGCTTTCCCGTAGGAGTGGTGACCATATCGATCTCCGGGTATACCCTAGACAGATCTTTTTCCAGCACCACCATCGCAAATACCGAAGTGCCCGCAGAAATATTACCGGTACGTTCAGCAACGCTGTTTGTCGCCACCATGCCGGTTCCCGCATCGCCTTCTGGGGGGCATAGGGGAATACCGGCCTTAAAAGAACCGCTGGGATCAAGCAATACGGCGCCCTGGGCAGTGAGAGAACCGGCGTCTTCACCGGCGCTCAAAACCCTGGGTAGTATATCCCGAAGCTTCCAGCTATCTTTCAGATCCCCCGTCAGCGAATCGAATTGGTCTATCATTCCCGCATTGTAGTTGTTAATTTTACTGTCGATGGGGAACATCCCGGACGCTTCACCTATGCCCAGTACTCTTTGCCCCGTCAGCTTCCAGTGCACATACCCGGCAAGGGTGGTTAAATATGAAATATCCTTTAGGTGATCTTCCTTATTTAAAATCGCCTGATAGAGCTGTGCAATACTCCAGCGCAGAGGAATATTAAAACCGAATTTATCCGTAAGCAGCTTCGCCGACCGTTCCGTATTGGTGTTACGCCAGGTAAGGAAGGGGGCAAGCTGTTTTCCGTCCTTGTCAAAGGCCAAATAGCCGTGCATCATGCCGGAAATGCCGATAGCGCCCACCGTAGTAAGCGGAACGCCGTAACGGTTTTGAACTTCGGCGGATAGTTTTTGAACGGCGCTTTGCAGCCCCTGCCAAGCTTCATCCAGGCGGTAGGTCCAAAGGCCGTTTTCCAGGCGGTTTTCCCAGGTTTCACCACCCGATGCAAGGGTTGTGCAATCCTCACCGATTAGAACAGCTTTGATGCGGGTAGAACCGAGTTCTATTCCAAGCGCTGTTTTTCCGTTAATTATAGCCTGCCCATTCATTTTATTCCTCCACAAAAAATTTGATCCAAATGCTTATACCCAGTACCCATAGCGAGTCTATATGAAAACTGCCGTTAACGGCGGTCCCATACGGCCGGCAGCAATTCTCAGTTTACCGTGAGGTTGACGATACCTTGAGCGAGAGCCTCATGGGGTGATGTTTCTGATAGTTTCAATATCAAGGCCGGTGATTTTTTGGATTGTTTCCGCGGAAAGACCCTCCATCAGGGCATTCCGGGCGATTTCCTCCCGGCCCTTTTCCAAGCCCTTTTCCAGGCCTTCTTCCAAGCCCTCTTCAAAACGAACCGCCAACGCATCGTCCCAGTTCCATTCCGTAAATAACATATTTACTACCTCCGAACCATGCAGTTCCAGAAATTCCTTTAATATCCCCCGGCCTACGCAGTATTTCACCGCAGCCTTCACCCCCGCTTCCAGACTCCCCATCTCCCCCTCATACTCCCGCGCCTTCCCTATGAACTCCCTGTACCCGCTCAGCGTTTTGCTTCGCCGCACCAGGTCTTCGTTATGCCCCCGGTTAATATTGACCACCCGTACCGTCAGTTCCAGGTCAGGCGGCCCCGTATACCCTAGCCCCCGAAGATCGGCAAAAGCCTCCGACAGTTTCAGCCGCATCTCATCCGGGTAGTCCGCCGCTCCGGTGTACAGCACAAAGCACTCGGGCCGGGGTATGGTTAACCGCTTGCTCTTATAAACATCCCGGTTGTCTATGATCTTCTCGTAGAGCCGGCTCAGGTACATAAGACAGCGCAGGGGCATATTGGGGTTCACCGTCGATCGATGTTCAAATACCACCACCAGCACATCGGCAAACACGAAGGAAAGGTCGTTCACCCGTTCCATAAAAAGCGCGTCCTCCAGGGTATTGACGGTGATCGGCAAGTCCGGCGGCAGGTCATGGCCTTCCAGGGCTCCATAGAGTTCCCGCAGGGTTTCCGGATGGTTGAACAAAAGTGAAAACACACTGTCTTTGTAGGTACGGTTCGCGCCCAAAACAGCCTCCGGGTTTAATCATAGAGGGTTTTACCGGGTTTTTCAATTCCTCTTTCCCCCCCTATGGACCCTTCCCGCGGCACGGGAAGGGTCCATAGGGGGGCCTTTGTCCGCGGGGCTGGTGTGTCAGACTGGGTGGGCTGGGGAAGGCTCCGGCGGCAGAGCAGCCTCAGGGCTCTCCGTCTTTTCACGGGGCATCCCCCTGTTCCCCCGCCGGGCGTTTTGTTTTTTTGAACACGTTAAAATATTTCGGTTTTTCGTGGGCGTGAAAAACGCCTCCGTTTTTAGTAACGATAGAAATGAGATTAGATTTTCGCTGGGTATAAACGATTTCCTCACCCATAAAAAAATCCCCTACCCGAAGTTTGCGTATCTCCCCCTTCGGAACCCCCCGCAGTACCAGCATCAACTTACCCCCTTTATCGGTTAACAGTGAGCTACCTAACCACGCTTCGTTAGCCGGTCAACTCATTACCTCTTTGCCTTCCCCTGCCCCCTGCTCTCCGTTCCTTGCTTAATTGCTAGCCGTTCACGGCCCGGTACGCCGAAGGACCGGGTAGCCTTCGCTTCCCATGATCCAGAGACCGTCGAAATCCCAACCTAGGCGGGTGAAGGTTTCCTGCGCGGGTTTGGCTTCCGCATCCGCACCGTTAGGCGCGTTGCCGCCGCGGTCCGCCGCAGGCTCGCCGCCGATCAAGGCCATCCCGGCGTTGGCTATGTTCTGCTCTAGGGAACCGTCCACCACCCCCGCTATACGGTAGACCCGGAGTTCGCCCCCGCCGGTATCTACCCCTTCAACTTTGCCGTTGAGGGCCGCGCAGTACTCCACCTGCGGAGACCCCACGTAGAGCGCCCCCGTGATGCCCCCCGCATTTGCCGCCGCAGGAACCCCCAGGGTGCCGCCGGTGTCCGCCGCACTGCCGCCGGTAATATGGGCCGTTACGGTTCCCAGGGCGTAGCATTTGGAGATCACCGAATTGTCCCGGGCAACCGCCCCGGATATGCCCCCCGCCAGGGCCTGTTTGGACGCCGCCGCCGCCGTTACCTCCACCGCGGACCAGCAGTTCTTTACCGAGGAACCTGCGGAGATATATCCGGTTACACCGCCCGCATAGGGCAGGTTCGTCCCCTCCGCAGTTACCCGGCCTGAGGCATAGCTTTCCAAAACCTCCGAGCCCGTGTA
>JAITBG010000084.1 GCA_031283725.1 Treponema sp. | reverse complement strand
CCGTTGGCGGCTCGGGCTACGGTTTGCCAGGTCATTCCGCGCCCAAGCTTACATTGGGGAACGCTCCATTCCCACGGCTCATTCCGGTACCTTTGGGCGGCACGAAACCCTACGGGTTTCTTTATGGTACCGCTACGGAGAAGAAGCCGAAGAGCGGTATAACTAAATCGTGGTTTTTTCCCTTAAAAAAGGTATAACGCGGCTGCCCTGGGGTCCATAGGGGGATTAATTAAGGAGTTGAATTATGGCATCCTTGGGTTATGCAGGAAAACGAAGCCTATCTTACCCGGCAGCTTATAACCTATATCGGTAACAAGCGCGCTCTTTTGGAGTTTATCGGTGGCGGTATCAGGAAGGTTCAGCGGAGATTAAACAAAGACCGGCTCACCATATTTGACGTATTCAGCGGGTCCGGCATTGTGGCGCGGTATTTTAAGCAATTTGCCGATCTTTTGATTGTGAACGACCTGGAAAAATATTCCGAGGTTATAAACCAGTGTTATTTATCAAATCAAAACGAATTGAATATGCCGCAATTAAAAAAATATTACAATGAAATCATTGGCGAATTAGCAAACAAACCGTTGAGGAGGGGCCTGATTTCCGATCTCTATGCCCCTGTGGATGAAAATAATATCAAGCCGGAAGAGCGGGTGTTTTACACAATCAGAAATGCCGCGTATATTGATACCGCAAGACAGTTAATCGATACTGTTCCGGACCCGTATCAAAAATATTTTCTTGCCCCATTATTATCAGAGGCGTCTATACACGCAAACACCGCGGGGGTGTTTAAGGGTTTTTATAAAAACAAAGAAACCGGAATCGGTCAATTCGGCGGGTGCAATCAGGATGCCTTGGCAAGAATAACCGGCAACATTGCGTTACCCTTTCCCGTTTTTAGCAATTTCGCTTCGGATACTATTATTTGCGCCGGAGACGCAAACAAGATTATTGCGGATGTTCCTGAAATGGATATAGCCTATTTGGATCCTCCCTACAATCAGCACCCTTATGGATCTAATTATTTTATGTTGAACCTAATTCTGGATAATAAACCGCCGGAAAACATCAGTAAAATATCCGGTATACCGGAGAACTGGAACCGGTCAAACTACAATAAAGAAAGACGTGCGTACGCGGCCCTAACAGAGTTAGTAACGAATATCAAGGCGAAATATATTCTTGTATCATTTAATTCAGAGGGGTTTATCAGCCTGAGGGAAATGAAAGATATGTTAGACGGCATAGGAAGGGTTGAGGTATTGGAGACAAAATACAATGCCTTTAGAGGAAGCCGAAACTTAAACAATAGGGATATACATGTGAAAGAGTATTTATATTTATTGGAGAAATTAATATGGAAAGCTTGAAAGCTCAAACAATCATCCTCTTCTGCGTGTTTGCGCTGTTTTGTCTGTTCTTCCTCCTTATAGGCCGCCGTATGGGGCTGAGCCAGGGGAGGCGGCAGGAACGAGCGGATTGGGAGGGGCATAAGCTGCGGGACATTGTTAAGGCCCGGCTCAAGGCATCACGGGCTGTTCTTGGGGGGCTGGTTTCGGAGCAGATTGCGCCGTTACTGCCGGATTTTCCCTTTGATCCCGGGGATTGCCGTTTTGTGGGGAAGCCCGTGGATTTTATCGTATTCCGGGGGATGAACGAAAAAAATATTTCCGAGGTGGTTTTTCTGGAAGTAAAAAGCGGGACCGGGAAAAACCTGAACGATCAGGAAAAACGGCTCCGGGAGGTGATCCGGGCCGGGCGGGTTCGGTGGGCGGAGTATGACATCGGGTAGGGAGAGTTTGTTTCATTTTGACCTGATAAAAATTCTGTTTTGACCCATGTGTGTCATAATGATGCATCTCTGGAGGTGTTAGGGAAAAAATTCTCCAAGGGCGGTCCCTCCGTCGGGTTTTTAAAAAAATAACCATTATTTAATTTATTATAATATAAAGAATTATTAAAAATTTTTATTTTTGGCAATTTTGGCACGGATCTTGCTTATATATAAGTGTGGATGCCGGGAAAGATGCCTGGCGTCACAACGGCGCTTGGCGCTGAAAAAAATAAATTAATTTTTAAGGAGTTAGATATGAAAGCTGTTACCCTGTATCGCCCTGTTACCATTGCGAACGCCCTGAACGATTTTGACCGCTATGTGGAATCCTTCTTCGGGGAATCCCCCATGACCCCGGCCGCCTACACCCGGGAACCGGCGGTGGACATCCGGGAAACCGAGGACACTTATGTGCTGGAGGCGGAGCTTCCGGGCTACGACGAGAAGAACATCGAAGTCCATGTGGACCGCGGCATCCTGTCCATCGAAAGCAAAAAGGAAGAGAAGATCGAACGGAACGTGTCCCCCTCCAAAGGCGGGGCCAAGGAAGAGCGGTATGTAATTCGGGAACGCCGGAACGCTTCCTTCAACCGCTCCTTTAAGCTGCCGGAAAATGCCGATCTGGACGCCATTTCCGCCTGTTTCAACAACGGACTCCTCTGTCTGGAAATTAAGAAATTGGCGGAGGCCAAGAAACGGATTATCCAGATTCAAGGAAAGTAAAAAGGGGAGTGAAAACCGGGACCTGCGGGTCCCGGTTTTTTCAGCCTGTTATAGCCCCAGATCCTTTCCGATGAGGATCACCTTGATTCTTCCCGGAGGATTACAGAGTCTGGTGGTAATAATAAATGTACAAATTGAATCCGGAGATGTGCAGCCGGAGCAGCTTCCGGTTTCCAAGCAGGGGATTTTTTTCTGGGGAAAACGCTGGGCATTTAAGGGGGCGGCGATGGTTTTGGCCCTTGTGTAGGCGTCTTCCAGGGTTTTGGTTATTTTGTTTATCCCCGCCACCAGGATTACCTGTTTGGGGCCGAAGATCATGGCCGCCACCCGGTTTCCGAAACCGTCGATGTTTACCAGCTGGCCGTCTTCGCTTATGGCGTTGGAGCTGCCGAGGAAGGTGTCGCAGGTCAGGACCTTACGCATAGTTTCCACCCGATCCTCCTGGGGCACTGCGTCCCGGTCCAGAACCAGATACTCCTTCTCCCTGGCCAGCCTAGTCAAGCCCAGGGTTTCCACGGTCAAGGACCCGCCCCAGCCGATAACATTACCCTGGGGGATGAGGGAGAAAACTTTCTCCACCGCCTCCTGGGGTTCTTCCACGTACCACGCGTCAAAACGCCGGTTTTGCAGGGCCTTAACCACTTTGGGGCCCAGCTTTGCATTACGGACTTCAATGGGAGACTTAGCCATATAGATACCTCTCTTATGGAATTATCGGCAAACTTGGGTGATGCGCCCAGGACCAGCTACTGTCGGTCGAAGCCGTACAGGTATAGGTACCGGAGCCATGGGCTAAATACTTCGCAAGAAATGTTTTTTCCGTGGGGTCAGTCATATCATTAGCCATATTATCATACTTGCCGAAGAGCATATTCTTATCGGTGTCGGCATTGGGGAATGTGATGAACGGCAAGGTTCGCCGTATCACAATCGTTGTCAGCTTAGTGTTATAAAAGGCCCCTTTTTCGATAGCTGTTACGGTGGAGGAAATATCAACTTCCGCCAAATTGATGCAGCCGTAAAATGCGTTTTGGTCAATGGCAACTATTCCTTCGGGGATAATAACTTTCCGGAGGGCACTTGAACCTGCAAAAACAGAAGCCGCTATTTTGGTTATGCCGGCGGCCTGGGAAAGATCGATGGTTTTCAGGTAAATACCGCAATCCCGAAAAGCCCCTTTCCCCAGTTTGATAACCCCCGGGGGAATTGTTAGGAGTTGTATTCTGTTCCCGGCAAAGGCTTGTTCATCTATTTCAAGCTCCGCAACGCCGGTTAAATCAAGACCGGTCAATTTATTGTTCATAAAAGCTCTTCTCCCGATGAACGTAACGCTTCCCGGGATACTAAGGGACGAGGCCAATTTATTGTTTTCTTTGTTTCTTACATAAAATGCCCCTTCCCCGATCTTCTCTATCCCTGCTTCCAGGGTCAATCGATCCATGGGGTCTTGTATAACCGGGTTCTCATTCTTGTCCGCAAAAGCATAGGGGCCGATTTCCCTAACCGTACCGGGGATAACCAGGGTTCCCGCAATGGGATTTCCTTCAAAAGCCCCGGCCGGAGAAAGGGAGGAATCGATCATCCCAATCTTTTTTATGGAAGCGGGGAACGTAAGGGCGCTTATTTCATTGTTTCTGAATGCCCCGTTTCCGATTGTTTCGAGCGTGATTTCCGGATCAAAGGTGATGGATTCCAGAAAATTCAGAGGGTCATATCCTGACTTGAACGCATCAAAGGCATTCGCCCCGATGCCGGGAAATACCCGGCCCGGATGGGAGTCCCTTTGTGCAACCGGAAAGTCCTTGATCCCCTTGGGGAAATTAAGCGGCGCTGTGGAACTTGATGCAAGCCTGGTACGGGCAAAGGCGGATTCACCGATGCTGAAGGGACCAGGCGGGTTTCCAAGGTTCAGTATTGCCGAGGTTTTCGTCCCGGGAGAGCTGTCCGCAAAGGCGCTTACCCCGATAGCGGGGTAAAACCGGGTATATTCCACGCCGGGAACCGGGTCCGTAAGACCATCCGGAAGGATGGGAATCCCCAATATCCCCGGGGGAGGCGTTTTTTCGGTAGCGTCAAGGTAGATTACCAGGTCCCTAAGGCCCGAGGGAAGGTTGATAACAGCTAATTTATTCGCCTGAAACGCTCTGGCGCCGATTGTGGTAACCGTATCGGGAATTGTCACCGCGGTAAGGCCGCAATACGCAAAGGCGTCATCCCCGATACCGGTTACCCCGGCGGGGATGACAACCGTCTTCAAGGGGGTTTGAAAGAATGCCCGGGCGCCAATGGCGGTGGTTTTAAGTCCCAGGATATGGCCGGGTATACTGAGATCGATGTCCTTGTTACCGCTATAGGAGAGAATCGTGGCGCCTTCGCTTTCGGTTTTGCCCGGGGAGAAGCTATATTCAAAATTTGGATCCCTTTCACATCTATAGATTACTTCTTTACCGTCTTCCTTTTTGGTAATGAATAAAAGATCCCGGTCATTTACCGTATCACGGTCTGTGGTGTAACGTAACAGGACATTTCCGTTTTTATCGTTTATATTGCCCCTATCCGCTATATATTCTATTACAGGATTATTTTTCCCATCGGACAAATCGTCATACTTAAAGCCGTTGAAGACAAAAAAGTAGGTTGTCCCGGTAATACCCGCATTATCTTTCTTGGTGACTTTCCAGCGGCCGATCAATTTTTGGGGATCATCCTGCCGTTCCCACCGTGCATACAGAATAATATTTTTATCCTCTATGGTTAACATGTCCCCCACTTTATAGTTCTCAGGGGAGTCCAGATCCGGGGTCCAGGCGACAAATTTCCACCCGGCCTTCTTGAGGTTCTTCGGCTCCTGGACATATATGACCGCTTTCGGCTGAAGTCCCTGATGTTCCTGAGGTACCGTACCCTCGCCTCCATTTGCATGATAGGACACCGTCAAACCGGTATTAGCAAAGGGATCCTCAAACTGCACGCACTGGGTAAAAAAAAAGGCAGCGAAAAACGAACAAACAATAAAAAATCGAACCGGTATTCTTCCGTCCCTGAACATTTTTTGTTATCCTTCTCGTAAAGTTTATACAGGGACAAAAACCCACATATACAGGGAGTCTTTCCCCAACACCAACGGGATTTTGGGAAAGACTCCAATATCATTTTAATTTACTTCGATAATGGTGCAAGAGTTTGAGGCCCGGGGTTTAATAGTTAATCATGGGATTTCAAATTTTTTCGGAAAATTAACCAGGACTAGGAATAGCCGGGGAATTTCATTATACCTTTAGATATGCATATTTTGCGACAGTTGGGACTGATCCTTGCCTTTGGATTTCTTGGTGAAATTATCTCCCATTACCTCCCTTTGGGAATGCCCGCCAGCGTCTTAGGGATGGTCCTGATGCTGGCTGCGTTGGGAGTAAAACTGGTAAAACCGGAGCAGTTAGGGGCAACCGCCGATTTTTTAAGCGCCAATATGTCTTTTTTCTTTCTTCCCGCCGCAGTTACTGTCTTGGAAAACTATGGGTATATACAGCCGGTGTTGATAAAACTGTTCCTGATAGCTCTTATCAGTACCGTTGTCACTTTTTTTCTCACCTACGGTACCGTACGGCTTTTCCGTATGATCCTGTCCAAACAAGGATAAATTGTGGGAAACCTCACCACTCTGCCGATTTTCGGCATACTTCTTACCATGGCTTGTTATTTTATCGGGTTCCGAGTAGAGAAACTCGCCCGTTCCCCCCTGACAAACCCCATGCTGATTGCCAATACCCTGATTATTATCGTCCTCTGCGTTACTCCCCTGAAGCTGGAACAATATATGAAGGGGGGGGGATCATTACCATGTTCATAGTTCCGGCTACCACTATTCTGGCCCTCCGGATTTACCGGCAGCGCAGCCTTCTTCGGGCTAATATCATCCCGATCATCTTTGGCTGCCTGGTTGGTTCTTTCGGTTCCGTGGGGATCATCGCCCTGCTTTGCCGGCTTTTTTCGATTGACAAGAGGATGACCATATCCCTGCTTCCCAAGTCGGTTACCAACGCCATTGCCTTGGAATTGTCGATAAAAAATAACGGCTTTGGGGGACTGACCATTTCCGCAGTGATCATTACGGGGGTTTTTAGCGCCGCTTTTACTCCCTTTCTTATCAGGCTGTTTAAGTTGAAGGATCCCATAGCCGTAGGGGTTGCCATGGGAGCTTCCGGCCATGCCATAGGAACTGCGGCTGCCCTGAAACTGGGGGAAACCCAGGGCGCCATGGGGGGGATCGCCATAGGAATTATGGGGATTATTACCAGCCTTATCTTTATTTTTATATAATGCGGGCAATTATCAAGGCCGGGTATTTTCCCCGGGAACTGCGCATTCCTGCTTCAAAATCCCATACCATCCGGCGGCTGATCCTGGCCGCTCTGGGAGAAGGGGTTTCGGAGATACGGTATCCCCTGGATTCTCTGGATGCCCGTTCCTGTCTGGATATAATCAGCGCCCTGGGGGCGAATATTGCGGAGCACCGCGCCGCCGACCGCGGTTGCCCTAACCCCGCTGATAAGGACGGGCGAAAGCTCCTTGCCTGGACCGTGCGCGGCTTGGGTTTTCCAGCCAAAACCAGCAGCGCTATGGGGGGAAGCGGCGCGGCGTTAGATGTGGGTAATTCAGGCACTACCCTGTTTCTCGTTCTGGCCGCCGCCGCTCTGGGAGATGTTCCGGTAACCTTTATCGGGGATGAGCAGATGTCCCGCCGCAGCGCAGGCCCCCTGCTGGACGCCCTTTCCGGCCTGGGTATTGCCGTAGAATCCGCCGGGGGCTGCGTTCCCATCACCGTCCGGGGCCCCTGGAAGGGCGGCCGCGTGAGCATAGCCTGCCTCACCAGCCAGTACCTTTCGGCACTGCTCCTGGCAGCCCCCCTGGCGCCCGCGGAGGCCGTCACCGAAATTGACGTACCCCTGCTTAACGAAAAGCCCTATATAGAGATGACCCTTTCGTATTTAAAGAAAGAGGGCATACCCTACGAAGGGGCGGAGGATTTTTCTTGGTTCAGAATACCTGGCGGCGCCCGCTACAAGCCCATGAACGGCCCCGTGCCGGGAGACTTTTCATCCGCCGCTTTTCCTGCCGGCATTGCCGCTGTCACCGGAAGGCCGGTCACGCTTCTGGGACTCGACCGGGACGACACCCAGGGGGACAAGGCTTTTTTCGACATGCTCCGCAGGATGGGCTGTACCGCGGAGTGGTCCCGGACGAACAGTAATGCTGCGGAGTGGAGCCTTACCGTTTCCCGGTCCGGGCCTCTCCGGGGAGGCGAGTTCGACCTGAACGATACCCCGGACCTGCTCCCCATCATGGCAGTGACGGCCGCCTGTGCCCGGGGGGATACCGTCCTGGTTAATGTGGCTCACGCGCGGATCAAGGAAACGGATCGTATCGCCGTGATGGCGGAGGAGTTAGGCAAGCTGGGGGTAAAAACCGAGGAACGGGCCGACGGCCTTGTTATCCACGGTAAGGGAGATCGCGGCCTTACGGGAGGCCGGGTGGACAGCCGGGGAGATCACCGGATCGTGATGGCTCTGGCGGCGGGCGCATTCGGCGCCGCAGGACCGGTGGAAATTGAAGCTGCGGAGAGCGCCGCCGTTACCTATCCGGGGTTCCTAGAATTGCTTGGCGCTAATTGGCAGGATAAGTGATATGCGTATAGTTATCGTTGGAGCGGGAATGGTGGGAACCCAACTGGCCCGGCATCTGGTCCTTGAAAAACACGATGTCTCCTTGATTGAGGCCAACGAAGAAAGGGCCCGGCATGCATCCAACCGCTTGGACTGCATGGTTATCCACGACGAGGGGAATAGCTTCTCCGCTCTGGAAGAGGCGAGGCTTGCCAAAGCGGATGCCCTGATCTGCGTCACCGATTCCGATGAGGTGAACATGATTATCTGCGGGCTCGCCGCGTCCCGGTATCCAAAGCTTTTGAAGATCGCCCGGGTGCGGAACGACGATTATATCAAGCTTAACGCCGGGGAAAACCGGTTTTTGGAAGACCGCGCCATCCTGGGGATAGATTATTTTGTGCATCCCGATGTGGAGGCGGCCCGGTCCGTACTTAACGCCGTTGAACACGGCGCCATGGGGGATATCCTTGTGTTTGCGGACACCCCCTATGAACTGGGTTCCGTGGAAATCAGCGAGGGAAGCGAGTTCGACGGCCTGGCTATGAAGGATTTCCGTACCCTGGTAAAGGAGGATGGCTTAGTGACTCTGGTGGAACACCGGGGAGAAACCCTTCTTCCCCGGGGCTCCACGGTTCTCAGCCGGGGGGACCGGGTCCACATCCTGGCTAAGGAACAGGACCTGGATCATATCTTCAGGCTGGCGGGCCGTTCTGAACGGACTCTGCGAAAAATAGGCATAGTCGGCGGCAGCAGAGTAGGGGCCCTCATTGCGGAGGGGCTTCTTGGAAAAACCAAAAAGCAGCCGTCCTTAAAGGGTTCCCTGTTTTCTTTCCTCAAAAATGTGATCCCCCGGTCCGGGCGGCGGGTGACTATTATTGAAAGGGATTACAATCTCTGCAAGGATCTTGCCGCCCGGTATCCGGAAGCATTGGTCCTTAATGAAGATATCTCCGACGAAAGTTTTGTTGCCGAAGAGCGTATCGACGACCTGGACCTGATCATAACCGCCACGGAGGATCAGGAACTCAACATGATCGCCGCTATTTATCTGAAGTCCCGGGGAGTCCACCGGGCTATCGCCATGGTAACCGGTTCCGGATATGCGGCTATTGCACGGCAACTCGGGGTGGATGTGGTGATTCCCATGAAATCGGTGGTGGTAGACTCCATTTTGTCCCACCTTATGGGTGAGGGGATTACCGGAATCCATCGCCTTGGCAACGGGGACATCAATGTTTTTGAGATAGAGTTGGGGCTCGACACTCCCGCCGCGGAAAAGAAGATCACCGAATTAAACCCTTCCGGCGGAGGGCTGGTGATGCTGGTAACCAGGGGGGAAAGTTCCTTTATTCCCCGGGGTGATTATATCTTCAAGAGCGGCGATCGTATAATCCTTATCGCCAAAGGCAGCAGCGAAGCGGAATTGGAACGATTTTTCGGTTCCTTCCAGGGGAGCCGCCGCATTCTCGGGAGCGGTAATATCCTTGGGAACAGCAGTTCCGTTGAAGGGAGATGAACCAAATCATGAGGCCCTTAGTTTTATTGCGTATTCTGGCAATACTTTTGGGGATAGGGGCGGTGGCCATGCTCATTCCTTTGACATTTGCCGTGATAACAGGCGAGAGGAACATGGTTTTTGCCCTGGGTGTTCCTGCGCTTCTCGTTATCGCGGCGGCCCTTCCGGCCCTTCTTTCGTTCCGGAAGAATCACCCCAGTTTCAGGTCCCGGGACGGTTTCCTCCTGGTCTTTCTCGCCTGGATTTTGATGAGCCTTCTTGGGGCCATGCCCTTTTACCTTTCCGGCTATGGATTCAGTTTTACCGACGCGTTTCTTGAAAGCGTCTGTGGTTTTACCTCCAGCGGAGCCACCACCATCACCGATGTGGAAGCCCTGCCCGGGTCCCTTCTCCTTTGGCGGAGCATGAGCTATTGGATCGGCGGCATGGGGATAGTCCTGCTCACGGTGGCGCTCATGCCCCTGCTGGGGGTTGGCAGTTTCCAGCTTGTCAAAGCCGAGGCTTCCGGTCCGGATAAGGAGCGGATCACCCCCAGGATCGCCGACATGGCCAAAGTTCTCTGGGTCAGCTACTGTGTCCTCACGGCGGCGCTGGCGATCCTTTTCCGGCTGGGCGGCATGGAATGGCTGGACGCTATTTGCCACAGTTTTACTATTATGGCATCCGGTGGGGTCAGTACTAAAAACGCCGGACTTTCGTGGTATAACTCGTCCTTTATCGATGTCGTAGCCATAGTATTTATGCTCCTGGCGGGGCTTAACTTCAATTTTTACTACCGTCTTCTCCGGGGTAAATTTAAGGACATCGTTACTAATACCGAAGGCCGGGCTTATCTACTTATCTTTACTGTCGCCGCCGCCGCGGTAACCGTAACCCTGGTTCCGGTCTACGGTTCGGTGGGTTCCGCGCTCCGTTACGGCGCCTTCCAGACCGCATCGTTCCTCTCTACCACCGGCTCGGTTATTGCCGACTATACCCTATGGCCCCCCGTCACCCAGGGCATACTCTTCTGCCTTATGTTTGTCGGCGGCTGTTCCGCTTCCACCGCCGGAGGCATTAAGGTGATACGCCATGTGGTGCTTTGGAAACAAACCGCCAATGAATTACGGCGTATCATCTACCCCCAGGGGGTATTCAGTATTCAGCTAAACAAAAAGGTGGGCCGCAAAGATGTGGTCTACGGGGTAGCGGGCTTCGTCTTTCTCTATGCGGTGATAGTCGTCTTTTCCGCTCTCATAGGCGCTCTGTCCGGCATGGACATCCTTTCCGCTTTTAGTACCGCTGGGGCGGTGATCGGTAATATGGGAACCGGATTCGGCGTCATCGGCCCCGGCCGTGACTTCAGCCAATTTCCGGATTACCTCAAATGGTTTTATGCTTTCATCATGATCGCCGGACGCTTGGAACTGTGGACTGTGCTGGTATTGTTCACACCGGAGTATTGGAGGCGATAATTTTTCCCAGTGTACACCGTTCAGCTTTCCCGTATCCGCAGACCGTATCCCTCGATAGTTCAGCGCAAACGCGACTGTTTAATTGACTAATTCCGTCAATCTGCTGTATCATGAGTCAAGGAGTATATGTGGCGAAAGAAGAAGCGATAGAGGTCGAAGGGGTTGTCCGAGAGGCTCTTCCTAACACCATGTTCAGAGTAGAGCTGGATAATCAGAACGGACACCTTATACTTGCCCATCTTTCCGGAAAGATGCGTAAACACTACATCCGTATAGTCCCCGGCGACCGGGTACGGATAGCCCTCTCCCCCTACGATTTAAGCCGCGGCCGGATCATCTATCGAGAACGTTAAAATCCCTCATTTCAAAAGGACCCAGGTAGCGCCGCTCCCCCCTTCGGAGGCGGATCCTTGCCCGCTTTCTCCGGCAAAGGCACAATGTTCAATAAAATTCCGGACTGTCCGTTTTAACACCGCATCCCCTTCGGAATGATTTCCCTTCCCGTGAACGATGAGGAGCTTATCAAATCCCTGTTGTTGACCGGTCCGGAAAAAATTGTCCAGCGCAAGCCATGCTTCGTCCCGGGTAAGGCCATGGAGGTCCAGGGATGCGTCCGGTTTTTTTGCCAGGAGCCGCCGACGTTGTCCTCCCCGGTTCGATTCCCCGGCGGCCTCGGCGATTTCAGCATCCTTATCCACAACACCGTTGATTCGCAGCCATGCCGTGAGGGGATCAACCCTGCTCTGCTTTACAGCCGCCTTTTTCCCGTTAGGTTTCGCGGCTCCGCGATCCCATTGATCCAGAATATCTCCAAAATCCATTATGCCAGCCCTTAGTAAAAAACCAACGTATCCTGATGTACCCACCCGGCATCCCCATCTGAACTTTCCGCATAAGCCCAGAGATTCGCTACGGTACGAACCTTTACCGGCTGGCCTTCCATCCAGCGGACGCTGACCACCCCCTGACTATCCGGTACGCGGTAAGCCACACAAGCGCGGAGCACCGCGGCGGTTCCCCCTGAATACTTAGTTTTTCCGGGAAGCTTTGCTGAAAGAACTTGTTCATCCTCGATAGTTCCTTGGGAACGAATAGTTCCCGGGGAAGATGCAAAGCCGGTAATACCAAGTCCTAAAATAACAATCAAAAGAAAGAATACAACTTTACAACTCCGAAAAAACGGAAAAGTTACGCTGTCTTTTAGCAGCCATAAGGCTAATATCAATAGGCAAAAACTGAGGATGATCAGAGCAAAAAAGAAGTTCCGGGGTCGCCATTTTTCATCCTCCGTCACGGAAAGCCCCAGGGACTGTTCCGCTGCCCGGCGAGTTGGGGCCAGATTCGGGCCCGCCAAGATGTCCCGTTCTCCCCGGCGAAGTTCGCCCAGGGCTTCGGCATAGTGGGCTTGGCTCCAAAACTCCCGAGCCCTATGTAGGGTCTCCTCGTAGGCCGCCCGGAAAAGAAAGAACGGCTCCTCCCGAGATTCGGGGAACGCTGGCGGGGAAGCTTCATACGGCGGGATTGTTTCGGGGGCGGTAGCCACGGGAGGTAGGGTGGCGGCAGGAAGGGCGTTACCAGGAGCCGGCGGGAGGAGCCGTATCGTGATTGCCGGGGCTTCCATGGTAAGGGTATCAAAACGGAGAGGGAAGGGTCCTAAGGAAACCTGATTTCCTTCCAGGGGGGTCAGACGGAACCGCAGTATCCGGTTGTGATCCATATCCTCCTTAGTCAGAGGAAGCTCTTCCAGAAGCGCTTCCGCCGGGGCCGTGGCGTGAAAGGGCGCCGCCTTGAGGTCTCTACCCGGGTCCCAATCAAGGATGCGGAGGGTTAATTCCGCTCCCTCCCCAATGCGAAGAGCGGCGGGAGGGGTATCCCAGGCCAGGCGGGGGTGGTATTCCTCCTTCATTCCTCCCTGGGCTGTCACATAGGTCCGTAGACTTGTGGTCGTAGCGCGGCCCTCCGGGGCAATTACTTCAAAGGACCCCAGGTTGACAACTCCCGTCCTCTGGGGAACAAATAAAAATTCCACCAGGGTCCAACGGGTTCCTTCTTCGGGGGAAGTCCGAATGATCCGGGTTTCTTTCCGGGACTGGGCAAAGGTGAGAGATGACGGCAAATCCGGCGGAATGACCGTTACCGCCTCCGGGTCCGGGTGATCCACCAGAATGGAAACTCTCCAGGACCCGTCGAGAACAGGGCGTTCCGGAGAGCTTTCCACTAATACCGCCAATCCTTCCATAACCTCTTCCCCGGATTGCCCGAAGAGACGGGGTGAGAAAAATAGGGGAACCAGCAGTATCAGAACTAGTAATCCGGTCCCGCAGAATCGGTGTCTTTGACCCATTCCCGGCTTTTCCATTGGGCTTGCTCCTTCCGGCGTATATAATCAAAAAGAACCTGGGGGCTCTTTTGTTGTTCCTGGAGATTCAAAGAGAGGGATGAGGCAGCGAAAGAACTTTGGTGGGCCATGGAAAGGAGGCTCAGCTCCAGGTTCCTTTTCGCTTCAATACGGCTGCCGTCGGTTTCCAGAGCGGTCCGGAACTGATCCGCTGCGGCGGCAAAATCGCCGGCGTGGAAACGGACCACCCCCCTGTTGTAGTAGATCCGGTAGATCAGCTCCCGGTGATCCTCCCGCAGTAAATCTGTCAGCTTTTCTTCGGCAGCGGCAAAATGCTGAAGAGCCGCGGCGCCCTCGTCCAGGGAAAGGTACACCGAACCCAGGCCGTATTCGGCGTAGGGCGCGGTTTCGGGAAATTCCAGGGCTTCCAGGTAGGAGAGGATCGCCTCGGTATACATACCCTGGGCATTAAAAAAGTTACCCCGCAAAAGCATGAGCTTCCCCGAAACCGGACTTCCGGGAGAAGTTTTGGAGCAAGATGCGCCAAACAAAAATAGTAACGCTGACAGGCAAAAAAGCACTGCCGGGTGGATTGGGCGAATTTTTGAGGGGGACAGGGATTCAGCCATGTTTTTGCCTGCCCTTTTCCATAATTTTTGAGATGCCCAGAAAAACAAGGGCGGCGATTATAAAGATATGGCTTAAATCTCTGGTTTCCCGCCGGAATCCCTTTACGGTGGTTCCGGCATTTCCCGCAATGCCTGTCCCGGATACAAGGTTTCCCGGGACGGCCAGGGATGCCAGGTAATCCACCAGCAGGGCGGCGGCGCTGCCGCGGTTTCCCTCAATATAGATGCCTCCGGTCCGATCCGCAGCATTTTTGAGGGCTTCATCCTGTAAATAACTGATCTCCGGATGTCTATCATCCCCCAGAAGGGTGTCGTTTCCCAGAGGAACCACCCCGCCCTCGGCGGAACCGAATCCCACAGTTATAATGCTGATTTCCGCAGCCACGGCCCTGTCCAGGGCATCAGCGAGGGAGCCCCTCAGAGTTTCCCCGTCCGACAGGAGGATGATCCGGCGCCGGCTGGGGAAGGCATCCTGAAAAGCGGCGGCGGCAGCGTCAATGAGTGACTCCAGGTTAGTTCCTCTGCCGGTAATGGCGGAACCGGAGAGGCTCGATAAAAAGCCCAGGATCGCCTCGGTATCTTCGGTCAAGGGAAGGGCCAGGACCCCCTTGCCCTTGCCGATAGCGGCGCCGAAGCGGATACCCGCTGCTGCGGCATTACTCCCGACCAGGGCGCCTAAACTCCGGCTGGTAAACCAAGGGTTGTTTACCAGTTCCACCGCCAGCGACGAAGCCCGGCCAAGCCGCGAGGGGCCGCCGGGGCTAATATCCCGAACATCCATGCTGCGGGACAGATCGATAGCGAAGACCACATCCACTCCCCGGCGGGTTTCGCTCACCAGCCGGGTACCACCCCGGGGTTGGGCCAGGGCGATAATCACGCAGCCCAGGAAGAAACTGAAGGCGAAGGCGGAAATAAGGTAACGAAAACGCAGATTCGAGACGAGGCCGTCCCCGGCGTTCCGGGAAAGAAAGCCAAAAACAGCGCGGTGTTTACGGTAATGAAAGAGCGCTAAAAGGCCGCCGGGGATTAACAAAAGGAGGGCAAGGAGCGCACGGGGATTATCAAAACTCACAGGAAGGCCCCCAGTATATACCGCTTGGTAAATCGGGCAATGCAGATAAGGGCCAGGGCGGCGATCATGAGGGGGATACGGAAACTTCGGGTCCGGTTTATTGTTCCGGAGCGGCGTATGATCATCTCCCCCTCGTTGATGCGGGAAAAGGCCAGGGAGAAGGCTTCCGCCGAGGGTGCGGAAATATACTGGCCGCCGCCGCTTTGGGCGATGGATCTGAGGGTTTCAGAATTAAACCGGGAATCGAAGGTTCCGGTACGGCGTATCCTAGTAACCGGATCGACGTAATCAACGGGAACTTCCCCGCCGCCGCCCACTCCGATAACCCAAAGGGATGCCCCGGCATTTTGAAGAGCTGCCGCCGCGGTTTCCGGGTGAATCGCCCCGGCGTTGTTTTCCCCGTCGGTGATCAGCGCCACCGCCTTTCGCGGCGCCGTGGAATTCCGTATATGCAGGACCGCTATCCCCAGGCCCATTCCCAGGGCTGTGCCGTCTCCCAGTTCGCCGATGCGCAGGGAGTCGAGGCGGGAGAACAGGGTGTCCCGGTCAACCGTGGGGGGCACCAGGAGACTTGCCTCGTTTCCCACCGCCACCAGCCCTATGGCATCGGCGGGCCGCTCTGAGGCAAAGTTCCGGACCAAATCCCTGGCGGCGTCAAAACGGCTGCGGCCGTTCATATCGATTCCCGCCATGCTGGGACTTACGTCCAACACAACAAGTATATCCGCTCCCCGGTTAAGCCACACCAATTCTGTACTGATAAAAATCGGTCCTGCGGCCGCGATGAAAAGGGCAAAAATCCCCGCCATATCCAGGACACGGATTGTCTTTACCAGGAATTCCACGTTGAAGGGGGGCTTAAAAGGGCTTCTCCCCGGAGGGCCCAGAGGAATGACCAGAGTAAAGGCGCCTTTTAAAAAACGGGAAATGATAAAGCGCAAAAATACTATTACTGCGCCGGTGAACAGGAGGAGGGGCTGCTCAAAACCGATATTCATTCCACACCTCCCCCGGACCACGGAGGATGGTACCGGTCCTTTTCGGCGGCATCCAAAAGACCCGTGAGTTCCCGGAATTCCTCCAGGAGATTAAACACCGCCTCTTTTCCAATATCTGCTCCGCTGAACCGGAGAGTATCGCAGTGGCGAAAAAGTTCCGAAAGCGCGGAGGGGGAAAGGCCATAGCCGGTTTCCAGTGCGGGGAGGGTGAGGAATTCCCGGGGGACCATGGCCCGGCAGTTGGTTCCCGTAAGTATCCCAAGGGCGGTACGGAATTCCCTGGAGAGGGTTTCCAGGGTTTCTCTGTTTTTGTCCGCCTTATCCGTTCCGGCGCTCCGCAGCCGCTTGAGGATTCTCCCCATGGCCCGGATGACCCGCCGCCGCCTAATCCGTTCCGCAAAACTACTCAGCCTGGTTTTTCCCCAGAAGCCCCCCAGGGCCAGCGACAGGAACAGGAGAATGATCCCCAGGATAGTTCCGTAGATCATCACCGCGGTACCCGGCGCAGCCAGGGGTTCCGCGGGCCCCGAAAGGACCATCCCCCGCCGTTCCATCGAAAGGATGGAACTGATGTTGACCTCGAGGCCGGTAAAAACATGAGAGGCGATTTCTATTGGGGGAAATACAATAAGCCCCGGAACGTATGCCTGAAAATCGACTAGGAGCCGGGTGGCGGCGCCCCGGCGTTCCAATTCCACCCTGCTTATCACCAGATCCGCTGACCGGGGCAAGTCCGCCGCCTGGATTATGGCGCTTTCGGTTCCCGCAAAGGCGGAACCCAAAGGAAATACCAACCTCCCTTTATCGCCCACGAAGATCTTCTGGGGAATGATATAGGAGGTATTGTCCCCGGGCGCACCGGAAGGGCTATTTTGAGAAAAAACCGGAAAGGCCGGAAGGATAAGCCACGCAAGCAAAAAGAGCCGCCTCATGATCTACGCCCCCCAAAGAAGCGGGTCAGCACCGTGGGGGCGTCTTCGGCGGTGGAAAGCTCCACACAGGAAGCGCCGCAGCGATGACAAAGGGCTTTCCAGAGCTTGGTCCTATCGCTGTGCCATTCGGCCCAGGCGGAACGGAAGGAAGAAAATCCCGTGGGAGCGTGGAGCACCACCCCGGTTTCGCTGTCTTCCATGGTGAGGAGCCCCAGGTTGGGGATCTCCTTATCCAAGGGATCGGTAATCCCCATGGCGATCACATCGTGCTTGGTACAGAGATGTCCCAGTTCCTGCTGCCAGTTGACGCAAAGAAAATCGGAAAGGATCACCACCAGACTGCGCCGCTTGAGAAGCCGGCCGGTTCCTTCCAGGGCAATCCCCAGGTTGCTTCCTTTTCCCCCTTCTGTTACCGAAAGAAGCCCGCTGATAATGCCCATGATATGGGACCGCCCCTTGCGGGGGCTAAAAACGCGGGTAATTTCCCGGTCGAAACATACCGCGCCGATCCGCTGCCCTGCCCGTTCCGCAGAAAAGGCTACCAGGGCCGCCGCCAGAATCGCCTGATCCCGGCGGCGCATATCGGCGGCGAACATAGACGCCGATTCGTCCAGAACCAGACAAACCGTCAGTTCCCGCTCTTCCCGGTACATCTTTACGTAGGGGGTTCCAAACCGGGCGCTTACATTCCAGTCAATGGAACGGACATCGTCCCCCCTCTCGTAGTGACGGACCTCGTCAAACTCGATGCCTTGGCCCTTAAAGATAGAGCGGAAGTCCCCGGAAAGTAGATCCTCCGCAAGACCCCGGGCGGCCAGGGGAAAGGTAGTGATTCTGTGCAGAAGCTCGTAGCGGTCCAAGAATCATCCCCTCAGGGTACCGGGACAAAGCCAAGAATACGGGAAACCACCGCATCCGGGTCCAGCCCATCCGCTTCGGCTTCATACGATAGGACGATACGGTGACGCAATACCGGCAGGGCCGCGGTTTTAACATCCTCGGGGGTAACGAAGATACGGCCGTCGAAGAGAGCCAGGATGCGGCAGCAACGGTATAGGGCGATAGAGGCCCGAGGGGAGGCACCGAATGAAATATACCGGTACAGCCCTTCCTGCCCCGCCCTTCCGCCGCCGGCGCTTTCCGTGGGCCGCGATCCCCCCCGGGATCTGGCGGCCGGCGGTCGTGGCGTGGAAGGCCGGGTGGCGGAAACCACCGAAACAATATATTCCGCTATCTTATCGTCAATGCGGATCATGTCCGCAGCGGACCGGAGGCTCTCCAACTGGGAAGAGCCGAGGATAGGCTTCAACGCCGGAGCGAAGGTATTAGGGAGGGTCAGAATGCGGAGTTCCTCTTCCGGGCTGGGGTACCGTACCAGCAGCTTGAGGAGAAACCGGTCCAGTTCCGCCTCGGGCAGGGCGTACGTTCCTTCATGTTCAATGGGGTTCTGGGTTGCCAGAACAAAGAAGGGGTCCGGCAGGGGATAGCTCTCCTCCCCGATGGTAACCTGATGTTCCTCCATAGCCTCCAGCAAAGCCGACTGTACCTTGGCGGGGGCCCGGTTAATCTCGTCCGCCAGAATAACATTGGCAAAGACCGGTCCCCGGCGTACGGAAAATTTTCCTGTGGCCTGTTCCCACACCAGGGTCCCGGTTACATCCGCCGGGAGCAGATCCGGGGTAAACTGTATCCGCTTAAAATCCAGGCCGGTAATTTCCGCCAGGCTCCTCACCGCTAAGGTCTTGGCAAGCCCGGGCACCCCTTCCAGCAGTATATGCCCCCGGGCAATCAATGCCATAAGGAGGCCGTCGATCATCTCCCGCTGTCCGATAACCCGCCTGGCCAATTCCTCCCGGCAGGAGTCAAGTAATTTCTGTGCCCCCCCAGGCAGGGCTGCCGTATCCGTCACATCCGCATTAAGTTTTGCCATAGTTCCATTGTATCCTGCCATGTCCGCCGGGGCAATATACCGAATTGCGCCACGTAAAATCTAACCATAGGGCATCGGCATGCACCTTTTAATTGTTACAATCTCCTTGAATTCGCCGGAGTTTTCAAGAAAAACTAACCACGCGAATAAGGCGCACAAAGGATGCATGAAGTAACGCTTTATCCCTTCCTTCTGCGCCTTGGTGCGCTCGAACCGAAGGTTCGTTGTGGTTCATAGGCTTCTTCTCCCTTTTATCAGACGATGTAGTGTATGGACCTTACGACTAGACGTGAGCTCCTTACG
>JAITBG010000205.1 GCA_031283725.1 Treponema sp. | reverse complement strand
CCGCTGAATATCTGGTAGCCGCCGAATTATCAAAACACGGGTTTATCGCCTCCATGACCATAAAAAATATGCCCGGCATAGACATAGTCGTAACAGATAAAACAGCCGCAAAAATAATTGGCATACAGGTAAAAGCGAAACAGAACACCGGAAAAAAGAAAGTGTGGACGCTAACAGACCGGGATGAAAAGAGAATATCCGATAATTTGTTCTATGTATTTGTAGACTTAAAAATGAAAAAAGCAGAACCCGCAGAGTTTTATGTTTTTACCAGCCGTGAAGTAGCGAAACGGATCACAAAATACAATGAAGAATGGGAAAAAGAGCCCGGCCATAACCCCAACAAAATCCGCAGTTTTATCCTTAAAGACAATGAAGAACCGGGTAATTGGTCAATTCTATTGGGCCCGCCGGGCAGGACGCCAACGCGGCAAACAAGGAGAACGCAATCCGCTGGGGGTCGTCCTGAGGCTTGACATGATTCGCATTTATCAGCATGGTTTGTAAGTAGATATGTGCAGCTGCCCCTCCCGTGACTATGAATCCATACCTCAGGAATACCGAAGGATTGCGGAAGAACTATTTCCGTCCGGAGCTAATCCGGAAATACAGGGCTCTACGGTGAAGGCGGCGGAAAGTTTTGCGGAGATTCTGGGGATCGGGGCCGATTATAAGCGGCTGCTTGGTACCCGGCGATCAGGCAAAGATATGGAGCAGTTTTTGGGGCATTTTCAGAATAATCTGGATCTGTTGATTCAAAAGACCTGGGTCGATAAGTCCGATGAAGCCCGGAAAGAGAAGCTTCAGGACCGAATTCCCGGATTTATCGCCGAAATTGAGCAGGGCGATTACCGGAAGGCCCTAAAGGAGTTCAGCGCCGTTCTGCAAGAGTTGGCGCATCTGCTTTTCGGCGCCCAGAGCCGTAAGGATGATTTTGCCGAGTATGCCTTCAGGATCGATACGCAGCTGGGGCTTTTCTGGTGGTACGGGGGGCAAATTGGGCGCCTAAAGCCGGCATGTAACGGAAACGCGTCAGGAACAGTCAATGAACCGGTATCCAAAGCGCCCTGTAATGAAAGCCTATGGGCGCTTTTGCTGCTGGGCATCTGCTACCTCACTGATTTTTAATCACTTATTGTTATAAAACCGTTTTTATACTATTCTGTGTACAAACAAAAGCATGAGGAGTGTTTTACTATGGCGGAAGAGCCGGCGGATTTTATCAGCGATTTCATCAAGGAAGACCTCAAAACCGGCCGGTTTACCTATGTCCATACCCGGTTTCCCCCGGAACCGAACGGCTGGCTCCATATCGGCCACTGTAAGGCCTTCTATATCGACTTTTCCATGGCGGAACGCTTTGGGGGGAAGTGTAACCTTCGTTTTGACGATACCAACCCGGAAAAAGAGGATATTTCCTATGTGGAGGCCATCAAACGGGATATTTCCTGGATGGGCTACGACTGGGAAGACCGGGAATTTTATGCCTCGGACTATTACGAGTACCTCTACGATCTGGCGGTGAAGATTATAAAGAAGGGCCATGCCTATGTGGACGACCTTACCGACGAAGAGATGAGCGAATACCGGGGTACTGCGGTGGCGGATAAAAATAACATTACCAATACCCCCCCGGGCCGGAACAGCCCCTGCCGGGATCGTTTGGTGGAAGAAAATCTGGACCTTTTTGCCCGGATGCGGGCGGGGGAATTCCCCGACGGGGCGCGGACCCTGCGGGCTAAAATCGACATGGCCCATCCCAATCTGCTTCTTCGGGATCCGGTGATGTATCGGATACGCCGGGAAACCCACTACCGTACTGAAAACAAGTGGTGCATCTACCCTATGTACGATTTCCAGCATCCCCTTTCGGACGCAAAGGAGGGGATCACCCATTCCCTTTGCTCCCTGGAATACGAGATCCACCGGCCCCTCTACGAATGGTTTATCAACGAAGCGGAGGTATTCTCCAGCCGGCAGATCGAATTTGCCCGGCTCAATATGACCCATACGGTGTTGTCCAAGCGGTTCCTCCTCCGGCTGGTCCGGGATAAGTATGTCGACGGCTGGGATGATCCCCGGATGCCTACCATCGCGGGACTCCGCCGGCGGGGCTATACCCCGGAGGCTATCCGGAGCTTTGTTTCCCAAATCGGGATTGCCAAAACCGACAGCATGGTGGATATTGCTTTTTTGGAGTATTGTCTTAGGGAGGATCTGAACAAGCGCTCCCTCCGGGTGATGGCAGTACTTAGGCCCCTAAAACTTATCATCGAAAATTGGACTCCAGGGGCTGTTGAGGAAATTGAAGCGGTGAATAACCCCGAGGACCCGGCTGCGGGGATGCGGAAATTGAGCTTTACCCGGGAACTCTGGATAGAACGAGACGATTTTGAGGAGATTCCGCCGCCCAAATACTTCCGGCTCTTTCCAGGTAACGCGGTGCGGTTGCGCTATGGGTATATTGTCACCTGTACGGGGTGTGACAAAGATGCCGCCGGTAATATCATCGCAGTACGCTGTACCTATGATCCGCAAACCAAGGGGGGCAACGCTCCGGATAACCGCAAGGTAAAGGGGACCATTCACTGGGTTTCCGCCGGGGATGCTATCCCCATTGAGGTACGGATCTACGATCACCTTTTCACCGCGGAGCGGCCCATGGAGGTGGCGCCGGGGCAGACTTTCCTGGACAACCTCAACCCCAATTCCATGGAACTTGTTTCCAATGCCTATGGCGAAAAAAGTTTAGCTAAGGCGGTTCCCGGGGACCGGTTTCAATTTGAACGGCTGGGATATTTTGTTAAGGATTGTACCAATGGAGGATTGCCGGTCTTTAACAAAACTGTGGGACTTCGGGATAGCTGGGCAAAGATTGGACGAAAAATTACTCAATAGGAGAAGGGTATGATATTGCGAGGAAACGTTTACTCGGAAGTTTTGCATCTTTATACGGGGATAAGTGTTTTGGCCCCCGATCAGCACCGGGAAGAAGGGGCCTACAGGGTATGCTACCTTTTCCATGGCCTTCACAATGATCAAAATTCCTGGATTGATAATACCCTGTTGAATATTTTTTCCAGGGAGTACAATGTATTATTCGTCATTCCTGCGGTGGGAAGAAGTTTTTATGCGGATATGAAGCATGGGTATAACTATTTTACCTATGTCAGCGAAGAACTTCCCGAAATAAGCAAAAGGGTGTTCAACATATCCGCCAAACGGGAAGATACTGCCGTTATCGGCTGTTCCATGGGAGGCTATGGCGCCCTGAAATGCGCCCTTACCAAGCCTGACCAGTACGGGTTCTGCGGGGCCGTTTCCCCGGCCTGTCTGTTTATTGATGAACACCTTAATGGGCTGCGAAAAAATGCCGGCCTCTGGTTAAAAACCGGAGGCCCGGAAGCGGAAGCGATACTCCGGGATTTTCAAACCGTCTTTGGAGAGGAATTGGTCTATACCGAAGGGGACGAAATTATCAAGCTGGCGAGGAAGATTGCTTCCCGAACCATCCAGCCGAAAATATACGCAGCCTGCGGAACTGAGGACAATCTCCGGAAAGAAAATCTGCGTTTTAAGGAACAGATAGAAAAACTGAATTTTGATTATACCTACGAAGAGTGGACGGGCGCCCATGATTGGCAGTTCTTTAGCGACGCACTAAAAAAATCACTCCAAATTTGGTATACATAATAGCGTTGTTCAGAAAACTCAGTTTCTGAACAACTTCCACTAAAAATATGTGTTGCGTACCGCGGTTCCGTTGGAACCTCGTATATTAATTTTATGTACCATAGAGAGGAGGTGTCGAAATGGAGACATCAAAGGTATACTTTTCCGATATGCGCTGTAAAGTCGGAGACAGTCTGTTGGGAAAGCTGGATCGGCTGATTCAGAAGGCCGGTATTGAGCAGATTGATTTTAATCAGAAGTATGTGGCTATTAAGATCCATTTTGGAGAGCCGGGAAATCTGGCTTTTCTCCGGCCCAACTTTGCCAAAGTTGTGGCGGACAAAATTAAAGCCCTGGGAGGTAAGCCCTTCCTGACGGACTGCAATACCCTTTATGTGGGACGGCGCAACAATGCTCTTGTCCACATGGACGCAGCCTTTGAGAACGGTTATTCTCCCCTGACCACGGGGGTGCAGAACATCATTGCCGACGGGCTAAAAGGTACCGATGATGTGGAAGTTCCGATTCCCGGCGGGACATACTGTAAGATTGCGAAGATAGGCCGGGCAATTATGGATGCGGATATTGTCGTTTCCTTGACTCATTTTAAAGGACACGAAGGTACCGGTTTTGGCGGAGCCCTTAAAAATCTCGGCATGGGAGGCGGCAGCCGGGGAGGCAAGATGATCATGCACAACGATGGTAAGCCTACGGTTGACCAGAATGCGTGTACCGGCTGTAGGACATGTACCAAATACTGTAACCAGAACGCCATTGTTTTTGACGACAACAAAAAAGCCCGGATCGATCATAAACTCTGCGTAGGCTGTGGCCGCTGTATCGGGGTCTGTAACTTCCATGCTATCTCAAACGAAAGCGGTACCAGTAACGAAGTCCTGAATTGTAAAATCGCCGAATTTACCCAGGCGGTGGTGTATGGACGGCCCCATTTTCACATCAGCGTGGTAAACCAGGTGTCCCCCTACTGTGATTGTCATGGGGAAAGTGACGCGGCGATTGTTCCGGATATCGGGATCTTTGCCGGCTTTGACCCCGTTGCTCTGGACCAAGCATGTATCGATGCGGTTAACGCTGCTCCATCAATTCCCTCCAGTATTCTTTCGGAACGGGAGCATGGGCACAAAGACAGCCACGGAAACGAAGATCACCTTACGGATATCCATCCCAGTACGGACTGGCGGGTCCAAATCAGCCATGCGGAAAAGATTGGTTTAGGCAGCGGAACCTACAAGCTGATTACCGTAAAATAGTCTAGAACCGATAGGCCAGTACCGCCTTAACAAAACAGTTGTTCCGGTACTGACCCAGTTCGCTGTCCTTTTCACCGCCGAAGATACCGCCGCTTAATTCAACAGAAACATCGTTTTTGCTCCAAATTACGGAGGGCATAATAAGGAAACCTTCTTCTTCAATATCCCAAAGCCCCAGGGTTTTACATTCAAGCCTGTCCCGGAAAAATTTTTTAGAAATGATCAGGGTAAGCCTGGTGGAAGTTAGATTCTTTCCATCCTCAGTATCAATAACCAGGGAGTCCTTCCCTATCTTATCATGGAAGAGACGTATGCTCTCGGCAGCCTGGAGGTTCACATTGATCCCCCCTATCACATCCCGGTCAAAGCCCAGGGACCATGCTGCGGAAGGATTGTAAACATCCCCCCGGTCTCCCTCAATGTCTTCGGTAATATTAGCCGCCGCCTCAGCGCGGATATTAAAGCCCGCAATAACCCGGGCATAATCGACGCCGATCTGGTGGTAGCTGTTGTAGTCCATGGATAAAATATTTTCGGGATCAAAGCTTTCTAAATATTTATCAAGCCTTATACTCAGTGCCGGACGAGGTATCCTGCCGTAGTAATACTGTAATCCCAGATCTGATGAGCCTATGGTTGTGGTAAACCGGAGACCGGCCTGGGCATACTCCAAACCTTCTTTATACTGCTGATAATAATTTAAGATATTAAAATTGTTCTGCCAGTTGTTAAGGCTGCCCAAGATATCGGCGAGCTGAGACGAAGTGATCGACGGGTTTTGACGTAAATCTGCCTTCAGTCCTGCGGTTAGGGAAGGAACCATACTGGTAATTTCTTTAATCTGCGACGGCACCCAGCGATCACTCATGGCAACCCTGTGCCCCCGGAAACTGGGGACAAAGACCCCTTCCAGCTTGGAAAAATTACCGATACCCCAGGATACATGCGCCAGGGGCCGCCCTATTTTTACATTTATGGGGTCCGATATTTTTGTAAGATCCGTATAATCCAGGGGATTGACTACATCCAGGGGGCCGAAGCTGTCGGCCCTGCCCCATGTAAGTTTTCTGATGCCTCCCTCAATGTTCACCGGGCCGAAGTAGGCTCGCACATAAGCTTCATCTATGGATAACAAAGAAGCGGATCCGTCAAACACCGGGGCCAGGTTCAGATTAATAACCGCATCGGCGGCGGACCCGGAGGTAGAAAAATTAAGGACCCCGGTAAAAACGTCCCCCAGTCGGCCCTGCTTTATTTTATCCGCCGTTTCAAAGTCATCGGTAAAGCCCAGAAGTTCCGCGGATATCTCGCCGTTTATCTTTACACCGGAAAAACCCGGAGTAAATGATGATGAAGATGCGGAAGATGTGCCGCCGCTAAAGCCAAAATCTTCGCCGTCTCCGGAAACAGTATCGCTGCCGAAACCAAAATCATCGTCTGCCCGGAGATGCCCCGTTTCCGAAAGGAAAATAAGGCCCAAAAGCAAAACGAAAAAAGGGGAACGTTTCATTAGGGCCTCCCGGTCTCCAGGTACCTCGGGGTAAAAACCGATTCGGGGATGGGACTATCGTATTCTAGGCGATCCACACTGATGGTAGTTGAAGTCCCTGCGGTAAGGGTGCTCATTTTGGTAACCATGGGGCTGAGCCTTCCCTGAACATCCCTAAGTTCCAGAATTTCCAGAGTCTTAACATGGGTTCCCCGTTTATCATAAAGCTCAACCTTATAATTCACCGAATTAGCCTTGTCTATCCACTGAACCATTTTAGAGTACTGGTAAGAGCTGTTCTTGGGGGTGGACTCGATCACATAGCAGGGTTTACCTCTGTATTCTTCCTCCCGTGAAATCCGGTGGGTATCCAGATCGGAACTGCGATTCGCGGAAGAAATGTCGTCATAGGAAAGATCGGTTTCCACAAAACTGCCGGAACCACCGGAGGCCGCAATACGGCGCACCTTTCCCGCCGAGGGAAGGAAGATCCACTGGTCATCGGTGGCGCCCTGGTTTTCGATGGTCAGGAACCGGGTATTAATAATATTGGCGGGGTTGCCGGAATGTCTAAATTCTACTACCACCCGGTTTTCTCCCCTGGGACCATCCTTGGAATACTGGTCGATGATGCGATTACTGGTGGCCCCATCTTTAGCAGTAACCACCATCCGGGACCGAGTAGAAACGGTGTCCGCATCGATGCGGTTCCGGGATTTTTCCACAATAACTGCAGCGTTTGCCGAGGCATCCCCTGATTGGGCAGAAACAACGGCCGCGATCCCGAACAGAATCACCATAAAAATAATTGTAATTTTTCCTTTCATTTCAAGCTCCTATAAATTTTGGTTCAAAAAGCAGTAACAATACGGGAATAACCGTAAGACTCACAAAGGCGCTGGTGCCCATGGTCAGGGCGATAAGGAACCCCAGGTCTTCCAGCATAACAAACTGAGAGAAGAGGAGTACCGCGAAACCCGCACCCACCGAAACGGCATTTATCATAATCGCCTTACCGGAGGAAGTAAAGGTCCGCCTTAAATAATCGCCTTTGCCGCCGCTTGCCCGGTATTCCCGCTTATAGGCTTCGATACAGTGGATGGTATAATCGATTCCTATGCCCACGGACACGCTGGCCACCATGGAAGTACCGATGTTGAGCTTAATTCCTAAAAAGCCCATCATCGCAAAGTTTATCAAGATGGAAATGGACAAAGGAACTGTACCGATGATCCCCGCCGCCAGAGAACGGTTGAAAACAGCGATGATGAGAAACACCAAAAAGAGAGATGTTACCACCGAAACAAGCTGAGACTGGATCACCAGCCGGTTAAGGGAAGCTTCCACCAAGGCGCTCCCCCCCACGGTAACCTTAATGTCCCTGGGGAAATTGGCGTCGACGTATTGTCCGATTTTCCGGATTACCCGGCCCGTATCCGCTTCTCCCAGGGTGCGGAGTTGTATCGTTGTTTTAATCGCCGTCGGTTCCAGGGAATCGTTGGCGTAGGCATCAATATTGCCCGAAAGGAGAATAAGATAGTTAGACACCAACTGCTGGAGTTCTTCCGGCCGGGTTTTTCCATACCGTTCGGGGATCACCGGGATTTCATAATAGGATGCCCCATTGTAATTGAGCTGTTTTTGCAATTCCCAAATAAGGCCGTTGGCATCCAAAGACCGGTTAACGCCGGAGCTTGAGGCGTTTTCCAGCAGAGTCAGCAGTTCGCCCATGGTGTAGACTCGATTTGCCAAACCCGCAGCCATTTCTGTATTTCCGGCGAAGCTCCCTGCGGAGAAAAAATCTTCCTCATAATCCGTGTTACCTCCGGCACTTTCGCCTGCGCCGGTAAAACCAAAATCGTCATCGGAGGCGGTGGGCCCAAAACCAAAGTCATCTCCTGAAACTTCAGTAACGTTGTGGGGCTTTATTCCATCGGGGTCTTCGTCGGCGTTAAAGACCTGATTGACCCGCTTGATCAGGTCCGTAAACCCCATGGTCTTACCCACCAGGACTTCCCTGGTTCGAAGATATTCGTTCAGGCTATCCATGGCTCCCAGACTTGCAGGGCTCAGCAGTGTTTCTGCGTTTTCTGCCTCCATGACAATACTTACCATCTTGGATCCCCCGAATTTTTCCCGGATAAACCGGTCCGACCGGGATATGTCGGTGGTGTTCTTAAAATACTCCACAAAAATATTATCAATGACAACTTTGGACACGCCAAAAAGCGAAATCAAAACCACCAGTGCGGTAATTAGCATGACAGAACGTTTTTTCCGGGTAATGCTCATAAAAGCATCGGCGATAACATTGCTTAAGGGGTCCGTAATTTCCGGTGCGTTCCCCGGACGGGGATTTGCAATATCTATCCTTGGATAGATCAGGGCTCGTATGGGCTTGGGACCCCGGATAAGGAGCAGAGCAGGGATCAGGGTGACAGCCACAATAAAGGAAACGAAAACCCCGAATGCGGAAAAGTAACCGAACTCCCGGATAGGAAGCACTGAGGTAAAGATGAAAGAGCCGAACCCCGCAAAGGTGGTCAGCGCCGCGAGAAATATCGCCTTGCCTACCTTCCGCAACATGGTAAAAACCAGTTCCCGGTGCTCCTCATCGTTCATTTCAGCCTTAAACCCCATATCGTCTATATAGTGGGTTACCACGTGGATGCCATAAGCGCAGCCCACCGCCATCAGGATTACCGGCAGTACCGTGGAGATCACCGAAAGCTTTACCCCCAGAAGGGGCATGGCCCCCGTGGACCAGATCACCGCGATGAGCACCGTAAGCAAGGGGAGAACCACCGCAGTAATACGGCGGAAGGAAAAGAAAAGCACCAGGAGTACCACGAGAATTACCAGGGGTACCATCAGCGCTAGGTCGGCCCGGACCGCTTCGTTGATGGTGGCGCTGATCACCGGGAGTCCTGTCACATAGACCTCCGCCATGCCGTCAAATTTTTCCAGAGCTATGTCCCGAATCCGGATAAAGCTGTCCACCACTTCGGGGTTTCCCGCATCCTCGCTGCTAATGTCCAGGGTAACCAGGATCTGGGTGGCGGTAAAATCGTCGGAGAGCAGCGCACGGCGGTACATATCCCAGGAAAGGAGCCGCCGCTTGAGTTCCGCCGTCTCCTCGGGGGTACCGGAAAAATCTTCGGGGATCAGTTTTTCCACCACAATGGCATCCCCCTCACCGGCGATGTAATCCGATGAAACCATGGAATTAATGGTCCCGATAATTTCAACATCCTTTTCTATTTGGTCAATATAGTCCCGGATACGGTTGATGAATTCTCCGTCAAAGACGGTACCGTACTGCCGTTCAAGTCCTATCAGAACAAAGAGAGAACTGCCGAAAGTATCGTCAATATAGTGGTATATTACCCGGGCCTCGTCGTCTTCCGGGACAAAACGCATGTTGTTATTATCCAGTTCCACCCGTGGGAGCTGCAGAGCGAAAAAAACCGTAATGATTCCGATAACCAATACGATAATAGCAGGATGTCTAAAAAACCTTGGTAAAAATTTCCCCTTATATTTTTTTATTTTTTCCATAATTCCTAATCCTTATCAATAACAATGGACTTGTTCGACAACCCGGTTGGTTGCTGTGGACTTTAGCCCGGCACACGGCTCTTTCAGCGGAAGTCGTTCGGAAACTTGAGGTTTCAGAACAACTCCGATACCCGTATCCGGTAAAATCAGACGAGCCCTTCCCTGGAGTATAATTTAAAAAATTGTTTTTTATTCACCAATGACAACATGGCTATCCCCTGGGTGTTTCACAATAATCATACAAATTTTTTCTCCGTCTGTCCACCCCAAAAAATAATTGCCGTACCGCAATATGACGCGCCATACCGGACGCAGCCACTATGAATACATTGGCGGCATTGAGGAATGAAGAACAGAAACTCTTAACATGTGTTACCGGTGACGGTATTGGCTTTGATCCCGCCGGAGCCGCAAAGGAATTTTATTATGGCAATGAGAGCGTGTGTACAGACAAATCCCGGCTGTTTATTTCCCCACGCTCCACCCAAGGCTCTCCTGTTGTATCCGGTAGAGCCGCGCAAATAACCCGTCCCGCGTCAGCAATTCCTCCCCGCTGCCCTCCTCCACAAGGCACCCGTGGTCCAGCACGGCGATTTTGTCCGCCCCCAATGCGGTCCGCAGTCGGTGGGCGATGACGATCACCGTCCGGCCCTTTACCAGTGCGGAAATAGCCTCCTGGATCAGCGTTTCGTTTTCCGGGTCGAGACTGGCGGTGGCTTCGTCCAGCAGCACAACCGGCGCGTTTTTGAGGAGCGCCCTGGCGATGGAAATCCGCTGCCGTTCCCCGCCGGAGAGGATAGAGCCGTTTTCGCCGATAAGCGTATTGTACCCTTCGAGCATCTCCGCGATAAACCCGTCGCAGCGGGCCAGCTTCGCCGCGGTAATGATCTCGTCGTCCCCTGCGCCGTGTTTTCCGATGCGGATATTATTGGCCACTGTGTCGTTGAACAACACCACGCCCTGAAACACAAAACTCATGTTCCGCATGAGAGTTTCAGGATCGACGCCCCGCAGATCCTTGCCGCCGATGGTAATGCGGCCTTCCCGGGGGTCCCAAAACCGCGCTATAAGCCGGGCAATAGTATTTTTGCCGCTCCCCGAGGGGCCGACAAGAGCGGTGACGCTGTGCTGCGGAATGCTCAAGGTAATGTTTTTTACCACGTCCTCATCATTGTACGCGAAGGAAACATTTTCCAGTTCGATGTCGTAACCGGGAAGACTCACATTTTCCTCCCCTTGTCATGGGCGGTTCCTTCCGTAGCGTCTGCATACGTTTTGTGGAGACCAGCATGTAAAAGAATTCCGGCAGCAGGGTGAGTATCACAATCAGGGGTGCGTAAATTTTTGCGCTGATAATCACAAAGGTAAGGAGCTTTATCGTATCAATACTGCCCGAGGTCAGACGCACTACCCCGACAAGTGTCACCAACCCTATGCCCGCCTGCAGGATAATCATTGCCAGGGTCACAAAAGCTCCCGCAAGCCCTTCAAACTTGATTGCCTCGAGCATCATGACGTGGAGGGATTTTTCCAGCTTTGTAAATTTTTCACCCCCAAGTCCAAAGGCCTTAACAACCTTGATGCCCTCAAGATATTCCTGCACCTGTTCCGACACGTCGAGTTTTGCCAGCACATGGCGTTCTCCAAAGACTCGCTGCAGTTTCCGGGAGCCCACAATAAGCCCAAAGGCAAGGGGCAGCGCGGCAAACAGGGCAAGAGAAAGCCGCCAGTCGTAAAAGGCCAGAAGCGCGCATGTAACCGTAACCGTGATGATGTTCGCAAAGAGCCCCGGCGCCACGTGGCTCATGGTATGCTCAATGGAAGCGCAGTCGGCCATCATGTTGGCGGTTAATTCGGTAAGGTCCTTGTTGTTAAAAAAACTTAAAGGAAGGCGCCGGATATGCTCGGCAACCTCAATGCGGATTTTTTCCGTTTCCCGGTACGCAACAGTGTAAGTTTTCCGGTATTCGTTGCGGTAGGCAAAAAAGTAAAGTACCGCCGCAGCGAGGCCCGCTCCAAATAAAAGCCACAGCCGCGCCGTACCGAGGAGGCCGTCCGTATGGAGCGGCTCAAGCAGGGCGACAATCGTTTGGATGATCACCACAAAAGGTATGAGCAGCGTAAAGTTAGTAAGCACCACCGCCAGCGTTCCCCGCTTAAAATCCCGGTAGCCTTCGTCCGAGAGACCCATGAGCTCTTGTATATTAACCATTTTTTTCCCTCATTCCCCAGTTCAGCGCTTCGGTGTATTGCTGCCACATGCGGCTGTACCTGCCGTCTGCGTTTGCCAATTCGTCGTGCCGCCCCTCTTCTACCATGCGGCCCTTGTCAATAACGATAATTTTGTCCGCCTTTCGCACCGTGCTTAAACGGTGGGCAATGACGATCACGGTTTTGTTTTTCATCAGTTCATCAAAGGCCCTTTGAATGTTCCGCTCGTTCTCCGGGTCGGCGAAAGCAGTGGCTTCGTCCAGCACGATGATAGGGGCGTTTTTGAGGATCGCCCGCGCTATCGCCAGCCGCTGCCTTTCGCCGCCCGAAAGATGAATATTTTTTGTGCCGATAACCGTGTCGTAGCCCGAGGGGAGTTTTTCGACAAACTCCTGGCATTGGGCGGCACGGGCCGCGGCAATAGCATCACTGCGGCTTGCGTTTGGTCTTCCTGTTTTAATATTGTCCAAAACGCTCTGCTTGAACAAAAACACATCCTGAAACACAAAACTTACGCAGGACATAAGGTAGCCGCTTTCCATGGACCGTATATCCACGCCGCCGATTTTTACCGCCCCTTCGTTCACGTCGTAGAAGCGCGGAATAAGGTGCGCTATGGTGCTCTTGCCACTCCCCGAAGGCCCGACCAGCGCGGTGATTTCACCCTGATTCGCAGTAAAACTAATATTCGAAAGGGCTTCAACATCGGTGTAGCTGAAACTCACGTTTTCAAAGGAAACCGAATATTCGCTTGTTGTTTCCGGTGCGGTGGTTTCCGCAAGGGGTCGCTCGTCCAGAACCTTGTCCATGCGGTTAATGCCGTCGGCAACCATCCTGCCCGTTTGGGAAACGTACATCAGTTTGGTAAAGGGTGTCGTAAGAGAAACGGAAAACACCAAATAAAACACCGCCGCCGCGGAAAACGACGCATAATCAGAGACGCCGCCAGAAAGCAGTATAATTACGGGCATTAAAAACAAAAACACATAATTGACGGTCAGCATAAAAAATACCATCACCGTTTCCCACGAGAGGGTGTACTTCAGCACAAACCGTCCGTAGTTCAGGATTGTCTCGTGGAATTTACGGAAAGAATAAATGGTCTGATTAAAAGCCTTGACCACCGAAATGCCCCGCACATATTCTACCGCAGCGTTGTTCATGTCCTCAAGCCCGTCTTGGTATTTTTTGATAAATATCTGGGCGTTCGCGTTGCCGTAGGCGATGGTTTGTAAAAAATAGCTTATAAGGATGGGCACAAGGCTTGCCAGTCCCAACCGCCAGTCGAAAGAGAAAAGTATCCCCAGGGTTATTATCGGCATGGCGAAGGAGCCCGCGAGGTCGGGAAGCTGGTGGGCGATAAACGCTTCGAGCTTTTCGATATTCTCATCCACAATTTTGCGGAGCTTGCCCGTGGAGTTCTCCGTATGAAAGCCCAAGGGCAGCGCCGCGATATGCCGGGTAAAATCCAGCTTGAGTTTGTAGAGCGTGGTAAACGCCGCTATGTGGGAACATAAGAGGGCGGTAAAGTTAAGCACGATAGCCGTCGCAGCTCCGCCCGCGGCAAGCCACCCAAGCCGCACGAGATACGCCCGGTTAGAGGCGCCGCGTAGCGCCAACTCGCGGATAATGTAGAACACCGCCACGAAGGGCGTAAAAGACACCGCCACGCTGAAAACCGCCAGCACACAGGAAGTAATAACCAGCGGTTTTTTGATTAACGCCAATTCCCAGAGCCGAGCCATGCCGGTCTTGCGATCTGTTTTGTTCATAGGCACCGTTCCTCCATTTGACTATTACTCCTTTTACGTAAAGGAGGTTATGACGTCGAAGGTGTTGCCGGGTCAGGGGTTCTCCGACACGCTGCCCGCCGTATTTCACAGCGGCCTTTCCGGACGGCCTTTGCATTAAGGCGCCCGCTTTTTTCCACGCTTGCCCCGGCGTAATCTAGGCCGCAGACCCGGCCCTCCGGCGTCAGCTTCAGCATACGCTGGATGTTCTTGCCTCCCCCGCAGCCTATGTCCAGGACAGCGTCCTGCGGCCCAATGGCAAGATATTTCAGGCCCCACTTCGACACGGTGGCATGGCCGATGTTCATGGCCGTAAGCGTCAGCCGTCCGCCGAATCCTTCGGGTTTGCCTAAATTGGCTAAAAATCTGTTCATTCACAGGACCTCCTGAATAATTAGTTTTATATAACAATATAAGCTATATCTAACACGTTCGTGTCTGTCAAGCCCCACCGGAACGCGCAAGCCTTTATGATTAAAGCCAATAACGGAGGAAAACGCCGCTACGTGAGAAATTCCCGAAGCGGAGATTGCCGGAATGAAGAACCCAGGAGCAAGCTTCTAGTGTTCTGTATTATACATTTGACATAACCGTTCCCGTGCGGGCCTTGTGAATTTTTGCGAGAATTTCATCTGGTTTCTTTGTCCACTTAAAACCGCGTCCCGATTTATTCCAGCT
>JAITBG010000195.1 GCA_031283725.1 Treponema sp. | reverse complement strand
CGGAAACCTCAAGTTCCCGAATAACTTCTACATAGACGCACCCGCGGGAAAGATATAAAAACCGTCAAGGTAGTGTCATAATCGGTCAGCTTTTGCAGTTCATCTGCGGTTTCCTCGATAAACAGGCCGGAGTTTCCCCCCAGTACCCTTAATTCCTGTGCCTTTTTAAGCGGCGGTAATAGGGTGTTGTTGCCTGTGTTCATACGATATTCCTTTTGTATGATATTCCCGGCCCATACGGGCCAGACACGGGAGGCCCCCCTGTTGGTTCCTTTTTATTTGGCCGAATACCGTTTCGCCCTCCATTTCGTCAATGATCTCGTTCACCAGACGGATCGGATGATCCTGCGGTATAAGTTCATCAGCGTTTGGCGGAATGAGATGCCTTTGGTTTTGCCTGTGCGGCTTGTAGGTTGTTTTGCCGTTTCTTCTCGTTTTCCGCAAGGCTGACATGGTATTTCTTCCCTTTTATTGCTTACCCCTCCCCCTTGGGTCCAGGTACTAATATACCAAGTTTTTTAACCTTTACAATGTACTAGTTATGGGGAATTTAGGTAATACCCCGTCGCCCCTTGCCTAAAAATCGTAAAAACCTCCGGTAATAAATTTTATGAAGCGTTGACATTCCGCTTCCATGAGCATAAGCTGTAAAGTATGAATATAGCTACTTATACGGTTAAACCGAAACTTCCCAATTCCCTTAAGCCATTGGAAGAGATTGCCCGTAATCTCTGGCTTTCTTGGAATTTTGATGCGGTACAGCTTTTTATCCGGCTGGATTATGATGTTTGGCTTCAATCCCAGCAAAGCCCTATCCGGACCTTAGGGATGGTCAGCCAGGAACGGCTGGCGGAAGTGGCTAAGGATGATTCTTATCTCGCCGCCCTGAGCGAAGTTTATAATCGTTTTTTGAAATACAAAAAAGGCGATACCTGGTACCGGGGTTCCCGAAAGGACGTGGTGGCCTATTTCTCCATGGAATACGGCATGGACGTATCCCTCCCCATCTATTCAGGCGGTCTGGGTATGCTTTCCGGGGATCACATGAAGACATCATCCGATATGGGCCTTCCCCTGGTGGGTATTGGCCTCCTGTACCGGCAGGGCTATTTTAAGCAGTATCTCAACGCCGACGGGTTTCAGCAAGAAACCTACCCCGAAAACGACTGGTACAATATGCCGGTGGAACGGAAGAACGATAAAAGCGGTAATGCCATCAAGATTTCCGTGGAGTTGGCGGACCGTATCGTCTTGGCTCAGATATGGGAAGTCAAGGTAGGCCGCGGTTTCCTCTATCTTTTGGATACCAATATCGAAGAAAACGCGCAGGATTTCCGGAATATCACCGCCACACTCTACGGCGGGGATAAGGAAACCCGGATTCAGCAGGAAATTCTCCTGGGTATCGGGGGGATTCGTGCATTGCGGGCGCTGGGGATCAACCCTGCCGCTACCCACATGAACGAAGGTCACGCGGCTTTCCTCGGGCTGGAACGGGTCCGGGAGATTATAGAGGAAAAGCATTTTAACTTTGACGAGGCCCATGAGGTGGTGTGGCCTACTAATATCTTCACCACCCATACCCCGGTACCTGCGGGTAATGAACGGTTTGATATCGGCCTCATGGAGAAATATTTCAGGTCCTGGATTCAGCCCCTGGGCATTTCTTGGAAGGATTTCCTCAGCCTTGGCCGGGAGCGGTCCTACGATGAGCACGAACCGTTCTGTATGACCATTTTGGCCCTGAAGTTTGCGGCCTATGCCAACGGGGTTTCCAAGCTCCACGGCGAAGTCAGCCGGCAGATGTGGAAGGGTCTTTGGCCCAATCTTCCTCTGGATGAGATCCCTATCTGCCATGTTACCAACGGGGTACATCCCCGGACCTGGGTTTCCAACAATATGGTGGACCTTCTGGACCGCTACTTTGGACCCCATTTTAACGATGAACCCACGGAGCTCTCTATCTGGGACCGTATGGACCGTATTTCCGACGAGGAACTGTGGCGCACCCATGAGAGGCGTCGTGAACGGCTGGTGGCCTTTGCCCGGGATCGTATCCGGCAGAACCTCAAGCGGAACGGGGCGGTGGAACGCCGTATCCAGAAAGCCGAGGACGCTCTTTCTCCTTATGTCCTTACCCTGGCTTTTGCCCGGCGGTTTGCCACCTATAAGCGGGGTAACCTGCTTCTTCGCGATCCGGATCGGCTGCTCAGGCTCCTCAAGGACAACCACAGGCCCATCCAGTTGATCTTCGCCGGAAAGGCCCATCCCATGGATATGCCCGGGAAGGAGCTGATCAAAGAGATCGTCCATTTTGCGGAACACCACGATGTGGAGAGCCGGATTGTTTTCCTGGAAAATTACGACATGACCATGTCCCATTACCTAACCGCCGGCGCGGACGTGTGGCTTAATACTCCCCGCCGGCCTCTGGAAGCGTCGGGGACCAGCGGCATGAAGGCCTCCATGAACGGGGTCCTGAACTGCTCCGTCCTGGACGGCTGGTGGGACGAAGCTTACAACCCTGAAGTGGGGTGGGCCATAGGCCGAGGGGAGGAATACGAGGATACCAAACTGCAGGATGAAGTGGAAAGCAAGGCCCTCTACGATCTCCTGGAACGGGAAATTATCCCCATGTTCTATCAACGCGGCCGTGACGGTCTGCCCCGGGAATGGATCAAAATGATGAAGACCTGTATGAAACAGATCGGTCATTCCATGTCCAGTCACCGTATGCTTATGGACTATTCCAATAAGTTCTACTTCCCGGCTCTGAAAAACTACCGCCGCCTGGTTAAAGACGACTATGCGGAAGGCAAATCCCTGGCTGCCTATATGGGCAAGCTCCAGCAGGCATGGGAATCCCTGAATATCTCCAGGATAGAGTCCAACTCGAAACCGGTGATGCAGCGCGGGGATTCCCTTACGGTGACTGCCTACATTGCATTGGGCGTCCTTCAGCCCGGGGAAGTCCTGGTAGAATTGTATCAGGGCACGGTGTCCAACCAAAGTAACGATATCAAGAATGCCCGGCGCTCGGAGATGAAGCCCATCGGGAATGAAGGCGGCAGCCATGTGTACCAGGTGCGGATCGAATGTACCGATACGGGTCAGCAGGGCCACACGGTACGGATTCTGCCCAAGCATGAAGCCCTGGTTCACCCCTACCGGACCGGTCTGATCAAATGGGCTTAGTTTTCCCCTTTATGAGTCAAATTTAGTGCCTGCTCCGGAAGTTCATTTCCCGGAAGCTTTTCTCGTCCAGGGGGTAGAGCTGTATCACCGCCATGGCGGCGATAAATAGTACCGCGGGGATGGGGCCGATGAGGAGCCTGATAGCCAGGATCGTTTTTGAGGACTGAACAGCATTGGCTGTGTACCCACCCAGGGAGAGAATGAGCCCCGAGAGGAACACCGAAAGGGAGGTACCGAGTTTTGAGATGAAGGTCCACATTCCGTAATAGGCCCCTTCATTCCGCTCGCCGTTTTTTGCGGCGTCGAAGTCTATGGCGTCCGGAACCATGGCATAGGGGGCCACGTAACTGAATCCCACCCCTATGCCGGCATATACCATCATGGCCATGAAAAAGCCGGGGCCCAGGGTATGGCCCAGGGTAAAGATGATAAGACAGGCGCTGGCGATGATAACAAAACAGATTTGGTAAGTTCGCTTTTTTCCGATCCGCTTAGAGACCAGCACCGATATGGGAATAAACACCATTGCTACCAGGAGCAGAATGAGCATGGCTATGGTGGTAAGGTCCGCCGAACGGGAACTATACACATACCGGGTGTAATAGACCAGAATGCTTTGCAGAAAGGTCAGGGCCATAATATGGAAGGCGTAGGTGAGGAGGAGCAATATGAAGGGCTTATTGGAGAAAACCGCCCTGTAGGTTGCAAGCAGGCTTCCGGTGGGAAGATCCGCTTTGGTGTGAACTTTCTCCCTGGTTCCGAAAAAAGTGATTAGCGTAGTGATTAACATCACCGTGCCCAGGATGAGCCCCATCATAGAGAAACCCTGCGCTTTGGACGGGAAGATATCCACCAGGGGCTGGACCGCGGCGGCCCCCAGTATGGTACCGAAGACGGCGCAGCCGAAACGGTAGCCGTTTAGGCTAGTCCGCTCGTGGTAATCGTCGGTTAACTCCGGCGTCAGGGAGGAGTAGGGGATGTTGATCACCGTGGCTGCGGTGTTGAGGAGCATCAGCGCCAGGGCTGCCCAGACGGTCAGGGCAAAGCTGCCTCTAAAGACGGGTTTGGTGAAGAAAAACCACATGGTTAGCAGCATGGGGAGGGCGCCGAAGAGGAGATAAGGCCGCCGGCGTCCCCAGCGGGAAAAGGTGCGGTCACTGATAAAGCCCATCACCGGGTCCGTAACCGCATCCCAGGCCTTGCCTGCCATTACCGCAACCCCCGAGAGAGCGGCGGCGAGCCCCACCGTATCGGTCAGAAAATTCAGGGTCCAGAAGCCCATGAGGGTAAAGAACATATTACCCCCTAGATCAAAGATACCGAACCCCAGTTTTTGTTTAACCGACAAGCTGGCTGCACTTTTATCCATAGTTTCAAAAATACTACATGATGTCTTGCAGTACTAGAGGCTTTCCATTATGCTGAACTATCCCGGTGATGTATATCCTGGAATCCTATTTAACCATGGAATGAAAAATGATAAAGAAAATTGTTTTTTCCCTGCTCATCGCCGCCAATACGTTGCTTGCCTGCAATGCTGAAGGAATATCCGATAGGAATTCCAAATCAAATGCGGCGAATGGGGCGGACGCCGATACCAGTTATGCCTTTGGGGTAGCCCTGGGTTCGGACTTCAAACAGGCAGGGCTGGTCTTTGATTACGGCGCCCTGATTGACGGCCTTCGGGATACCCTGGAAGGCAATGAAACCAGGATTACCCTGGATGAAGCCATGCCCCTGATTCAAAACGCCATGAGGGACGCCATGGCCCGGCAGGTAGAGGAAAACAAGCAAAAGGGGATCGATTTTTTAACTGAAAACGGTAAAAAGGCGGGGGTAAAGACCACCTCCAGCGGTCTCCAGTACGAACTTGTGAGTTCCGGAACCGGCCCTAATCCCCGTGCCTCCGATACGGTTTCCGTACACTACGAGGGTACCCTCCTGGACGGGACGGTCTTTGACAGCTCCTACGAACGGGGAGAACCGACGGAATTCCCTCTGGATCAGGTTATTGCCGGTTGGACCGAGGGTATCCAGCTCATGGAAATAGGCAGCACCTACCGGCTGTTCATTCCTTCGGACTTAGCCTATGGCGAACAGGGGGTGCGGAATTTTATCCCCCCCAACTCAACCCTGATTTTCAAGATAGAATTGCTCGGCATCGTGGAGTGAACCGCTTTTTTTGAGAATGGCGATTCGGGGTTTTTTGCATGGCCCTGCGTTGCCCAAAACACAAGAGGCGGCTCCCCCGTGCCTGTACGCTGGAAAAACCGCCCTGATTGTTATGCCGCGCGAATGCGCCTAAAACTGCCGGACGGCGCGGTTGTTCAGAAACTTCAGTTGCTGAACAACAACCATTAAAAAATGACAATTCTTTCATTAGGCATGTTCCCCCTTTATCCCATCTTAGCCAGCTATTCAAGCGGCCGCGTGCCGCGTCATTACTCATTGCCCCGTGTTCATGGAATGATTGCCGGCGTAACCGGCCCCCGCTGCCGTCATGTACCCAATCCGGTTCCGGCGCATTGCCGGGATATCCGTCCGGGGGTCCGGGCATCCAATCGGTATTGTACGCCATACAAATGCTCCTTACTTTGTATAATATCACGCCGTTTTACCGGCCCCCTCAAGCGGATTGTCGACCGGCCGGCTCATTCTGTCGACAGACAGCCTCATTCTGTCCACCGCCCGGCTCGTTCTGTCGACAGACGGGCTCATTCTGTCCACCGACAGACTCATTCTGTCCACCGGCAGACTCATTCTGTCCACCGGCCGGCTCATTCTGTCGACCGACAGACTCATTCTGTCGACCGGCCGGCCCGTTCTGTCCACCGGCAGACTCGTTCTGTCCACCGGCTGAGTTAAAAGTTTGAACTTCCGCCCCAAAAGTTTGAACGCCAGACCCGAAAGTTTGAACTTCTGACCCAAAAGTTTGAGCTTCCGGCCCAAAAGTTTGAACGCCAGACCCAAAAGTTTGAACTTCCGGCCCAAAAGTTTGAACGCCAGGCCCGGAAGTTTGAACGGCTGAGTCAGCCGGGGAAAGAGACGCTGTGGGCGGGGGGCCGGATGCTGAAACTACGCTATAGACAGCGGGGGAGGGGGAAGCAAATGCGGCACGCCGGGGGCGGCGGGTAGGCCCTTCATACGGAGCCGCCCTATAGCGGCTTGGAAAGAAGAGCAGCTGCGAATTACAGGGCAGCCGCATTAGGGTAAGAAAACCGCTAAAAACTTCGGTTTTTAACGGTTCCCTTCCCTCTATACTCCTTCAAAAACCTTGTCCAGCAGCGCTTTGTCCGGCGGAGTGGTAAACCGTGATACTACGGGCACCACGACGAAGGGGGTTACGATGGCAATGGATGCCGCCAGGGGGGACTTTGGCGTACCCAGGAGAAAGAACAGGGTGATTTCCACCGCCAAGCCCGAAAGAAGCCCCGCGTAGGCCGCGGCCTTGGTAACCTTCCTGGAGTAGAGCCCGAGGATGTAGGGCGCCGCGAAGGAACCGGATACAGCGCCCCAGCTCAGGGACATGAGGTACACAATGATGCCGATCTGAAACCGGGAAATAAAATAGGAAATGATGATAAAAACCCCCGAAAGGAGGCGCATCATGGCCACGGAATTATCTTTCCCGGTTTTTGTTTCCTGCCTGGAGGGGTAGAGATCGATGGCCACCGAGGAGGAGGATACCAATACCAGGGACGAAAGGGTGGACATGGACGCCGACAATACCAGGAGCAAGATCAAAGCCAGGAGCACTTCCGGAAGGTGTTCCGTAAGCAGGGTGGGGACAATGAGATCGTAAAGTACCCGCCCCGCTTCGGTTTTCGGCACCGTGTTAATATCGAAAAAAACATGGGCAAAGGCGCCGGTGGAGTAGGCGGTAAAGCCTATCATCAGGGCAAAAACGGTAGTGACTATGGCCGCCTTGGGGATCACCTGTTCGTTCTTAATCGCGTAGAATTTCTGGGTCATCTGGGGAAGGCCCCAGGTGCCGAAGCTGGTCATGAACACCAGGGAAATCACCGTAATGATTGACGGCTGATTCAGCCCCAGCACCGGCGGCTGGCCCGCGGGGGGCACATGGGCGGGATAGATCTCCGCGACCTTTTTTATCATCTCGAAGTAGCCGCCCCCCTGCCCTGAAAGGACGATGATCATCAGGGCCGCGCCGAAGAACATGATGATGCCTTGGATAAAGTCGGTGATAGCAATGGCGAAGTAGCCCCCCAGGATCAGGTAGATCCCGGTAAAGGCGATCATGATTAGCAGGGCCAGATCGTAGGATATGCCGAAGACCTTTTCGAAAAGATGTCCCAGGCCCTTAAAAACCGAGGCGGAATAGGGCAGCAGAAAGAAGAAGATAATCGAGGCTGCAATCGGTTTGAGGTGCTTGGCGCCGTAGCGCTCTTGGAGGTATTCAGGCATGGTCATGGCGTCCAGGTTCTGGGTTTGCCGCCGGGTCCGGCGGGCCAGGATCAGCCAGGCTGCTCCGGCGCCGATGACGGCGTTCCCAAGGGCTATCCAGAGGCTGTTCAGGCCGAACTGCCAGCCCTGGGTTCCGGCAAAGCCGATAAAAATAACCGCCGAAAAATAGGACGTTCCGTAGGCAACCGCCGATACCCAAGGGCCAAGGGTACGTCCGCCCAGAAAAAAATCCCCCAGGGTCTTGGTTTTCCGCATACCCCAGATACCGATCCCGGTCATTAATGCGAGAAAAATCACTAAAAAGACAACTCCGATCATCAAAGACACTCCTTTTATTGAACTCTAGGGAGATTTTATACTATACTGGACAATAATTGGAAGGAGTCCGGCTATGAATATTGGCATCTTCAGCGATACTTATACCCCCCAGGTAAACGGGGTTGTTACGGTGGTGCGGGCCCTAAAGACAGAAATGGAACGACGGGGTCACCGGGTCTACGTATTTACGGTTCAGCATCCCAACGCCGTGCCGGAAGAGGGAGTTTTCCGGGTTGCGTCCTTCCAGTTTCCCTACGAACCCCAGCACCGGGTGGGGATTTTCATTGAAAAACAGGTCATCGACATCGCCCGGCCCCTGAATTTGGACATCATTCATACCCATTCGGAATTCAGCCTCTACCTGGCTTCCCGTAGGGTGAGCCGGCGGCTGGGCATACCCTCGATCCACACCCTCCATACCTATTATCCGGACTACATATACTATGCCCCCCTGCTGGTGGAGCTGTTTTTCAAGAAGAACCTGTCCGCGTATATCAGACATATCCTTCGAAGCCAACGCTGTATCATAGCCCCTTCAAATAAGATACGAAACTATCTGGAGAAGATTAGATACCCTCGCCCGATTCGGGTGGTACCAAACGGCATAGATCTTAAACCGTTCTGGGAACGATCCGCCCTGGTAGACCGGGGCGCGGCGGATCTGCGGAAGCGGTTCAATATTGCCCCGGATGACGAGTTGATAGTTTTTGTGGGCCGTCTGGGAATTGAAAAGAATGTCTTTACCCTGTTGGAAAATTTCAGGGAGATCCTCTCCCGCCGCCCCAAGGCTAAGCTGATCCTGGCGGGAGACGGCCCGGATCGCCGGGAGCTGGAAACCCAGGGCAATGAACTAGGGGTCAGCCGGGCCCTGATCTTTACCGGGTATCTCCACTGGCCCGATGAGATAAAACTGATCTACACCGCGGCGGATCTGTTCATGAGCGCCTCCCATAGCGAGGTGCATCCCATCACCTTTATTGAAGCCATGTCCTCGGGCCTCCCGGTGGTGGCCGCCGCGGATATTAGTATTGACGATATGGTGATTAACGGCGATAACGGCTGGGCTGTCTCTGATGATACGCTTCTCTGGGAAAAGGCGGTGGAAGTCCTTGGAGACCCCGCCGCCCGGAAGCGGATGGGCAGACGTTCGGAGGAAATATCCCGCAACTATTCGGTGGAACGCTTCATCGATTCCATGGTCGCGCTGTATGAGGAATATCGCAAAAAATGACAAGGGATTGCGGCGGTAATGATAACGGGTTTGCGGGGCTTGGGGTGAGCCTTTTTTTTATCGGCCGCCTAAAAGAGCGGGGTATCCGGACGCCTGAGGAGATACAGCGGAGGGTGATTCCCCGGCTGTTCCGGGGTGAGCGGGTGCTGTTCAGTTCCCCCACCGGGACCGGGAAAACCTTTGCCTACCTGATCCCGGTGTTTCAGAAGATGATGGAGCCGGCGGCGGTTTCCGGCAACGGGTGCAATACAGACAGGGCAGGGCAGGCTCCTCAAGCGAAGCTTTCCGCGGAAGCCCTGATCCTGGCCCCTACCTACGAGCTTTGTTCCCAGATTAAACAGGAAGCGGAGTTTTTACTTTCCGGCGCGGCCTCTTTCAAGGTTAGCCTTCTCATCGGGTCCGGCGCCCTGAGCCGGCAAATAGAAACCCTGAAGAAAGACAGGCCGCGGGTGTTGGTGGGGAACCCGGGCCGGGTTTTGCAGTTGGTTAAGATGGGAAAGCTGCGGCTGGGGAACCTGCGTTTCCTGGTCCTGGACGAAGCGGACCGGCTTAGCGCGGATGAGCTTTACGGCGAAACCCGGGAACTGGTCTCCCTGATTCGGAGCGGATATACCGCCGCCTGTTCCGCGACATTGCCTGATAGGTGCCGGGAACGGCTGCTTTCCCTTATGGGTGAAAAGAGCGGTATTTTTGTTGAGGAGACCCGGACGAATGAGATACTCCGGGACAGGATAGAACACTGGGCGTTTTTCTGCGAGGAACGGGATAAGATAGGGCTCCTCCGTTCATTTTTAGCGGCCCTCCGCCCCCGGAAAGCCCTGGTTTTTACCAGCCGGGGCGCCCAGGTGGGGAACATTGTTTCAAAACTGCAGTACCACGGTATCAGCGCCCTCGGCCTGTACGGCGATATGGACAAAAGGGCCCGTAAACAAGCCATGGACGATTTCCGCCGCGGCCGTTCGGCGGTTCTGGTGGCCAGCGATCTGGCCGCACGGGGGCTGGATATTCCGGACGTAAGCCACATCATCTCCCTGGATACCGGCGCCGATCCCGACGCCTACATCCACCGTGCCGGCCGTACCGCCCGTGCGGGAAAACGGGGAATTATGGCTACATTCGGGGATGAAGCTGAAATGCGCGCCCTTTTGCGGTTAGAAAAAAAGCTTGGCATCATCGTATATCCGAAGGAGCTATACGCGGGAAAAGTGCGGGCCCCTTCCCCTATGGACCATAATTAAGGTTTCGGGACGCACAGGAACGGGTTAGGGGGCTTTTGTTTGCAAGGCCTTAGTTTCATTGGTGGGGACTCACTGCGCTCACCCATCGTGCCACAGCGGTTCTATCAGCACTTTATCTATGCGGTTTCCGTCCATGTTCACCACTTTGAACCGGTAGCTGTTCCAGTCAAAGACCGCTCCGGTTTGCGGGATTTCTCCGGCCAGTTCCAGGATGAAACCCGCCAGGGTGTGGTATTCCTGGGGTGCTTCGGGGAAGCCGGCGATGGGTAGTATTTTTGCGATATCATCGATGTTGACGCTGCCGTCAACCATGTAACTGCCGTCATCCTGGGCCAGAATATCGTCACCGGCGGAAGCGGAGGCGGAAAGTTCGCCCACGATCTCTTCGATAAGGTCACGCACCGAAAGTACCCCGGCAAAACCGCCGTATTCGTCGATCACAAAGAGGAAATCCGATTTACCCCGTTTGAACGCTTCAAAGGCCCGGATAGACGACATGGTTTCCGGAACAAAATGGGGAGGGGACATGAGAGATTTCAGACCCGCCCAGGTGCCTTCCAGGAAGGCCAGGAGTATGTCCTGGACCGAAACTACCCCGGCAATTTCGTCAAGGGTACCGGATGCCACGGGGAAAAATCGCTGCTGCCGGTACTCCACCGCCATGGCCCGCACTTTTTCTGCGCCCGCATTGATGTCCAGCCATTGGATCTCCGAGCGGTGGGTCATGAAAGTTCCCACAGGGCGATCTCCTAGATAAAAGACCCCCTCTACCATGGTCCTTTCTTCACTCTCCACAATGCCGGACTTTTCGCCCTCCCGGAGGACTATGCGCAGTTCATCTTCGGTCATCCCCTGGTCCCCCTGGGGCTCAACTTTCAGGCGGGAAACGATGAAGATAAGGGGAGTAAAAAGAATTTTCAGGAAACGGATGAGCGGAAGGGTATGGATGAGGATACATTCCGGGGTAAAACGGGCGATAGGTCTTGTCAGGATACTCCCTAGTAAAACTAACAGAGTAGTGAATAGCAATGCTGCGATTATGGCAGGAACGATGAAGGGCCCAGACGCGGGGAAAAACGCTTCCAATATCCTGGCCGCCAGGATTCCTCCCAGGGCGCCTGCAAGAATATCTGCCAGGATGATGCTGGTTTGGAGGGCGGAAAGCAGGGATTCGGGATGCTCCGCCGCTTCCAGGGCCAGCCGGTATTTCTTGTCTCCCCCCGCTGCCTTGGACCGCAGCCGGGGTTTACGGGATAACAGGAGGGAGTTTTCCGCCAGAGTAAAAAAGCCGCTTATAAGAAGAAGCAGGAGAATAATTAAAAATATCATTCCAGTTCATCCCTGACCAGGGGACGGACAATATGGACGCCGCCCTGGGAAGTTTCCAGGATCTTGGTTTTTCCATCCGGGGTTAGTACCCCAAGGAGTTGAACTATAGGATACCGGGGATTTTCCGGATTCACATCCACCACCTGCCCCTTCTTGCCGTTGGAAAGGAGCACGTAGAGTCCTATGGGGTAAATGGAAAGGGAAAAAACCAAAGCCCGGATAACCGTATCGTCGTACTGTTTCCGCTCGTTTTTCAGGAGATCCAGCATCCCGGCAAAACCATCCTTAGCCTCCTTATAAGGCCGGTCGTTTGTCAGCGCTTCATAGGAGCATGCCACGGCGATAATCTTGGCGTAAAAGCTGATCCTATCCCCGGTGAGCCGCCGGGGATAGCCCTCCCCGTTTTCCCGCTCGTGATGTTCAAGCGCGGCAATGGTCACGCTCAGGGGTAGGTTAAAAGATTTGAGTACGTTGAACCCCAGTATGGGGTGGGAGAGAATAGCCTTTTGCTCTTCCCGGCTTAGGGCGCCCTTATTCATGTAAACCTTTGGCTGAAGCCTGAGCATCCCCGCTTCGTGGAGCACCGCCGCAACGCCCAGCTCAATAAGCCGGCGGCTGGTAAGTTTTAGATAGGAGCCGATGATGATGGCCAGGATAGTGGACTTTACCGTGTGGGAGGTCAGGTAGTTTTGTTCTGTCTTTGGTTCGGCGTTCCTTAGTACTACCCGCAGAAGGTACCGGCGGTCATCCTTGATGGTATCGCAGAGCTCCTTGATTTTTCCCGCTATTTCATTAAATTGCGGGGGGATATTCATAGACATCTGGGCAAAAAGTGATTCCACATAGCTTTGAAAATTCGTGTATAAACCCTCGGCTTTCTTGATCTGTTCGGCGTCTACGCTTTCCTTGGGAGCCGCGGCGGCGGTTCCCCTGGCGGGAATTTCCTCCGGGGAATAATCCTCCCTGGGTTCCCCCTCGCTCTGAATAGTCTCAAAGCCCCATTCCTGGAGGGCGCTCTTTATAGCGGCGCTAACGGCCATTTCCGGTGCGGCGATGACAAACTGCTGGTCCAGGTATACAGGCTGAGAGAAAAAGCGTTCCGGAGGCAAAGTTTTGACCGCATATACTTTCATTTTTTCGATTATACCCCATCATCCGCTGTTTGGCTATTAAATCAATCAAAACTGAAGCTTTGAAATCGCCTCATATAATAAAAAAAAGACGATGCGCCTGGACGTCAAGGCATAAAGCCTGCTGCGCACCGTCTTTAACTTGAGGTTTGACCCCGGTTATCTAAGTATCGGCCGTCTTTTTATGAACCTTTAGCGCATCTTCCTTGGAACCGGCAATTCTCAGTTTCAACAAACGACAGGAAAATAGACAAATGATTTTTTACTTGGTATACATAAAAACAATACCATATGGAATGTATCTTCAGCGCAGTTTTTTGTGATTTATGCTATGCGGCTTTATCGCAGTAGGCAAAAAAAATAAGAAAATGGGCGGAGCCGAGGCTGTGCCCAGTCCCGGCTCGTAAAAGGTCTACCGGCGGAGAGCGCCAGTTACACTCTTATGCCGATTTTAATGAAGCATCGATTTTGCTTCATTAAAATCGGGCGGCTTTGTCAAAATCAGCGCCCGACGGAACCCACACCGGCGTTTCGACCGAATAGAATACGGTTGACGTTGCGTATGTTTTGCTTGTTTCACCCTGTCCTTGTTGGACAGCCATAATTTCGGTTACCTTTCCCTGGTTAATACGGATAGCAACCGATTTGGTCCCTGATTTGCCGGGCTTCACATACCTCGTGTTACTGTAGGTGATCCGTTCTCCGCCAAAAATCCCGTCCATAAGTGAGGGCAGCTTTAGTATTTCCGCTCTACTGCACACATAAGAACCGTCCGCGATTTGCGTGTCACCAGGATTTGGCGGCGGCAATAGGTCGCCAATTTTAATGACAAGGCTTCCTTCCGGTCTAACCTCTGTTGTGGCGCACCCCGCCAGTCCAAGCCCGATTACCGCCCCTATGGCGACAATCCCCAAAAATGAGACCAAGCGGACATAGACCGCCGGTCTCTTGTAGAGGTTTTTCATAAAACCCTCCTCTCAATACGCCCAGCCGTGAGGCCCAGCCTTTTAGCTGGACAAGCCCTACTGCCTTATATAAGGCAGTTTTCCCGCCCAACGGATAGGTTATCAACAGCCGGTGCGGCCCTATAGGGAGCCCGTCCGGCGGTTTTCCTAAAAACCGGCCCAAAAAGTGGAATCCTCTTACAGAAAGACGCCTGGTTGGGCTTTATCATTCGCTATGAATGATGATATATGCGAATTGCATAGAATTTATAATGATATGAGTTGGGGCAGGAACCCCCGCCGGACAGTGTGCCCGGTACGGACAGGGACCCTGAAATGGTTTGACCGCCGGAGCACCGCGGGGCCGTTTGGATGTACCCGGACGGCTCAAAGGGCCGGTTAAGAAACTTATCAATTCCGGGCATGACACGGTCAGTCCATGGGGGCCAGTCCCTGGGTGAACGAGTTTGACGAGGCCGACCGGGGGAAGAAAGCCTACTACTGCGGACGGTGGGAAGATTTGGTTTCTTTCATGCCCTTGTCCTATGCCGGTATACTTTCGGGGAACTACGTGGTACAGATAGTTTTTTCCGGGGGAAGTTCGCCAGGGTGTCCCAACTGGTTGAGACCATCATCGTGCGGGACGGCTTTACTACCCGCAAATGGGTCGAGAGCGGCGACAAGACCCTGGTTTGGAGGGAGGAGTATTTCGCCTCCTCCAACGCGGATTTAAGCGTATTACGGTTATCGCGCCGGACGGCGTTACCCAACAGGCCTACAGCGTCGGTTGTACCTACTACCATGATCCTACCGGGTATACCTGGACGGTGGATGGAATTGATTCGCTATCCTCCGGCCATTTCCTCACAGTAGCGGGGACGAATACTGCTGTAATTACCGGCCCTTCTTCGGGCAGAGCGCTGACAATAGACAAGGGGCGGTAATCCCGGGAGACAGTCTTACCCTGGCGGGGACATATAGTGAAGGCATTGTGGATACGGGTAACGGCGGCGGGGTGTTTGTTTGCGGCAACAAC
>JAITBG010000189.1 GCA_031283725.1 Treponema sp. | reverse complement strand
TTTGTAAGAAATGTAACAAAACAATAATGGATAAAGCCCAAGAACACGGTTTTGTTTGTAAAAGCAAAGAGAATGATTACGGCACTGGTATATTTTGTGCTTATGCGGCGCGAGATTATAAAGGCAAAAAAGAAGGAAATATATGGTGGCAAGCGTTCCCCCCAAAGGAAGTAGAGGCGGCAAGGAACATGGCAGATAAGCCGCAAATAGAACCACGTCCACCAATAAGACTTGACTGCGATTGGAAGGATTTATTCGGTTCGGAAATACCGGAAAATCATCATCGTAACAACTGGGAGGAATGGAAACGGCTTGCCCTGAACACCGGGGAGAAAGACCTGGTGAATTATTGGACCGATACGGAAGCCTGTCAGGGATGCAAATGTTTGGATAGGGATTGGTGTCTCAAAGTCGAATTACCATGTACCGTTAATCCATACTTGACCCTACAGCGCGGATTAGGGCCTGGCATGGGCATGGGGCGTGATAACGGCATAAACTAGGGAGAATTTGATTTCTTCTAAAAATTGGCCTAATCCTTTCAGACCAGGCCATGATACAACTACACTTTCCGGAGCAACAGTTCCCGGGAGTATTCGGCGGACCGTTCGGCCATGAGCTTGAGGAACTGGTCTTTCGATAAATCGGACAACCTGAAAACCTCCTCAGGCTTCATGCCCAATTCCTTCCCGATTTCCGTAATGCTTTTCCCCTGGGCCAGCAGCTTCTTGACGATGTTCTTCATGGGTTCCAGGAGGTGGGTTCCCCGGGCCCGGTTATGGGTTACGGTTCCGTATACGTCCCCGGCTTCATCGTCATGCCGGACTATCACAACGGGGACCTTCCCGCCCAGCTTTGTTTTGAGCGGTTCCTCTCCCGCGACTGTCCAGCGGTGAAAGCCGTCAATGATGGTGTAATCCGGCCGTACTACAATCGGGAGTGTCCAGCCATTGCTTAAAATCGACCGCACCAATAAATCAAGGTTCTCCCTTGACACCCTGTTCGGGTTGTAATCATTGGCGTGGAGTAGTTCCCGGTCTACCCATTGGAGGGTAGCGAGAGGGGCCGTCAATTTGCTATCCATTGGTGTTTCCTTTGTTCCGTTTGGCGTTATAGGGCTTGGAATACCGCATATTGATGTTGGTGATAATCGCCCGCAATGTTCGTTGCTTCGGGTCCCCTCCGACCAGGCAGTCATAAATCGCTTTGTACATGCTCAAGTCAATAATGGAGCCATACTTAATCAGAAGCTGGATAATCCCCCGGGCATTTTCCATGGCGCCTTTCGTGACGAAATGCTTCCGGGAATTATTCAGCAACTTGAACACCTCCGCCTTATAGTCCTTCTTATCCTCCAGGGCATTCCGGTTTCTGGTGGAACGGCGGAACATTTCACTGTCCCAATACAGGGCCGCAAGATATGCGTTCGGTTCCCTGCGGATAATCCGGTCCATCAGATCGGGGTAGTATTCGTTCATCTTTACCAGGGACTTGGCCGTATCCACGCTGAAAAACTGGGACACCCGCAGTTCGTTAAGCCGGCTTCCGGTCTGGTACAGGTACAGGTAAATATCCGGTATGTCGATGTTTTGCTCGTATAGGTACCGCCAGACGTCCGTATCTTTCCAGTCGTAGATAGGCCAGACCATGTTTCCCCGGGCTAGCCCGGTTTTTGAAGAAAAGGAGTTGGCCATGTATTTGGACCGCTGGATAGATTCCGCCATTCTGACACCGGTGATACATATTCCATCGGCATTGTGCTTCACCAGGAATTCCTGATAGGTGTTTTTCCGGTTTTTGAGCCGCGGATGCTCCCGGAGTGCGAAGGGCGGCGGTTGCCGTATCCATACGTCTTTCCGGGAGCTGTCCCAGCAGATAAAGGTCTCATCCTCTTCCAGATGGTTGAAGCAGCAGAAATGTTTGACCTCAAGGCAGAACCAGTTGAATTTTCCCCCGGTCAGCAGCACCTTTTTCCGCCATTCCCGGACCGTTCTTTCGATGCACTCAAATATGGCTTCCTCGTCAATGAATTCCACAATCATGAGGGAGGGGTCTATTTTCCCCTCTGCGGCCAGCTTGAGGGTAATGCTCAGAAGGCATAGGGAATCTTTTCCCCCTGAAAAGGACACATAGACTTTTTTCCCGTTGGAAAAGGCGTTGATTATCCGTTTTTGTGCGGCGGCCAAGACCGTTCTGTTCCCTTCCCGCTTTACAACCATACCGTGGCTCCGCACTCAGGGCAAATGATGCTTTTCCGCTCCGGCTCGGCTTCGTCTGTCGTCTCTTCCGGCGTATCCGGTTCCCTGGGACCCTCGTTCACCTCGGCGTGGGCCTCTATTCCTTCAAGGTTTTCCTCGGTCGCCTTCCCGTAATCGTCCAGAGCTTGGGATATTTCTTCTGAAGCGGCGTTGATGGATTTAAGAACCTCATCGTCAAAACCGGGAATATCAAAATCCCCCGCCAGTTCCTGGATCAGGTACTCGATGTTGTTCAGATTGTCTATGCCCAACCCCGCAGTTTTATTATCCGCCATCATCAGCTTGGTCTTTTCGTTCTTGCTCAGGCCGGTTATAACCAAGGTCTCTACGGTATTGAAGCCCTCGGCGCGCATAGCCTCCACCAAACCGTTTCCGGCTAAAATGACGTTTTTCTCGTCCACCACTACATTTTTATACTGTCCCCATTTCCGCAGGGTGCGGCGGATTTCGTTTATTTGTTTTTCAGGGTGGATACGGGTATTATGTTCCGGGGTTTTAAGCAGGGTTATATCCAGGTCCTTGCGCTCTTTTTTAAGTTGTTTCACAGTACCCCCCTATCAGGGCTACAGCCCCGGACGCTCCCAGCGTGATAAGGCTTCCGGCAACCTTCACTATCGACAGGTTCGCAAAGGTTCCCCATGCGAAAACCGGCAGCCCTGCCAAAAGAGCTATCATCACCCCGGGGGTTACCCACTGGAGGCCCTTGCCTTGCAGGGCCATAACGGTAGGGGCAAAGGTGGAGGCCCGCAGTGTCCCGTAAAACAGAAATAAGTTGGTAATGGTCATCCCTGGGATATTGGCTATGAGTATCCCTAGGGCCAGGTTCAGCAGCATGGCGCCGCGGGGAACGGCCATATTTTCGGATTTGGTGATGTCTGTGGTCAGGGAGGCCATGGCGCATAGGTTACTGTCCACTGTAGAGAGCAGTCCCGAAACCAGCATAAAGACGAAGGGCAGCGTGGACCACGCCGGGAATAGGCTGGTCACGATCTCAAGGTTCACCACCCCCGGATTATCCGGGGTAAAGCCGGACCCCCGGGCGATATACCCCAGGAACCCCATGGAGAGGGGCACAATCCCAAAGGCTACGGCCCCCAGGAAGAAAGCTTTCCCGATTTTTTCCCGCCTAATTGAGAAGGCCCGCTGCCAGAAGTTTTGATCCCCGAAGGGGCCGACAATAAGCCCTATGGCCGTGGGGAGGCCGAAGGACAGGAATACCTCAAGGCCTGTTCCAGAGAAAATATTGCCGTATACCCCTCCGGGCCCGGAAAGACCGGTTATAAGGCTCTCAAAGCCGTTCCGATGGATAGCCCAAGGTACAAACAGGAAACAGGCGGCCAGAATGAGTATCATCTGTACCGCATCGGTTATTACCGATGCCTTAATCCCGGAAAACCGGGAATAGGAATAGGCTATGGCGGCCAGGATTACGGTCAACAGGGGGAAGGGCAGTCCGGTAATGGTTTTGAGGACCGCTGCCCCTGCCAGGAGGTTCACCCCGGTGGACAGAACCGATAAAGCGGACAACTGGAACAAATATACCCGCCTGGTACCGATTCCGTATTGCTCCCCCATGAAGCCCGAAAGTGTCACCCCCTGGGGCATCCGTTCCCGGATGCGCTTCGCAAAGGGGATAAACAGGATGAGGCATAACACGTTCGGCGCCAGAAACCAGAACAGGCCAATACTTCCCTGCAAGTATGCCCGTTCCGCCGAAACGAATAACGCCGGGGCCCATATCCATGTTGCCGCTATCGAGAGGGCGGAACGGATAGTCCCCATGTTCCGATCGGCAACATGGAACTCCAACGTATCTTTTGGTTTGCGGGTAACAAAGACCGTAACCAAAACCATAAATACCGCATAGGCGGCAAACATAATTATTCCGCCCATACAGCAGCCTCCGAAAGAGAGTTGAAAATAATTGACAGTGAAAAGTTGTTCAGGTTGTCCATGTCTGGCAAGGATTCCGGGCCATGCCCGAAATGTGCGGGACCGGTTTTACCGATCCGTGCTGAGGTTATCAGCTTGTGAGAAAAATGTGTCATAAAGGTTCTCCCGTTAAATCGGAGTATATC
>JAITBG010000198.1 GCA_031283725.1 Treponema sp. | reverse complement strand
AGTCTTTAGACATCGGGTCAAAGTCTTTAGACATCGGGTCGAAATCTTTAGACAACGGGTTGCTGTCTAAAGACAATGCCGTGTTTTGGCACGGCAACGGGGTGTTTTTGCCGGTATAGGGGGAAAGGGGCAAACCTGCCGGTTTGTTTCCGCAAAAATGCGGGGATTCAGGCGTTAGATACCTAACACGCCGTCTTTTTGTTAACGTATAATGTGAGCCGCTGGTGTGTTCTGTCCTTTATCCCGCGGTTACCAAAAGCATGGGAATATCGCAGCCATTTCTGAAATTGCGTGCAAGGTAACCCGCCGGTCAAGCGGGGCGGATTTTTCCCTTTCGGGGGAGTTTTTTTAAGCGGTTTTGCCCGCCGGCTCGGGGTTCCGGCTGACTAAGCCGGCCGGCCTACAGCCTCGCTCCAACGGAAGCGGACCCTTCGGCTTTTTTTAGCATGTCGTCGATTATCGCATAAACCTGATCCGCAATAGTTCTCTTATCCTCCACGGGGATATCCGCGGCGGCCATGGGGGGGGCGAAGTTTACCGAAACCGGACCCGGGTGAAAGCGGTAGGTTTTTTCAAAAACATCATAACTGCCGGTGATAGCCAGAGGAACCATGAGGGCCCCGGCCTTGGTAGCCAGCTTAAGGGAGCCCGGCTTAAAGGGGAGCATACCCTTACCCTTGCCCCGGGTCCCTTCGGGGAAGATGAGCATGCCTGCCCCGGCTTTTATCCGCCGTATCCCCTCATTAATAGTACCTATGGCCTTCCGTATATTCTTCCGGTCAATAAAAAGGCCCCTCAGGAGCAAAATCCAGAAATTTATCAGAGGCACAACCATCAATTCCTTCTTGGCAATAAAGCCGAAAGGGCGGCCAACGGTGGCTAGGAGCAGTACGATGTCAAAGATACTGTTGTGGTTCGCTACCAGACAGAACCCTCCCGTCCGGGGGATATGCTCCCTGCCCGTAACGGTAAGTTTACAGCCCGAGACGGAGAGGATTATCAAGGCCCAAACCTGGGCCAGCTTATAGATTAGATGGTCCATTGACCTTTTGAAACCAAGGCATCTGACCACAAAAAGTACCAATGCGATTGAGGTGAGAAAAACTAGGCTCAAAGCGACCACACAAAAAATGACTATGGTTCCCAATAAATTCATCATCAATTCCTCAAATAGACACGGATAAGCCTCTTAAGATATTTCGGGCAGTTTCAGGGTCCTGCCAAACAAAGCCCTGCATCCCAAGAGAACAGGCCTTTTCAATATTTACCGGCATATCATCAAAAAAAACAAGCTCCTCCGGCTCAAGGGCCAGGGCGGCGAAGAGATCCCGGTATATCTTTTCTTCCGGTTTGATTGACGCCCTTTCACATGAGAATATCCCCGCATGGGGAAGGCTGAATACGGGATACCGGTCCCGGCATAGGGCCAAAAAATCGCGGGGCATATTGGAAAGTATTGCTAATGTATACCCCGCATGTTTTATATCCTCCATGAGCCGCACCGTATCGGGGTTTATATTGGCCCAGCTTTCCAGATCAATGGCGTGGATCTGCGTAAGGGTCTCGTCATCGGGAAAGACCCCGCCCTTTGCCAGAAAAGTCCGGTAATACTCCAGGGCGGAGATCGTTCCCCGATCATATTCAGTCCGGTTCGGCCAAAGCAGGGATTCAAATTTGCCTACTTCCATCCCCGCCAAAGCCGCCATCCTCTCCATTACCCTATCCTCCGGGGGAAAACTGATCACCTTGCCAAAATCAAAGACCACACCCTTAATTGCCACACATCCTCCTATCCCGCTAAAACCGCCAGCTTTTCCCGGATAAACTCACTTTTCTCTTTTAGCCCTATGCTCCCGGTCTGCAAAATCATTACATTAGGCGCCCGCGGATCTAGCTTAACCCTGCCGCTTGATTCCTTCATAAGCCGCAGGAGCCGATCTATCTTTACCTTGGAAACTTTGCCGAATTCAACCCGCACCGAACCACCCTTCTCTTTTAGGGAGAAAACCGATATATCCCGGCAGATGATGCGGATCTCCGCCAGGGCTAAGAGGGAAGCCGCTTCGTCCGGCGGCGGGCCAAAGCGATCCATCAATTCCCCAAGGAGGTTTTCAAGCTCTTCCCTGGTCTTTACGGAGGCGATCTTTTTGTATACCTCCATCTTTTCCTGGGCGCCGTCTATATAGGCATCGGGAATAAACCCCGTATACTCAAGTTCCAACAATGTTTCTGTTTCCGCCTCATACTGGGAGTTCTCCAGACGGCGCACCGCCTCGTCCAAAAGCCTTAGGTAAAGGTCAAAGCCCACGGAATAGATGTCCCCGGACTGTTCCCGGCCCAGAAGGTTTCCCGCCCCGCGGATTTCCATATCCTTCATGGCAATCTTAAACCCCGAACCCAGTTCGGTAAAGTCCGAAATAACCTGGAGCCGCTTCATAGCCAGCTCGGTCAGCGCCCGATCCTTTGGGTAGAAAAGGTACGCATAGGCTATCCGGTCGGAACGCCCTACCCTGCCCCGAAGCTGGTATAGCTGGGAAACTCCGTACATATCCGCCCGGTCGATAATAATGGTGTTTACATTGGGAATGTCGATACCGTTCTCAATAATAGTGGTGGATACCAGTATATGGAAACCCCCGTGGATGAAGCGGTGCATCACATCCTCCAGCTCATGGGCCTTCATCTGCCCGTGGGCGGTTTCCACCAGCATCTCCGGGACCAGGTGTTCTATCCGTATCCGGGTTTCATTAAGGCTCTCCACCCGGTTGTGCAAAAAAAATACCTGCCCGTCCCGCTCAACCTCCTGACGTATGGCTGCGGTTAACCGGTCCTCGTTGAACTCATCGATCACCGTTTCTATGGGACGCCGGTTATTGGGGGGGGTAGCCAAAAGGCTCATATCCCGTATCTTGAGGAGGCTCATGTGAAGAGTCCGGGGTATAGGGGTAGCGCTCAGGGTAAGGCAGTCAACGTTATGCTTCAGCTCCTTAAGCCGCTCCTTATCCTTCACCCCGAAGCGCTGTTCCTCGTCTATCACCATGAGTCCCAGGTCTTTGAAGACCACATCCCTCTGGATGATCCGGTGGGTCCCCACAAGGATGTCTACTTCGCCCTTCCTTACCGCCTCCACTGTCCGTCTGGCCTCGCTGCGATCCACAAAGCGGGAAAGCATGGCCAGCCGCACGGGAAACTGGGAAAACCGCTCCTGGAAATTTTCGTAATGCTGCTCCGCCAGTATCGTTGTGGGGGCCAGAAATGCCACCTGCTTCCCCCCCATGACGGCCTTAAAACAGGCGCGTACCGCCACTTCGGTTTTGCCGTACCCCACGTCTCCGCAAATGAGGCGATCCATGGGGGTTGGTTTTTCCATATCTTCTTTAATCTCCTCCACGCAGCGGAGCTGATCCTCGGTTTCGTCAAAGGGGAAACTGGCCTCGAACATGGTCTGCCATTCGGTATCCACCGGGAAGGCAAAACCCCGGGATGCCCTGCGCTTGGAGTAGAGATCGATTAGTTTTTCTGCGATTTCCTCCACGGACTGCTTGACCCGGCCCTTCCGGTTCTCCCAGCTCTTGGAACCCAGCTTGTCAAGCCTCGGCGCCGCCCCCTCGTTCCCGATATAGCGCTGGACCAGGTTAACCTGCTCTATGGGGACAAAAACGATTTCTTCATCCAGGTATTCCAGCTTTATGTAGTCCCGCTCGTACCCCAGTGCCCGTATCCGTTCAATCCCCTTGAAAAGCCCTATGCCGTAGTTTATGTGTACCACAAAGTCCCCGGGGTTAAGTTCCACAAAGGTGTCGATAGCGGCGCTACGTACCTGTTTGAGAGACCGGGGAGGCCGTTTCCGCCGGCCAAATATCTCGTTTTCCTGGACCAGCATTAGTTTTACATCCGGCAGGGCAAAACCCATGGAAAGGGGCGCTGCAACAATGGTGACCGTATCGTCCTTAAACAACTCTTCCAGCCGGACAGCCTGGGTATCGGATTCGGCGGCCACCACCAGTTCCCAGCCCTGGTTTGCCAGAACGGTAAATTCTTCTTTTAAATAATTGATGTTACCGAAAAAACTCCGGGGGGGATCGCTGGAAACCGTAATCCGCTGTTTCCCCATGAACCCGGCGTCTCCTTTGATGGTCATGAAGGAGACCTGCCGGGGGATGTGGTTTGCAAGGTCGTTGAATTTCAGCAGTATCCTTTCCGGCGCCGGAACATCCCGATCCCGCAGCGCCTTTGTATAAAGACTCCGGTATTCCCGGTCCAGGGATTCCTGGGCGTTCTCCAGCCGTTCCCGCTCAAAGTAACAGACCGTTCCGCCTTTCCCCAAATAATCCGTCAGTACCGCGGGGACACCCACCGTAGCCCCGTCTCCAACCTGGAAGGCCAGCGGAAAAAACAGCTCTTCCCCGCCGGCACTCCGCCGGGTCATCAGTTCCTCAAGGATCGCCCGGCCGTGGTTACGGCCCTGTCCGGTAAATTCTTCCAATAAGAGAAGATTCCGGCTCAGAATTTCAATCCGCTCATTGGTCCAGACCAATTCCTTCAAGGGGCGGATCACCAGTCTCGTCACCCTATCCTGAGCGCCGGACCCTGAACCGCCCTGCCCTACACTGCTTTGGTCAATGGGATCGAAACGCTTGATAGATTCCACCGTGTCAAAGTCAAACAAAACCCGGTAGGCCTGATCATCCCCCCCCATGAGTATATCCAGCACCTCCCCGCGGAGGGCAAATTCCCCATGAACCTGAACCTTGGGTACCCGGGTATACCCGTACTCCGCTAACGTTTTCGCCAGAGCCGCCGTATCGATCTTCTCTCCCGGCCTAATCGTGATAAGGAGGCTCCGAATATACTCCGGCGGCGGCAGCGGCGTAAGAAACGCTCGCTCCGGAACGACCACAATCCCCCGCCCATCCCCTTTTTCTTCCTCCTCCCCGGCTATATTCCCCGCTAAAGCGCTCAAAACCCGGCTCCGGTCTCCAAACACCGCCGCAAAGGGGGCCATTTCCCGGTAGGGCATGGTACCCCACCAGGGGAAAAGGGTCACCGGCACCCCCAAGGTTTCAAGGTCCGAGGCAAGATCCGCCGCTTCCCGTTCCGTAGGAATCACCGCAAGAAAGACACCCGGTTGGGTTTGGAATAGGCCGGCCAGGAGTATGGCCATAAAAGAGCCCTCGACGCCCTCTATCTCCAGGGGGAAACTCCCCTTTTTAAATGCATCCAGGACCTTGGAAACCCCGGGAGAATTGGCTATGCTCTTTAAAAATGAAGGAAAAGATAAGGTATTCATACCAGCTTACCGATTACTATACTATAGTGACGGGTTTTTTTGAATCCTTTAAATGGAGTTTCGCGGTGAAACATCAACGAAAAATATTTCTCACCCTCCTTCTTTTGACAGGTATCGTTTCCGCATCCGCCTTTGCCGACATAGGGCTTAGTATCCGGTACTTTGATAAGCGGATCTACTATCTTCAGGATGATCCCATTTTAGTTCAGATCACCGTCACCAATTCCGGTCCATCCACTTACCGGTTCCGTCTGGCGGATGATCGGGCTTTTTCTATCGACTTTGATATACGGACTATGACAAATCTGACGGTTGATCCCGCGGATATCCTGATACGCCGGCGTTCTACCAGCCAGCAGGTATTTTTCCGGGATATCACCGTGGAAAGCGGAGAATCCTTCTCCTTTGTGGAAGATCTGCGGAATTACGCCGAATTGCGGCATAGCGGTTCCTATGTGGTCCAGGTACGGATGTACCCGGAATTATTCCGTAATCCCGTACATACAGGGGTGGACACGCCCGTTGTCTTGGGGATAAGCGGCGCGCCTCTGGAATCCAACCGGCTCAGCCTCAATATCAGGCCCCCTGCCCTGCCCGGCCCCGAGGGAACACTCCTGGCGCTGGACGTGAAAACCAACGCCAATCTGGTCCGGGAAAAATTACCTCCGGATCAGGTGGTACAGTATATCCTCACCGCCCGGCAAAAGGGCCAATGGGAAAAATTCTTCCTCTACTTGGATTTGGAAGCCATGATAGTCCGGGACGCCCCCCGCCAGCGCCAATGGCTTGCGGAAGGCGAAGAAGGCCGCCGGCGTATGCTGGCTCGGTACCGCATCGAGCTTGAGGCAGCGGTCACCGACGGGGATATAGCCACCATCCCCATGGAGTTCCAGATCGAGCGGACAACCTACAGTGCCGAAGAGGGCACCGTTTCGGTACTGGAAAAATTTAAAACCGGGAATTATATTGAAAGGAAGCGGTATACCTATTACCTGCGCCAAAGGGACGATGTATGGACCATCGTTGATTATACGGTTTTAAATTTGGGGACCGAATGAAATTACTGGTTATTCTAGGCTCCGATGATATTTTGAATCTGATTTCCCAAAACATCAAACCCCTGGGGTTTGATCTGATTAGGTACCAGTATGTCCTCAAGGCCATGGATAACATTGAGGAAATAGAACCCTCCACCATTATCATCAGCGCCAAGGATTTCCCCCGGCACTGGAAAACCCTGGTTCAATTCGTGCGCTACACCCATTCCAAAACGGAATGTCCCATCATCATCCTCAAGGGACCGAATTTTTCCCTGGAGGACGCGTCAAAGGCTTTTTACATGGGGGTCAGCGGCATAGTTTCCGAAGACTTAACCAGGCCATCTGAGGTGGATCAACTCCAGAGGCTGCTGAGCCGTTATTTGCTGCTGGAAGAAAAACGCAAAACTAACCGATACCATGTGGAGGGCTCCAGGGAAGTCGGCGTTTGCGTGGTAAACCCGGTGAACAAATCGCTCATCAACGGGCAGGTAAAAACACTTTCTGTGTCGGGGATTTCTTTCAGTCCCGACAGGACCTCCAGCCTGGATTCGCTGAAAGAGAATATGGAACTTTCCGAATGTTCCCTCCGTATCGGCGAAGATTTCATCACCCCAATATGCCGGGTAGCCCGTACCGATCCCGACATGTCCCTGGAATTTATCTTTCTTCACGACATGGATCGTATACTGCTGGATAACTACCTGGAAGCGCTGCCCCTGCAGGAACTTAAAACCAAACACCCCGAATAACCCGGAGAGGAAACCGGACCGGGCCTCATACCATGGTTTACGTAATAGAGTTGTTTAAAAACTTCAGCTTTTAAACAAATTCCGATAAAAAACAGCAAAATGCGGAACGTTTTGTGAGACTTGTGAGAGAACCATAGGGTTCTTGAACAAGTCCAATGAATAAGAGGGCCACGTATCTTCATTGTCCTTCTTGACCATGTTTTAGTTTAATGAGCCTACTACTGAGAGGGAAAAAATATACGACAAAAATTCTTGTCCGTTGCCGCTTCCAGTCCCGCCGGATCACCGCCGCTGACGCCTGCTTCTTTTCGTATCTCCGCTGCCCCATGCAGTATCACTGGCAGATCAGACCATCGGGAAAATTCCCGGCTCCTCAGGGGTTGGTAGGGGGCGTCGGTTTCCAGGAGCAGATGGTCCAGGGGCAGGGCGGCGCAGGAACGTATCGCTTCTTTGTGATTTAACAGGATTGACGCGCCAAAGGAAAAGTAGGCGTTCACCCCGCGACGCAGGAGGGACTCCCCCTCGCCCACGGTACCCATATAGGAGTGAAAGACCGCGGCGGGGAGTTTTTTCAAAGCACCGGTATACGCAAAGACCTTGTGCATGGCCCGGCGCACGTGGAGTACCATGGGCAGCCCGTACCGTACGGCGATTTCCAGGTGGGCCGCAAACAGCGCATCCTGAACCGCCTCGGCAGCATGAAACGTTTTGTTGTAAAGGTCGAAACCGGTTTCCCCAACGGCGTTTAGCGCCGCCCCGGCGGCCAGGGTTTCCAGCAGGTCTAGGAGCGGTATAAAGGGCGGCGGATAAGCGGCGGCAGCTAACTGGGGGTGTATGGCGAAACAGAGCGCTACCGGGGCGGCGCCTTCACGGCAGGCTTGGACGGCAAGCTCCTGGTGACAGGAAAACTGTTCACCGTTCCAGGCACTGGCGGCGCAGGCAATTCCCAGGCTGCGGCGTTCCGGTTCGGAATCGCATACATATGCAGCAAGATCAAAGGGGTGAGCATGGGCATCCGAGGCCATAGGCTAACTGTACTGCGTAAAGCAAAAACAATGAAGGGATCGTACCCGGGGCAACAATGCTCAGTTTCAACAAACCACAGGGGAAAAGGACCACTTCGGACCTATGGTCCTCCTACACGAACGTGCGCTTTGACCGCTTCTTCGTTTTTCCTATACGTTAAAAACACAAATGGTATGGTTACGGTTGTTGTTCCCGGGTATTTCGGCATAGGGTATATTCTGGCAAGGGGCCGGTTATGGGAAACGAAACACGCACACGGGAGCCGCGGCGGGGCCTTAAACTCTCGCCTGGGACTCCCGCATCTCTCGGTGGAGAGTACCGCATCTCTCGGCGGAGAGTACCGCATCTCGTAACAAAATCGCTTGACCTTTTCAAGATAATATGGCATAATACGGACATGCCTTTGAGGATGTCTGGGTTGCCTTCATAGAACTGAGGGAGAGTTCTGAAGAAACGGCCCGGAAAACGGGTGAATTGGGAACCGGTTTGGGGAACCGGCCGAATACCTGGCGGCGCCGAATGTCCGCGAAAAGTTCAACGCCCTGGGGTACTGCCCAGCCTGCAACACAAGCGGCTTCGAGGGACCCCATACCCCGTTCCCGTGCGTTTCCGGAAACCTAACCCGAGTCTATAGGAGGCACCGATGAAACCGTTCCCCTTGAACAAGGCTTTTACCTTTCTTGAACCCGGCCCGGTCATTTTGGTAAGTACCGCCGGCAGGGATAAACCTAACGTCATGACCCTATCCTGGACCATGGTGCTTGATTTTACTCCCCGGTTTGCCTTTATGACTGGCCCTTGGAATTATTCGTACCAAGCGCTCGTAAAGACCAGGGAATGTGTAATCGCCCTCCCCACGGCCGGAATGGCTAAGACCGTTGTGTCAATCGGCGCCTGTTCAGGGGCGGAGGTAAACAAGTTTGAAAAGTTTAAGCTGACCCCGCTGGAGGCTGAATATGTCAAGGCTCCTCTGATAAAGGAATGTTATGCCAACATAGAATGCCGGATTGTGGAGTATATCAAAAGGCATAGTATTTTTATCCTGGACGCCGCCGCGGCCTGGGTAGACGAAAAACACCAGAAAAAACCGTTTTTTCACGCCGTCGGGGACGGCCGGTTCATCGTGGACGGAGAAAAGATCAACCACCGGAAGATCATGCTGGAAAAACTGCCTGAAGGGGTATAACGGCAGATCCCCGGAAAAGGCGATAACCATGCCGGAGGAAAGATATACCGGGTTACCGAGGTCTACCGCCGCACTTCCGCTCATGGTGAAGCTGATGTTGTTGCCGCAAACAAACACCCCGCCGCCGTTACCCGTATCCACAATGCCTTCACTATATGTCCCCGCCAGGGTAAGACTGTCTCCCGGGATTACCGCCCCTTGTCTATTGTCAGCGC
>JAITBG010000151.1 GCA_031283725.1 Treponema sp. | reverse complement strand
GACTGCGGAGGGATATAGGACACAGATCAATAACCTTAACGACAGTGCTTGGTCGTCATACCGTCAGGTACTCATAGCGGGCATAAATGGCCTGATTATGGACCTTGCCGCGATCTAACAGGGGATACCCCTGGTAGCGGGGCTTTATTGCGGGCGCAGTCCCTGCGCCCGCTTTTTTCACGCACGTTATACCAAACACTCCATACAAAATCATTTCAAAAAGAAGATTTGGCCGCCCGTGGACAGGGGCGGGGTCTTAGGGGCGGAGCCCCTAGGAGAGGGGGCAGCGTAAGCCCGCAGGGCTGGAGCGAGGGGGAGCCTTCCCCCTCCTAGGGCGGGCAGCGCAATGGAAAATGAGCGGCTGTCCTGCATGAGGCGTAAATTCCTATTGCATTAATAGTATCATTATGACATCCTCTAAATTTAATATTATGAAATTTACCTCCCTTAAAGATTTTATCCCCAGAACCTTTGAAGTCTTTTCTAAAAAAAGGGGGCAGGGCTATTCTCTAAAGTCCCTTGGAAAGGACTGCATTTCCGGGTTTACCGTGGGAATTGTGGCGTTGCCCCTGGCTATGGCTTTTAGTATTGCCGCCGGGGGGACTCCCGCTCAGGGGCTGTATACCGCCATCGCCGCGGGCTTCTTTATCAGCTTCCTCGGAGGGAGTAAGTACCAGATTGGGGGGCCCACCGGGGCTTTCGTGGTGATCATCTACGGAGTAATCGCCCGGTACGGGATGGGGGGGCTTGTTGTCGCCACCATCATGGCGGGGATCATCCTGATACTTATGGGTGTTTCGGGCCTGGGGCGGTTGATAAAGTATATTCCCTATCCGGTTACCACGGGATTTACCACCGGTATCGGGGTTTTGATTTTTTCCCAGCAGATAAAGGATTTCTTCGGCCTTGCAATCGAAAAAACTTCCCCGGAATTTTTTGAAGCCTGGGGGCAATATATAGAACTATTTCCTACCCTGCAGCTTGCCACCTTGGGAATTGGCCTGGGGACCCTGGGAATCATACTCCTGGTACGGAAACTGTTTCCCCGGCTCCCCGCGGCGGTGGCTGGGGTTATGGCGGTTACCCTGGTATGCTATTTTTTCGCCCTGCCCACGGAAACTATCGGTACCCGCTTTGGGGGCATACCCCAGGGGCTGCCGGCGCCGGCGATCCCTAAGATAGGCTGGGGTATGATCCGGGACTTGCTGCCGGATGCCTTTACCATTGCCCTGCTGGCGGCTATTGAATCCCTGCTTTCGGCGGTGGTGGCAGACAGCATGACCGGGGACCGGCATAACGCCAACATGGAACTGGTAGCCCAGGGCGTGGGCAATATAGCCGCCGCCTTCATGGGAGGCATCCCCGCCACCGGCGCCATAGCCAGGACCGCTACGAATATCAAGGCCGGCGCGGTAGGTCCCGTCTCGGGGATGATCCACTCGGTAACCCTGGTACTCTTCATCCTTTTACTGGCCCCTGCGGCCTCCGCCATTCCTCTGGCCTGCCTTTCCGCAGTGCTCATGGTGGTAGCTTGGGATATGAGCAGCCTCGCCCGGTTTACCCGGATCGTCCGCCGGGCCCCCAAAAGCGACGCCATTGTTCTCCTTACCACCTTCATACTCACCGTTGCGGAGGACCTGACCTTTGCGGTGGAAGTGGGAATGATCATGGCGGTCTTCCTCTTCCTCAAACGGATGATCGAAGTAACGGGGATACGCCCCGGTGAAAAGATCGCCGGCTCAGAAATGGTGTTCGGATCTCCGGGGGATAGTGTCGATGTCCTGCCTGAACACCCCAGGGATATTGAAATATACGAAATTACCGGGCCCTTCTTTTTCGGAGTGGCGGATATGCTCCAGCACACCCTGCGGGGTGTGATGAAGACCCCAAGCGCCTTTATCCTGCGTATGCGGGACGTACCCGCCGTAGACGCCACGGGTATCACCGCCTTGGAATCCTTCCTGACCCAGTGCCGGCATGGGAAGATCAGGCTCATCATCAGCGAAATCCGGGAGCAGCCCCAAAGGGCTTTGAAAAAGGCGGGGTTCATCGCCGAGCTGGGGGCGGAAAATGTGGCCGTTACGCTGGAAGAGGCGATACGGCGATGCCGCTGAACACTTAAATCGCTTTCCAGGTATTTTCCAAAAAAACTTGACAAGTGACGGTCTTTTTATTATAGTTGTTTATATATTCAACTGTTCAATCAAGGAGAAGTAAATGAACACCTATATTGCCGAAATTGACCGCTGTGACTGCAATACCATCCATGAAGATATTGTCGCCGATGTCCGCACACACATGCCCGAGGAGGAGTCACTACTCGACCTGGCGGATCTCTTTAAGGTCTTTGGGGATTCGACCAGGGTCAAAATCGTCTGCGCCCTGCTCCATTCCGAGATGTGCGTTTGCGATATCGCGGTACTTCTGGGGATGACCAAGTCCTCAATTTCCCACCAGTTGCGGGCCCTCAGGCAGACAAAACTGGTTAAATATCGCCGGGACGGAAAGGTAGTATTTTATTCCCTGGACGACGAGCATGTAGGGGCCATCTTCGCCGCCGGTTTAGCTCATGTATGTGAGAGGAGATAAGATATGGAAATACAATTCAGCCTTGAGGGGCTTTGCTGCCCGGCTTGCGCATATAAAATAGAATCGGGGATACGGAAACTCCGGGGGGTGGAAAACGCCGTTGTCGACTTTACCGTCCAAAAACTCACCCTGAAAACCAGGGGCGGCCTCAACGGTAACGCCGGCGATGATTATTCTGTCCAGGACATCATCGCCCAGGCGGATTCAATCGTGAAACTGCACGAGCCGGATATTGTCATGACGAGGGTTGATACCGCCGCTCCGGCAGCGGAACCAAACCATGCAGCAAAGGAAGCGCCGAATCGGGAAAAAATATTCAAATATACCCGATTTGGCATTGGGATTATCCTTTTTGTCATCGGGATGGCCTTTCAGTTCTCCGCCCCCCTTGAACTGGGCATATTTCTAGGGGCATATCTGCTCATAGGCGGGGAGGTGCTGCTCCGGGCGGCAAAAAACATATCCCGGGGCCGGATTTTTGATGAAAACTTCCTCATGAGCCTTGCCACCATCGGGGCTTTTGCTATAGGAGAATATCCCGAGGGTGTTGCAGTAATGCTGTTCTATCAGGTCGGGGAAGCCTTCCAGAATCATGCGGTAAACCGCTCCCGTTCCTCCATCACCGCTCTGATGGATATCCGGCCGGACTATGTCAACCTGAAAAAGGGCGGCGCCGTCGTAAAGGCAGATCCCGGTGAAGCACGGGTGGGGGATATCATGATGGTAAAGCCCGGAGAAAGGGTACCCCTGGATGGGGTTGTTCTGGAGGGCCGCTCCGCCCTGGATACATCCGCCCTCACCGGGGAATCCCTGCCCCGGGATGTGGAGGCCGGCAGCGCTGTCCTTTCCGGTTCTATAAACACAAGCGGACTTTTGATGATCGAGGTTTCCAAGGAATTTGGCGAATCCACGGTATCCAAGATACTGAACCTGGTACAGAACGCCGGCAGCAAAAAAGCTCCTATAGAAAACTTTATCACCAAATTTGCCCGGTATTACACCCCGGTGGTGGTGACTATGGCTCTGTTACTGGCACTCATCCCCCCGCTCTTTATTCCCGGCGCCGTCTTTTCGGACTGGATCAATCGTGCCTTAGTATTTTTGGTAGTATCCTGTCCCTGCGCCCTGGTTATTTCCATTCCCCTGGGATTTTTCGGCGGTATAGGCGGCGCTTCCCGGCAGGGTATCCTGGTTAAGGGCGGTAATTATCTGGACGCCCTTAACAATGTTGATACCGTGGTATTTGATAAAACCGGAACCCTCACCCGGGGAGTCTTTACGGTAACCCAAATCGTCTCAGAAAAAAACTATACCCGGGAAGATATGCTCTTTTACGCCGCCCATGCGGAGGGCAACTCCAGCCACCCCATTGCCCTTTCCATACAGCGAGCTTACGGAAAGACCATCGACGGTCAGCGGATCAGGGATCTTGAAGAAATTGCCGGAAAAGGAATCCGGGTAAGGGTTGACGGAAAAAAAATATTGGCCGGAAACAGCCGCTTATTGGACGCAGAAAATATCATCATCCCCGCTGCAGGCAGCGCAGACCAAGATTTTACAAACCGGCGCTTCGACGGGACCATCGTTCACCTGGCAATAGAAGGCGAATACGCGGGATATCTCATTATCAGCGACGAACTGAAAAAGGACAGCGCGGAGACGATCCTGGCCCTGAAAAAGCGGGGCGTTAGGCACACCGTGATGCTCACCGGGGATACAAAAGCAACGGGAGAGCGAATCGCCGCAGAGATCGGAATCGACAGGGTCTATACAGAACTGCTGCCCCATCAGAAGGTCGAGCAGCTGGAAATCCTGGAAAAAGAAAAAAAGCCGGCCGGAAAACTGATCTTTGTGGGAGACGGCATCAACGATGCTCCGGTATTAGCCCGCAGCGATATAGGCATCGCCATGGGAGGTCTGGGTTCCGACGCGGCCATTGAGGCGGCGGATGTGGTTATCATGAACGATGAGCCTTCCAAACTCATCACCGCCATGAGCATCGCCAAAAAAACCCGGGGCATCGTAAACCAAAACATCACCTTTGCATTGGGCGTAAAAGGGATCATACTGATTTTTGGCGCCCTGGGCATTGCGAATATGTGGGGAGCGGTCTTTGGTGACGTAGGCGTGGCGGTGATCGCCATCTGCAACGCCGCACGGGCTCTTAAGGTGAAAAAACAGGAGCATTAGGATGATTGGTAATGTTACACTGGGAATGATAGAATTTTTCGGCAATGACCGGCGGCGCATTGCCCACGCATTGAAAGTTTACGCCTATGCGGTGACTATTGCGGAATTGGAGGGTCTTAGCCCCGAAAAACGAGATATGACCGCTATGGCGGCGTTGCTCCACGATGTGGGGGTTAGGATCGCCGAAGAAAAGTACGGGTCCTGTACCTTTCGGCAGCAGGAAGAGATGGGCCCCGCCGCTGCCGCAGAAATTCTTTCGGCACGGAACATAGCCCCCGCTTTCATTGACCGGATAAAGTTTCTTATCGCCCATCACCACAGTCCACAGGCCGGTGAGGATATTGATTTTAGAATTCTTCTTGAAGCGGACTTTCTGGTTAACTTTGAGGAAGAGGATATACCCCTGACCTCGGTAGAACTTACCGCTCAGAAACATTTCCGGACCAAAAGCGGGCTTCCATACTGCGGGCTATGTTTCCTTCTCCATAGCCTTCAACAGCCGCATCTCCCGGGCTATAACAAAGGCCGAAAGGGACGACGCACCCATATCCGACACAGGCATAGCGAAAAAGACCCCCTGTATGCCGAAAAACATTGGCAGAATGATTAGCAGGGGTATATAAAACAGAATCTGCCGGGACAAACTCAGCACCGTTCCCTGTACCGGTTTTCCAATAGATTGAAAAAAATTTGACGACAGGATCTGAAAACCGATGACCGGCAGGAACATGGTGCACCTCCGGAGGGCGAAAACCCCTATATCCATCAACTCCCCTTCTTCATTCCGGAAAATAGCGATGAAAAAATGAGGGAAGAACTGAAAAAGGATAAACCCAACGGAGACGAATGCGGTCGCATAAATAACCGCCCATTTATAGGTTTTCTTAACCCGATCGTATTTTTTAGCGCCGTAATTGTATCCGATAATAGGCTGAGCTCCCTGGTTAAGTCCCTGGAGAGGCATGATGATAACAATCAAAATACTGTATACAACGCCCATGGCAGCAACCGCAATATCCCCGCCATACGTAAATAAGGTACGGTTCAGGAGAATATTTACCAGCCCAATGGCTAACTGCATTGTGAAGGGAGCAAAACCTATGGCCAGTATTTGAAATGTCGTCCTCAATTCAAGTTTCATCGCCCGGAACCGGAAACGAAGTGTGGTAAACCGGGAATTGAAATAGCCCGTAACCCAGACAAAAGAAATAAATTGCGAAATAATCGTTGCCCATGCCGCTCCGGCCACACCCCAATGGAATACAAAGATAAAAATCGGATCCAGAATGATATTGATCACCGCCCCGATGATCTGGGTAAGCATGGAAGTCTTTGGATGTCCGTCGGATCGGATAAAATGATTAATCCCCGGCCCCATAGCGCTGAAGATCCCGCCGTAAAGAATCACCTGAAGATAATCCTTCGCGTAGGGAAAAACCGCCTCGCTTGCTCCCAATATGTTAAGTAGTATGTCATCCAGAAAAATAAGACATACCACTATTACGATTCCCGGAACCAAAAAGAGCAGGGCAAAGGCGTGGCCCATAATTTTTTCAACCTCATCCTTACGGCCCTGCCCAAGGCGGATCGAAAAAAGAGAATTTGCTCCGACACCGATCAAAACAGAGGAAGCTATCAAAAACAACACAACGGGCATCACAAGACTTACTCCCGCTATTCCCAGGGGATTCACGCCCCGGCCTACATAAATACGATCCACAATATTATAAATCGCATTTACAAGCATTCCGACAATAGCTGGAACGGAAAAGTCAAAAAGTAATTTTCCAATTCTGTCGGTTCCTATCCTGTCTGTTGAATGTGCGTCGGTTTTTCCCAATGTTTTTATCCACTCCAATGAAGAAACTATAAAACATTTCTAAAAATATTGACAGATACCATCAATAAATGGTATACATAAAGGGAGGTCCAGTAGCTCAGGGGATAGAGCGGCCGCCTCCTAAGCGGCAGGTCGGCTGTTCGATTCAGCCCTGGATCAAATGGGATCAAAAAATATTATTAAAAAAAATTATTTTTTTGATAAATAATATAGACAAGCTCTTATGAGTGTGTTAGAATCCCAGAAAGGAGAATATTATGGCGAAATCAGACAAAGCTCTCGAGGATCTTAAGAAATTGTATGGCAAACAAACCGCTATCAACAAGGATATCCTTGCTGCGGAAAAAGTGTATGCCGCGGAACTGAAGGCAGAGGCAAAGGCCACCGCAAAATCGGTGAAAGCTGCTGCCAAGAAGACCCCTGCTAAAAAAGCATCGGCCAGAAGGAAGGCCGTCGCAAAGAAACCGGTTGTTGTAAAGCCCAAAGTGTGAGTGTAAAAAGCCTCCCTATTTCGGGGGGCTTTTTTTATTCGCAGTGGGGTCTAATACCCCGCCCTTCAGGGCGGTTAAAGTTGGTAACACCAACAAAAAATGGCAGTAGAGTGGTTTGCCGGGCAAACCTTCACAGTTAAATAATTTCCTTACAGAACGAACCTCGTAAACAATGCAACGCTTACATGATACCCTGCCCTTCAGGGCGGGGAGGTTCATTTCAGCAAATTTTCTTTCTTCTGATGCATGCATGAAAAAGAAAAGGCCTTTGTATTAAAAGAAACTTGCGCAGTTTCAGTAGTTCCGATTATTCTTTCTGAATGCGGCTGGCGTGATGTAAAAGATGTATCAAACATCCTTGCCTTGTCAACTGATGGTTATCCGATTGCAAATTATGATGATTCCAACAAAGGATGGAATGAAGTGTATAATGGACTGAAAAGAATTCTGGAAAGAAAAAACAAAGAAAAATCAGCAACCATTAAAACATCGTTTAAGGACTTCCTTAACGATGCCGAAATGCTTAAAAGCGCACATTCACAAAAAACATCCATTCTTCTTTCAGATATTTTTATATTTCCAAATTTGTCAAAATTTAATTACGATGATGAAAAGGAAAATGCAATAGACTTGTTTAGTAACCGCCGGGATGATATAATGACGGCATGGGAAGGGGAAAAAAAGCGGCGGATGCTAAAGCGCTTCTTTTTAAACGGTTGTACGGGGTAAAACCCGGTACTTTTCATAAAATGCTGTCGATTCTCCAAAAGGAGTTTGACGAGTTGCATAAAAACGGGGGTAAGCCTCCCAAACTGACAAGCGAAGACAAGCTGTTCATTACCTTAAAGTACTTACGGGAGTACAGGACGATGGACAGTATCGCGGCGGAATACGGTGTCTGC
>JAITBG010000197.1 GCA_031283725.1 Treponema sp. | reverse complement strand
GATCTTTTTGAAACCTGATCGGGCAAATATACTACTTACCGGCCCCCGTATGAAGCCAGGTTCGAGAATATGGCCGGGGTCTGACCCCGCCGTATTTCAGATAGGCGGCAAATTTATGGGGATCGCCGCCTGTTCTGTGCTTAATTATACTTTTATTGGGTTAGGCATTTAGGCCGTTGTTTTGGGCCGCTATAATGAAATCCGGCGGGGTCTGTCCCCGGCCGCTGCTGTCGCCAATTCCGGGGCTGTCCCCGCCGTTCCAAAATATTCGCCCTGTTTTTTGGGGGGTAAGAACGGGTCCCCCGGAACCAAGCGCGGCTTGGTTCCGATTTCTAAACATTCATCGACGGCTTTGCCGGATCTTTTTGAAACCTGATCGGGCAAATATACTAATCTTACCGGCCCCCGTATGAAGCCAGGTTCGAGAATATGGCCGGGGTCAGACCCCGCCGTATTTCAGATAGGCGGCAATTTATGGGGATCGCCGCCTGTTCTGTACTTAATTATACTTTTATTGAGTTAGGCATTTAGGCCGTTATTTTAGGCACGGTTTTGGAACAGCCTTGATGGATTCGGATAAAAAAAGAAGCCGTTCCGGTTAAAAACCGGAACGGCGCCTTCCCGGTACGTCCTCTGCATTTAGAGCCGGGACCGCTTATGCCGCAAAAATTCAAACCTTTTTGCGATCCTCGGGCTGCCATTAGAATTACTGCAGAAGCTGGAGAACCGATTGTCCTCTCTGGTTTGCCTGAGCCAACATCGCGGTACCGGACTGGCTGAGGATCTGGTTCTTGGTATAAGAGACCATCTCGTTCGCCATGTTGGTATCCCGGATGCGGGATTCGGAGGCTTGCAGATTTTCGGCCCCAATATCGAGGCCGCGGACCGCGTGTTCCAGGCGGTTCTGGTAGGCGCCAAGATCAGCCCGTTGTTTACTGATCTTTTTCAGCGCTTCGTCAAGGGTTCCAATGGCACGGTTGGCGCTGTCCGGTTCGGACAGCGAAAGAATCGTATCGTCACCGACGTTACGGACCCCGAGGCCCTTGGCAGTCATGGTGCCGATAAATACCTGCTCCCGCTGATCCATGTTGGCGCCGATATGGAGCCACATAGAGGCGGTAACCACATTTTCGCCGATCTGGCGGCCGAACCGTCCGGTAAGCATATTCATACCGTTGAATTGGGCGTGGGACGCAATCCGGTCGACTTCGTCAATTAAGGCGGAGACTTCAACCTGGATATACATCCGGTCCTCGGCGGTATAAATACCGTTCGAAGACTGCACCGCCAACTCACGGATACGCTGCATGATGTCCTGGGTTTCCTGGAGGTAACCTTCCGTTGTTTGAATGAATGAAATACCATTCTGAGCGTTTGTGGACGCTTGATTCAAACCACGGATTTGGCTGCGCAGCTTTTCGGAAACAGCGAGTCCAGAAGCATCATCACCGGCGCGGTTGATACGCAAGCCGCTCGATAGTTTCTCCATGTTCTTGTCCAGGGAAACCTGGGTGACCTTGAGGGACCTATCGGCAAACATCGCGCTTAAGTTGTGATTAATAATCATAAAATTCACTCCCTTGGCATTTTCGGCACACCATCGTCCCTTGACGACGATCGTACCGCGGCATCCTTGCCGTTGCTTAGTAAAACGTGCCTGAACCCTCGACCCACCCGTTCCCGGAAGGGTGAGGATCGGACCATTATCCATGGAGGCCCAACGGGCACATGGTTCAGTCCATTTTCATTATAAGTATCGGTTTTCTAAAATTACGCTTTAGGGAAATTTGCCGGGAAATTTTTGTTGTAAAACCTTTATCCGGCCGGGCTAAAGACTAAGGGCTTTTTCCAGTTGGGCTTTGGGGTCGTCCTTGGCTTTGACAGATTTTAGCGTTTTGATGGCGGTGATAAACCTGGAGAGGTTTTGCCCGGAACGGATATAGAGGTCCTGGAAATAGTGGTCTTCTTCATAATAAAGCCGGTAAAGTTCAAGGTACGCGTTGTTTATGGGGAAATCGGAGAAACTGCGATAGTTGTCGTTTTGGAAAAGGATGTCGTAGGTTTCGGTGAAGCGGGTTTTGGCGGACCGGATGATCTCGGCCTTTTGTTGGAGCTTCTCTTCCCGGGGGATATCGCTGTTGTAAAGGATTTCCAGTTCAGCAATAAGGTTTCGGATAACACCTAAAAAAGTAGCGCTGTCTCCGTCAGCCCCGATAATAGCCCGATATTCATCGGAATCATCCCCAAAGGTTTTTTCTATATACAGGCGGGCTCCCTCACTTCCCACAAACTCCGCCAGTTCTTCGTTAAATTGAGCGTGGTTTTTCAGGTAAACCGTGGCATGAAGAGATTCGTGGATAATGAGGTCTGCCAGGCGGTGAACCGGATAGTTCTTCATATAGGAATAGAGGGGATCAGAAAACCAGCCCAATGTACTGAATGCGTCTACCCCGCGGATCCAAACATCTAAGTTTTTTTTCTCCAGTTTGCGTCTTTCTTTTCGGGCCTCTTCGGGGTTAAAAAACCCCTTATAGGGAACGGAACCGATGATGGGAAACCACCATTCATACCGGGTAAAGGAATCATCGGCGGAAGCAGAAACCACCGCCGCCAGGTAATCTCGATCAATGTCGAAGTACTTTGTGTAATTGGTCGTCTTCCGCAGCCCCAGTTCCTCCAGCGCGAACTGCCGTATATCCGCCACCCGCCGGGCAAACTCCGCATCAGCATCACTTGGGGAAGCGTCCCCCAGGAGCGATTCTACCGGGACCGCCTTGCCCAAGTACCCAAGCAAGGCAGTCCCCTGCTTCAAGGTATAGCACCCCGAAAAAACTGCGGAGCATCCCAGGAGCGCCGCAGCCGCCGTAAAAAAGGGTATACAAACGAATAGTATCATAGACGGGCTCTTCATTTTTCATAGTATACCGGTAACATGAATTAGTGTCGTGGGCCCCGGCAGCGGCTGCACCCCAGCACATGTACGTGGGACCGTCCCGGCTTATCAAAAAACCGCGCGATAAGGTTTTCATCGTAGTTGAGCACCGCCCCGCAAACCGGACAGACCCTGAGCCGATCCCCTTCCAGGCAATAATAGCATCCGGCAATATACATGAGCCGGTCGGTTTTTCCTATGGCGGGAAATGCCGAGGATTTGACCCGTTCTCCATGGAGAAGCCGGATAGAACAGACCGGGCAAGTCCTGGGCGCCCCGGCCTCTCCCTCTATATCGGTCTTTTTGTTTTTTATATCCGATCCGGAAGCATGTCCCTTGCCAATATGGAAAAAGAGTGTATATCCAAAATAAAGGAGAATCACCCCGGTAATAACAAAACCTAAAATCTGGAGATATTCATCCATGCTTCTTAACCTATGAGTAATGACTTCTAGGCGGCCAAAGCCTTACCGGTTATACTAAACATTGTGTCAACCTTGTATATTATCGGCACGCCCATAGGGAACTTGGGGGATATTAGCTTCCGGGCGGTAGAAATCCTTAAGTCCGTTGATCTCGTCGCCTGCGAAGACACCCGCCGTACCCTTAAATTGATGAGCCACCTTGGGCTGCGCATTCCCCTGCTTTCCTGCCGGGCTCAAAATGAGGGATTCGCCGCCGAAAAGGTTATTGCTTTCCTTAAGGAAGGCAAAACCGTGGCCTATGCCAGCGATGCCGGGACTCCTGGCGTGAGTGATCCCGGCGCTATTTTGGTACGCTTTGCGGCAGAGGCCGGACATGCGGTTATTCCCATCCCGGGACCGTCGGCCTTTGCTTCTCTGGTAAGTGTCGCCGGCGGTATAGATAAAAGCGTAGTTTTTGAGGGCTTCCTATCCCCAAAATCCGGCCGCCGCCGTTCGCGGCTGAAGGAACTTCTGACCATGGAAACCGCCTTTGTTCTCTACGAATCACCTTTCAGGGTTCTCAAGCTTTTGGAGGATTTAGCCGATCTTGATAGTGAACGGTATATATGTGTGGGCAGGGAAATGACCAAGGTACACGAGGAATATCTCCGGGGCTCTGTAAGGGAGGTTTTGTTTGTTTTGCAGGAAAAAAATAAGCAAATTGGTGAATTTTCGGTTTATGTATCTGGAAAGAAAATCAATAATCGTGTAAACTATTAATAGGTGTATGCCGATAATTGGGGTAGGTAGGATATGAGTATGACGATCGACAGGGTAGGTTCCATAGATCCCATTCAGCCCGGTAAAAAAACCGGACGGAGCGGTCAGGTAAGCCAGAACGAAAAGACTGACTCGATTTCTCTCTCTGCAGAAGCACTGGAAAAAGGTGAGCGGTATCAGGCGAAAGAACTCATTTTTGCCTCCGCTGATGTCAGGGCGGAACGTATCGCGGAGATGAAAAGCAAGATCAACGATCCTTCCTATATCAACGAAACCATATTAAAGGCCACTGTCGATAAAATCTTGGATACCTGGGGGCTCTAATCAAAAAAACGCAATTTCAAAGCGGAACCTAAGGGTTCCGCTTTTTTTATCTTGAATTTATCCCGCAGTTTCATTAGGGTGTAATATTCATGATTCCCCTATATAAGCTCAAACAACTTCCCCGTTCCCAGGGTTTGCGAAAAATCAGCAGGATCTTTGCTGAGGCTGAATACCAAATGAGCCTGGGGAAACCCCTTTCCGCCGATGAGTTATCCTACTTAGGGGAACTGGTGGAATTGCTCAGGCAGGACGGGTCTTTTTCTCCAGTTGCCGTCTCCGCCCTCCGGAGGCTTGGGATCGGCCCCGGAAATAAAGACGGAGAACTTCGCCGTACTCTAAATACGGTCCGACACATTCTCCTGGCTGAAACAGGCCGGCAAATTGCGGACTGGGATTTCATCGACCTCGGCGGTCGCTTGGACCCCCAAAAAATCCGCTCTCCCTTCAACGTAGGCGCCATGTTTCGTACCGCCGAGTCCTTTGGCGCCGAAGGGATCTACCTCTCCCCCCTTTGCACTGACCCGACCAACCCCCGGGCGAAGCGAACCTCCATGGGTTGTACGGATATTCTTCCCTGGGAACGGCTTTCCGGAACCTCCACCCTGGAAGAGCTGGGGGGTCCGTTTTTTGCCCTGGAGACCGGAGGAACGGAGATTGGCTCCTTTCACTTCCCTCAACGGGCTACCATGATTGTCGGATCCGAAGAACTAGGGGTAGATCCCAAAAGCCTGGAAACAGCGGATCGTTCTCTGGGCAGGGTGTCCATCCCCCTCTACGGCGCCAAGGGTTCCCTCAACGTATCCGTAGCCTTCGGCATAGCCATCCAAGCCTGGGCCTCCGCCCTGGCGAATACTTGAGCGAATTACAAAGATTCAGCCCCTTCGTACAAGGCTTTCATAATAAGACTTAAAGAAATAGCCCCAGGATCCGGATGCCCAATGGTGTCCCGAAAATTTTTAGAACGCCCTACCCGGGAACGCATTGATTTAGTCGCTTCAACCCCTTCGCAAGCCGCCTGATATCCGGATTTTAAAACAAAATTTATATCCGGACTTTTCCTGCCGGTCTCTTCCATTGCCGTAACAGCCGGTATCAGAGCATCCAGCATGGTTTTTAACCCCTCTGACGCTTTACCTCGGCGCATTATTCCTTCCATTCCCTGCCGGAAAAACATGACCAACTGTGGGGCTGTAAGCTGTTTGGAATCACCCAACCCATCCAGCCCGCTGATAAACAGGGTTCCAAAAATAACCCCCGAAGCGCCGCCCATGGTTTTCACAATCTCAAGACCAACCGCCTTAAAAATATCCGCCATGGCATCAAATTCCCCGGCAGAGAGCATCTCATAAACGGCGCTAAACCCGCGCTTCATGCCAACACCATGATCCCCGTCACCAATTACCGTGTCAGCCTTAGTGAGATATGTTTCATTTGATACTATTTCAGTTGCCACTCGAAGCAGCAACTGCTTCATCTGTACTACTGAAATTACATCCACCGCAACACCTCAAATCGTAAAATCATATCCCCTCACCACAGGAAGGTACTTTGCAAGTTCTTCATCCAGCGCCAAAATCGTGGCAATACAACCTGATCCGGAAAAAGCATCAAAATATGCGCCCACAGCGCATCCGGCAACTTTATAGTCAGCTTCTTCAAAACAGGTTTTCAAACTGTCCGTTATAACAAACCCTTCAATGTATGCCAGAAGCCTCATACGGTTAATAGTAAAAAATACTTCCTTAGGGAAATATACGGACAGCTCATCCATGGCGCATGTATATATCTGCCGGGCCATATCATCAACGCCGTTATAAGGCAAAACAAGCTTAGGTTCTTCACCGGAAAAACCGGCGCCAAATTCCAAAACGTTCTTCTCTTCGCAGTACTGCACCGTTACCGAACGCATACGTTCAATAGCCTTACGGGTAACGGCATACACTCCGTCTAAATCCATTCCGGTATTCGCCGCGGCACTGGCAATTTTAGTGATAACCCCAACACCGCAGAGTCCGCCACGATTTGCCTCCGGTTCACCGGAGGCGCTAAACATATCATCGGTAACATAACATACACGGGAATCGATATTCTCCGTCTGTAACAACTCCTGGGCCATATCGTTGTTTAAAAAATCGCCTATATAGTTATTTGTTATGAAAAGAATGCCCTTAGCACGATGCACAATTTTTGCTATGTGATAAAGGGCATAGGCGCTGGGGGCACAATCAAAATCTCCTTCACAGGCTACATCCGCCAGCCCCTTTCCTACAAAACCCATAAACAAAGGGCCGTAACTGCCGCCGCCGCTGATAATTACAGCTACCCGGTTTTCCTCAATATCATTTCGATACAAAGTATAATTATAGGGAGTTATAATCTCCTGAAAAGCCCCCGGTTCCGCGGCACACATACCCTTCAGGGATCGGCCCAGGACTTTTTTTCGTTCATTTTCATCGTAACCTAAAAAAAGCATACATAATTCCTAGAGTATGGGTTTATTTTTTTTCCTGTTTTTGGGTCATATCCAGAATGACCGCAAGGAGAATGATAAGGCCCATAATCACCTTCTGCCAATAGGATGATACCTGAATAAGGTTCATACCGTTATTGATTATGGCTATGATGGCAACCCCCATCATAGCCCGGATTACGGAGCCGCTGCCGCCCATCAAACTTGTACCCCCCAACACGGTAGACGCAATGGCGTACATTTCGTAGCCTTCACAGCTTGCCGGCTGTCCGTTGTTCAGTTTGGAAGCGACACAGACGCCGCCCAGGGCGGCCATGATCCCGCTTATTATATAAGCTCGCAGCTTTACGCTCTTTACATTTATACCGCTCAGATGAGCGACCGTTTCATTGCTTCCGATGGCATATATATGACGGCCAAACACAGTCTTGATCAACAATAAATGCATAAGCATCACCACAATAAGGGTAAATATGGTAATGTGGGGGAGAATCCCCAAGGGCATTGATTCGGTTTTGAAATAACGGCCCGCGCCGAGCCATTCAAAGTTTGACGGAAGCCCGTACACCGGCCTGCCGTTAGTTACCACATATGCGGCGCCCCTCGCCATGGTGAGCATGGCAAGGCTTGCTATCATCGGGACCACGTTGAGGCGCGTGATCATAAGGCCGGTAAAAGTCCCGCAGAGGCCCCCAATAAAAACGGCGCATCCTATCTGCATGATTATAGTGACAGGAAGAGTCGCCTGGGGAAAACGGAGTCCCACAAAGGCGGCAAAAATTCCGGCAAAGGCCGCAACGGAACCTACTCCGATGTCAATGCCCCCAGTAATGATCACAAACGAGAGCCCTGTAGCGAGCAACGCATTGATGGACATCTGGCTGGTAATATTGATCAGGTTTTGTAGGGAAAGAAAGGTCCTGCTCGTGATGCCAAACAGTATAACTATGACCAGCAAAAAAAGTACGACCATATTCTGCCTGACCCATTCTTTTGTTTTTTCCTTTAGCATAGTTATTCTACATCCTTCATGTATGGTTTATATACGAAAATCATAGACTGCTCTGTATACTCGCAAGCTTGATAATATTCATCTCGTTTATTTCATCCTTCCCAAGCTCTCCCGCGATAGCGCCTTCCCTCATGACAATAACCCTGTCACTGACGCCTATCACTTCAAGCATCTCGCTTGATACCATGACGATACATCCCCCAAGATTGACAAATTCATTCATCAGCGCGTAGAATTCCGATTTGGCGTTTACATCAATACCCCTAGTGGGTTCGTCGAGAAGCAGCACTTTTGACTGCGCCACGAGCCATTTCGCCAGTATTACTTTCTGCTGATTTCCGCCCGACAACTGACTTACTATCGCATTAATATGAGGGGCCTTGATCCGCAATTTATCAAAATTTGAAAAATTATCTTCCCGCGCCTGTTTCAGATTTACCAACATCAGGGGACCATAGCGTTTTGCCGTTCTTGTCAGGCTGGGGAGCACTACATTTTCCACGATAGGTTTCTTCAACATAAGGCCGGACCTCCGCCTGTCTTCGGTGACAAATCCTATGCGGCTGGCTATGGCGTCCTTGGGTGACTTAAAATGTACTTCCCTGCCCTCAAGATACACGTTTCCCGTATTGAGTGTTCTCGCGGCAAAGATCGATTCAAGCACTTCCGTACGCTTTGACCCCACAAGGCCGGCGATTCCCAGAACTTCCCCCTGATAGGCGGTAAAGGAAATATCGTGAAAAAGATCGTCTATCCCTAGGCCTTCTACCCTAAGCATCTCTTTTCCCCGTGTATGTTTCTGCCTGTTGTAGTAGTCGGCAATTTCACGGCCAACCATATTGGTGACAATATCTTTCTCGTTGGTCTCTTCCGTCTTTACCGTCTTCACAATACTACCGTCCCGCATGATTGAAATACGGTTACAAACAATGGGAAGTTCCGCCAGACGGTGGGATATATAGATAACCGCGACATTTTTCTTTTTTAAGATATTTATCTGCTGAAACAACGTGGCGATCTCTTTCTCGGAAAGAGATGAAGTAGGCTCGTCCATGATCACCAGCTTGGAATTTTTCACAATGACTTTGGCAATTTCGATGATTTGCTGCTGGGCTACGCTGAGGCGGCTCGCGACTGCGGTGGATTTAAGGTCAACCCCCATAGAATCAAGTATCTCCTGGGCTTCCCGGTTCATCCTGCGCCGGTTCAGGAAAAGGCTCCGTGTTCCCAGCCGGGGTTCCATGCCGAGGAAGATATTCTCCGCCACGGTAAGATCGTTCGCTATGCTCAGTTCCTGATGGATGATAGAAATCCCCTCGTCCAGTGCCTGGCGGGGGCTTTTAAAATCCTTTTCCTCGCCGTTAAGGAGCACGGACCCGCTCGTGGCGGTATACACTCCCGAGATTATCTTTACCAGAGTACTTTTCCCCGCGCCGTTTTCACCCACGAGGCCATGCCCCTCTCCGGCGTAAAAATCCACCGATACCCCGCTCAACGCGATAACGCCGGGGAACATCTTGGAAACATTTTTTACCTGTAAAATAGGCTTTTCACCCATAACTCATCTCTTGTTCCGTTAATTTGAGAATAAAGAAAAAGGGAACCCCTGACAACTCTGTCTTGAAGGGTTCCCCGTGTTTCATTTCCGCACGATTACAGACCGTTCTTCTGGATGTAATCGTATGTGATAATATAAGGATTGATCGGGATCAGTTGGGCATCTACTTTGCCGGTATCCAGATATTTTTTAATCTGTTCCACAATGGTCTTCCCAATGAGGGCAGGGTCCTGGGAAATTTCGCTGACCCACCATTTGCCGTCGCCCGCCTGATCCTTCATAGCAGCGATAGCTTCCGGGTTGCCGTCGTAACCGATGACGAAGGTCTTGGCGCCGGCCGCTTTAATGGCCGAAAGGGC